>NZ_JAYKBU010000018.1:0-52987 GCF_035282625.1 Capnocytophaga sp. G2 | reverse complement strand
AAGGCCTTTGCTTTAGCTTTCTTTTATATCAATTATGGGTACATCTAAAGTTGTATCATACTTTTTGAAGCACCACCCTATTTTTTTCTAAAATGAAATTATTATAATCAATGTGATTCATATTCAAAACATTTGTATAGGAGGAATTTTTATATTTTCTCCCTCACTAATGATTTTAAAAACACTTATTCTGCAATTACTTACACATTGTAAATAGGTTTTGTATTATCTAAAACTTGTTTAAGTTCTTTAGAAGCGTTGTAATATCTTTGTACATCTATACTTTCTGGGCGCATTTTTAATATCTCTTCCCGTCTATTTACAAATTTAGTCATAAAATCTTCATAACTACTATCATTACAAAGTCTTAGAATAGTAGCTTTCTTGAATTGCCAGAATTGCCCTAAAATTTCTGACAACTCCTCCCGTTCTGTTTTATCTTTAATATATTCATACAAAACATTTAAATCTTTCCATTTTTCAAAGAAAGGAAGGGCTTCTGTATTAAAGAATAGATAAAAATCATCTTCTATTTGTTTAATGTCTTTATCTGATTTTATTTCTTTTTTTATAGTAGGAATTTTAAAATTGTAATCAATGAAAAATGAATTATATATATCTTTTGGAGATGATTCTCTTCCTACTAAATTATTTTTTGCAAGTATTGACACTAAGATATTCTCAATACTTAGAAAATTGATATAAATAGAAAAACCCCAAAAAAGATTTTTTCCATCTTCTTCTTTAATAATGAACCCTATACGAAAAATACTTGCATCTTGTTCTTTACGATAGTTAAACACATTATTATTTAATTCCTTCGTTTTAGTTAGAATGAAACCTTCATTAGTTAAAAATTATGTATAAAAGATAATTCCATTTTTTGATTATTTAAAATTAATACTATTCATTTGTATAGGAGGAATTTTTATATTATCACCTTCACTAATGATTTTATAAACATCTTCACGATATATTCTGACATTCTTTTGTCTATTAAAATTCTTTGGAGCTCCTTTTTCTAAAAGAATATCATTATCACTCCTCACCTCAAACTCTATGTATTTTTTATTAGGGTTATTCTTAAATACATCTATCAACTCGCTTTTCTGGTTAGCTGTCCAAGGCGAGGTAGCGTTTAGCTTGCTGTCACTTATTCTCATTTGTAAAAAGGATTGGGTTCATTTTCTAAATGAGTGATTAAATAATCAAATCCTTGTTTGAAAATAGCAACTTCTTCTATTTTTTCAGGTTTCTTTATAGCATACAAATCAATGAGTTTCAATGTTTCGTTTTTGTATTCTTCATATCTTGAATGGTTGCCCCATTTTAATATAGCTATTTTTTTAAATAAGTGTACTGGGAAACTCCCTCCAACAACTATTTCTGCTTTTCTTTCAAAAGGTACACTCCCCACATAATCAGCTAAAAATTTTATATCTAATAGTTTAGGGAATACCTCTTGTTCATAATACGAAAGACATTTATAAAACTCCGATAAAAACTCCTCTAAATGAGCCTCGGAGGTGATTTCTTGCGAAAAAGAATAGTCTGTTTTATAGAAATCTTTGATAACAAATGCTATATCATTACAATAATATTTTTTCAACTCTTCTATTATTAAATCATATACGAAATTTTCTAATTTATTTAATTGAATCGTAAAAGGGTTAAATCTAAGGAAAGAATCAAATTGTAACCTACAATCAAACTTTAATATATAACTATCAGTTTTTTTACAAAGAATAATCATATCTGTATCTTCTTTTGTAACTGAATAATTTATCATAGCTCTATTGCTTTCGAAAAGACTTTTAATTTTGTTTCTTGTTAAATCCATAAGTAAAATTATTTAGTTATTCCTTTAAATGTATTTTTCCCATCACCATATAGTTTATAGAAAGCCTTGATAGGAATTTGAGTTCCTCTATCAATAGATTTAGGCAATCTAACATTCATAATTTCATCATTTATTTTTGGAATTTCAGCTTTATAACTTAAGCTGCCTTTTCCAGCTTGTTGTTGTGCTAAAGTTTGTCCTATAGTTAAACCAGTGTTTTGACTTAACTTAGTCTCTACCACTACCATATCTTGTATATTACCTCTTGCATCATATTTAATCCAAACTTGGTCGGCAATAAAGAACTCACCTTGCTTGTTACAAGGAGGGGTTAGTCCAGGAAGACAGAAATGTTTTTACACATTGTAAATAGGTTCTGTATTGTCTAAAACTTGTTTAAGTTCTTTAGAGGCATTGTAATATCTTTGTACATCTATACTTTCTGGGCGCATTTTTAATATCTCTTCCCGTCTATTTACAAATTTAGTCATAAAATCTTCATAACTACTATCATTACAAAGTCTTAGAATAGCAGCTTTCTTAAATTGCCAGAATTGCCCTAAAATTTCTGACAACTCCTCCCGTTCTGTTTTATCTTTAATATATTCATATAAAACATTTAAATCTTTCCATTTTTCAAAGAAAGGAAGAGCATCTTGTTTATAAAAAAGATTAAATATATTCACGACCTCTTCATATTCTGAAATGTCTTTTCCATCATCAGAAAGTGTGTATCTTGTATTTTTTTGAACCCAAAAAGATTCATCAATTTTTTCAGGTTTTACATCGCCAAATAACTTGTTTTTTGTCAGAATAGGTATTATTATGAGTTCCATTTCTATAAAATTAACAGCATAGTAAAATCCTTTTATTTTATCTTCTCTTTTCAAAAAGGCTATACTATTTATAGATTGATTTGTACTTTTTCTATAATCACAAATTATACAACCACTTTCTTCACTCTCAAATAATTTGAATCCCGTTGGTAGTAGAATACTATCAATATAGATTAAAACTTTTCTAAACTCTTTCATTATGTTAGTTCTTAAAATTAATACTATTCATTTGTATAGGAGGAATTTTAATATTATCACCCTCACTAATAATTTTATATACATCCTCTCTATATATTCTAATTGTTGTTCCTTGTCTGAATTTTTCAGGAGCATTAGCTTCTTTCAAAAGGGTATTATTTGTTCTTACTTGAAACTCTATGTATTTTTTATTAGGATTATTCTTAAAGACATCTATCAACTCGCTTTTCTGGTTGGCTGTCCAAGGCGAGGTAGCCTTTAACTTGCTGTCACTTATTCTAATTTGTAAAAAGGATTGGGTTCATTTTCTAAATGAGTGATTAAATAATCAAATCCTTGTTTGAAAATAGCAACCTCTTCTGTTTTTTCAGGTTTCTTTATACCATACAAATCAATAAGTTTCAATGTTTCGTTTTTGTATTCTTCATATCTTGAATGATTGCCCCATTTTAATATAGCTATTTTTTTAAATAAGTGTACTGGGAAACTCCCTCCAACAGCTATTTCTGCTTTTCTCTCAAAAGGCACACTTCCTACATAATCAGCTAAAAACTTTATATCTAATAGTTTAGGGAATACTTCTTGTTCATAATATGAAAGACATTTGTAAAACTCTGATAAAAACTCCTCTAAATGAGTCTCAGAGGTGATTTCTTGCGAAAAAGAATAGTCTGTTTTATAGAAATCTTTGGTATTAGGATATATATGGTTACAATAATATTTTTTCAACTCTTCTATTATTAAATCACACACTAATTTCTCAACTTTTTTAATTTTGATAGTAAAACCTTCAAATGTTAGTAATCTATCATATTGTATCCTAAAATCAAAAGAATATTCTAGATTTTCTCCTTTTAACTCATAAGAAAAACTATCATCGCTAATAGTAGCATCATTATTTACTAAATTTACCTTATACTCTTTTGATATTACTTCTTTTATTAACTGGTGTAAGTCTCTTTTATCTAGTTCTATCTCCATTTTGTTTGTATTTTTATTTAGTTATTCCTTTATAAAAGGATTGGGTTCATTTTCTAAATGAGTGATTAAATAATCAAATCCTTGTTTAAAAATGGTAACCTCTTCTTTTTTTTCTGGTTTCTTTACAGCATACAAATCAATAAGTTTTAATGTTTCGTTTTTGTATTCTTCATATCTTGAATGATTGCCCCATTTTAATATAGCTATTTTTTTAAATAAGTGTACTGGAAAACTCCCTCCAACAGCTATTTCTGCTTTTCTCTCAAAAGGCACACTCCCCACATAATCAGCTAAAAATTTTATATCTAATAGTTTAGGAAATACTTCTTGTTCATAATACGAAAGACATTTATAAAACTCTGACAAAAACTCCTCTAAATGAGCCTCAGAAGTGATATCTTGTACAAACTCATACTTTTGAGGATAAAATTCATAACAAGAAAACACTATTTCGTTATCATAGTATTCACCTAACTCATCTAATAAGATATTAGAGAAAAAATGTTCCAGTTTTTCTAAGACGACTGTAAAACCTGTAAAAGTCAACATACAATTGAATTGCAGTCTGAACCCAAAAGTATATGCTACTCCTGTAGTATTTCCAAAAAAAGTAATAAATCCAGCATCTCCTAATCTTGATTTATATTTTTTAGAAACCATAGTTTCTATTTTCCTTTGTAAATCTTTCTTTTTAATTTCCATTTTACATATTTTATTTAGTTATTCCTTTATAAAAGGATTGGGTTCATTTTCTAAATGAGTGATTAAATAATCAAAGCCTTGTTGGTATAAAGGTGCCTCTTTTTCATATCTTGGCTCTAAAAAATCTTCTTTTATAAAAGTCTGTAAGCCATTTTTATATTCTTCATATCTTGGGTGATTTCCCCATTTTAGAATAGCAATTTTCTTAAAAAGAGTGACAGGATAAGTTCCGCCAACTACAATCTCCAATTGTTTATCAAAAGGCACACTCCCCACATAATCAGCTAAAAATTTTATATCTAATAGTTTAGGAAATACTTCTTGTTCATAATACGAAAGACATTTATAAAACTCTGACAAAAACTCTTCTAAATGAGCCTCAGAGGTGATATCTTGTACAAACTCATACTTTTGAGGATAAAATTCATAACAAGAAAACACCATTTCGTTATCGTAGTATTCACCTAACTCATCTAATAAGATATTAGAGAAAAAATGTTCCAGTTTTTCTAAGACGACTGTAAAACCTGTAAAAGTCAACATACAATCGAATTGCAGTCTGAACCCAAAAGTATATGCTACTCCTGTAGTATTTCCAAAAAAAGTAATAAATCCTGCATCTCCTAATCTTGATTTATATTTTTTAGAAAGCATAGATTCTATTTTCCTTTGTAAATCTTTCTTTTTAATTTCCATTTTATATATTTTATTTAGTTATTCCTTTAAATGTATTTTTCCCATCACCATATAGTTTATAAAACGATTTTAAAGGAATTCCTGTGCCTTGTTTTATATCCCTTGGAAGTTTCACTTTATTAATATCTTGTGAAATAGAGTTATTGACTTTTGAAAACAAGCTACCTTTTCCAGCTTGTTGTTGTGCTAAAGTTTGCCCTGTAGATAAGCCTGTATTTTGACTTAACTTAGTCTCTACCACTACCATATCTTGTATATTACCTCTTGCATCATATTTAATCCAAACTTGGTCGGCAATAAAGAACTCGCCTTGTTTGTTACAAGGAGGGGTTAGTCCAGGAAGACAGAAATGCATTTGGCTTACTAATTTTCGATCATCAAGGTCGGGCACTAATTTTTTAAGGGATTCATATTCTTTGCCTATCCTTGTTTTTATTTTGTTTAGGATAGCAAGTTCAAACTCTTTTCCTGCTTTTGTTATTGTTTTAAAGAAATTACTTTTACCCCATTTTGTCCAAGTAATATCAGTTTTAGAGATTTCAAAGGCATAGGCAGGGTCTTCTTTTATCAATTTCCATTTAAGGAAATCGTCTTCTGTTTGTAAAAGCTGTCTTAATTCACCTCCCATAGATTTAGAAGATAAATCCTTTTCTAAGGCTTTTAGCAAATCTACATCCCAACCCTTTAGAAGTTTATCTATAGCGTTTTTACTTAGCGTTTTTAGCAGAGATGAAAGCTCTTTGTAGTTGCTCAGTTGTTCTAATGAATTTTCTAATCCCAAAGCTCTCCAAACTTCTCTTTGCTTCTCTATTAGCTGTCTTTCCGCTTGTGGGAGATTGTCTAATTGTGCAACCTCCCGCTGCCAGTGCTCATAGTTCTCTAATAACTTAGCATTGCCTTTGACATTCTTTGCAAGGTTTTTAGCAACACCATATCCTAACTGTGTTATATTCTTTATCCCTATAACTCCCATCGCCAAGTTATAGTAATGTACAGCTTTGGCAAAAGGTAGGTTAGCGTTCATACTCTGAGCGGTATTCGCTGCTATATTCCCCACAGCGCCTGCCACTTCTATCACCGCCCATGCTCTGCGTACCCAACTTACTTTGGTCGCTAAAGCAAGACCTCCACTACTAGCTATTGTAGCCATATCCAAGGTAAAGGCGACCTCTTTCTCTAACTTATCAAGCTGCTCCTTTTCTCGGTAGTAATCCAAAAATATTGCAGGAACAGCATAATAGAGCGAAGACGATCCTGCTGTACTCAAAGCTTCTTCTATCAGAGAAACTCCACTATCAATCTTGTAGATCAGTACATAAGAAAGCGGTGAGAGCTCCCCAATCTTTTCTCCCTTTATGTCTTTTGGAGTAATGTCTTGTCCGTGAGTAGTCTTAATAGGTACCATTGTCCTTTCCATCGCATAGACAGATACCTTTCTTTGCTCGGGATGATACCAACCTCTTTGGAAAAAACGAGTATTGGTAGGGGTTACATTCAGAATTACCGAAAATTCATTCTTCTCACGGCTAAGTTCTCCTATGATCTCTTGGCTCAAAGAGGTATTTGAATTGACCTTTTTATAAATCTCTATAAGGAATTTTACAAAACCTGTATAGTTATTATTCCCATAGAATAATACCGCATCGTCTAAATCTGTATATAGTCTATTAAATACCTTATAATTATCCTCTTTTAACAGTGCAATAAATTTAGGGAAGTCTTGCTCTTTCAAGGAAGACAAAATACGGATAATTGCTTTTTCCTTCGTCTCTGTTAGAGAGGTTTGTGAGCTTGTGAGGGTTTTTAAAACTTTCTTAATCGTATCAAAATCAATAGATGAAAGCGTACAAACATCTAATGAGTTAATGTATTCAAAGGCTCCTTCCTCTGTTCTATAAGCAGAAATATCACTAAGAATACCCTTAACAAGCTCTATATGTTTATCATTATCACTATATAGATAACTGATTAGTTGAAATCTATCTTTGGAAAAAATAGAGAAACGGATAGTTCCTCCAAAGGTGATGACTAATTTATCTTTGGAATGATTGTGAATTTCTTTTTTATCATTTTGATAGTCTTTCGGAGAGAAATGATTCTTAAACTCTATATTGTTTTTCCCTAAGAATTCAATAACTATTTTTGCGTATTTTACACCATCTATCGTAATATCTTCAGCGTATACATCTGTCTTATCCGCATCTGAGTAAATAGTTCCTTTTTGTTTTTTGGTACAACGAAAATATTCTATATAACGCTGTACCATCATAGGAGAATTCTTTAGCAAAAGGTTTTCCCCTTCTTTCTGTCCTTGGAAGGCATACAGCTTCACTTTAGGATCGTTGATTTGTTTCCAGTCCTGGTAGAAGAAGTCTTGCCCCTTATTGTAATCCATCAGGGCAGTAGTTTTACCTTTGTCGGCATTTTTACCTTTGAAAGGGTGCTCGAGTTTGAAGATGCCGTGCCCGAGTTCGTGGGCTATGGTTCGGGCGTTGGTGCTGTATACAAAGCCGTATTGCCCTCCTAATCGCATATAGCCGTGGTCGCCAGTGCCGTCGTTTACCAAAAAGATGTAATAAGTGTTTTCTTTGGGCTTTCTTTTGGTTGTAAATTTAGCGATGACTGCATTTTGTTCAGGGCTATAGGTAGAAAGGTCGCCAAACTCGTTTTCTGTGGGCAAAGTGCCGTTTTTGAGTTGGTCGTTAATGTCAAAAGGAGGTTCAGTGGTGATGTGTAGTGTTACCCCTACTTTTTCATATATCTGCTGTACTTGAGCGATTGCCTCTTGAAGGTTTTGTCCGCTTTGAGTAGGTACCAAAGCTACATTTACTTCTTTAGGAGAGAGGTGTACTAAAACACATTTACCAATGAGTTCTTCTTTTTTGCCTTTTTTGTCTTTCTTTTCTTTGGCAACGACCCATAATTCTTCCTGCGCAAAGTCGAAAGCTCCCTTACGTGTGATTCTGTATAATCCGTCTCCCTTGCTTTCTGCATCTACTTTTATTCCATCTTTGGTATGAAAGTAGAAAGCGTATTTGGTAGTATCGGCGGGTTGTATGCGCAGTTCAAAGCTGGAGGTTTTGCCTTTTACAAGGGCTTTATAAGGTATTTCACCGGTGGTGTCGTTTGCTAACTCATCGTTGAAAAGCCATTCTACCTTAAAATGTTTGTTGCTAATAGGCGGATTTTTGCTATCTCCTTTTCCGCCTTGTTGGGCTAACTGAGTGCCTTCTTCTTTTGTCCCTTGAGCAGTTACCTTACCACTCTCATCTAACTGATATACCTTCCCTTTGTTATCGGTGATTACATAGTCTCTTCCCTTAGGTAAGGTTACTTTCGGTGCTATACCGGTTTTAGGGTCTACCTTACCGGTAATGGTGATACGCCCTGAGATACTATCTACTTGTATATCGTTTTCATTTTCTATCTCAAAAGGCATCTTTTGGTCTTTCTTGCCTTTATCGCCAAAGACTTCACCTATACCTTCTTGTACAAACTGTACATTTCTCTCGGTCTGGTCATAAGTGGTTACGAGTTTTCCTTCTATGAGTTGGTGCTCGGTGTTGAGCTTGATATTGGTAAAGCTTACCTTTATCTTGGTATCTTGTAGGTAAGGAACCTTCACATAACCTTCGCCAGAGTATACACCATTGCTACCTGTAGCGTTGAGTACAGTTACCGGAAAATCACCTGCCGTAAAGGTAGTGTTAGGATACAGGTTGTCCTGTAGTGGGGAAGTATTCTTGATGCGTACTTCTGGTTTTACTCCACACTGCACCTGGCTCTTCTGATCTACCTGCTCGGTGGTGGTAAACTCCTGTTCCGTGCTATACATATAGCTCTCCTGACCAAATACCGAACTACTATGAGTGGCATTTAGTCCACAAGCTACCCCCACTTTGTAAATATAAATACGCCCTCGCTTGAGTCCGGTGAGCTTGGCATTGGGCATACTCACCTTTTGCGATTTCCAGCTTTTGCCCCTCTCACGGTACATCACCTTGTATGGGTACTCTTGATTAGGCATTAGCGCTTGAGCACTCCATCGCAGTTGGGCTGAGGTACTTTCGCTTATCGCAGTGAGAAACTTAGGAGCTTCACAATGAGAGACTAAGTCAAAGTAAAAGGTTTCGGAATTGCCATTATTCTTAAAATAAGATGGTTCATTGGGGTTATTGGGGTTATTTGTAAAAGCCCGTACTTGCCATACATAGCGCTTATTCTCCAGAAGGATCGGCATCATATTGGTATATGCCAAAGCAGGGGCATAGGTTTGGGTTTGGTACACCAGCCTGCCTGTCATAAAGGCTTCTTCGGGTACTAACGACAAGTCCCATACTTCTTTGAGGGTAAACTCATATTGCATAAAGGGAGCTATATCGCGGGGCATCCATTGGAAGACGATATGCTGAAAAGCGTTCTTTTTGGTGAGTACCTCTCCCTTTTGTGGCATTGTCGGTATAGGAGGAGCGTAGCGACGTACTTGTAGCATTGCCCGTCCTTTGTTGGAAACAGGGCGTCCCGTAGCCGAATCATATAGGGATAAACAGAGGAAGTAAGTGCCCTCAGGTAGCAGACCATTGTAGGTACTCTCGTTGATACCATAGAGGTTCTCATACTTCAGTAGGCTTTTGAAATCGATATTGGAGAGGGTACGGCGTACTCCTGGGGTGAGGTTTAGCAAGTAAGGGGCTATATAGTCTGGCGTTTGGGCTATGACTTGCCCTTGGAAATTCTCAAGAGAGAGGCGGAGCACAAAAGGGCGCCCGCCTGTAGAGAGATCTTTGAGCAAAAAATGTGCTTGTAGCTTCTCCTCGAAAGTATCAGCATACCCTCTGAGACTCTGTGGATAGGGGGGAGTGGCAAAGACTTGTATATCCACAGGGTATTGCTGCCCTTGCAAACTCAAGCTCAGTAAGGTTAGAAAAAGAAGTATATATCGACGGAAAAGCATAGAAATTATGAATTATTGATTGTTAATTATTTTCACCTCTATTTTCTCTGTAGGAGTAGGTGAGTTATCTTTTAATATGACTTTGAAAAAGTATTGGTATATATTGTCTATTTGCACATCAGCATCTTCTACCGAAGTAACAGGAGAAGTAAAGCTACGCCATAGTGTAGGTTTTTCTCCATTGATAGCCTTGTAAATCATCATCTCATTGAAGTCCTCTTTTATAGGCAACCACTGTAAAGTAACTTTTCCTTTTTTTATACGGCTTTGGAGTCCTCTCAGTACCCTATCATCACTCTTGGGGTGGTGAATGATTTGTATTACAGGTGAATAGTCAGAGAAGTTATTACTATGGTCTTTTGCCCGTACAGTATATTCATATATTCCAGATACATTAGGAGGAATGATATATGTATACGTTTCCTTTTTGCTATGGTTTTCAGAGTGAATAAGTTTCCAATTGGTAGTACCTTTTTCTCTTTGATAGAGCAAATATTGACTTACATCATCACTAAAACTCTTACGCCAAGTGACTTTCCAACCTTTTTTATCGTCAGTATATTCGATAAAAATAGGGGTAGTAGGGGGTACTTTATCGGGTTTGGTAAGTTCTAACAATGCAGAGGGTGCAGACTCATTCTTACGAAAATCAATAGCTGTTACCCAATAATATACTTTAGTATTCAGACTCTTGAGTGCTACAGTATCTTTTAGCGAAGTATTAGTGATATGCGAACCTGTGATACGCATCATTTCTTCACCTTTTTGATTGCCTCTGAATACATAATAACCCATTAGGTCAGCATCTGTATTGGCTTTCCATTGCAAGCTTACAACCCCTAAAGTATCTATAGTTCCTGTGAGTTGTTGTACTCTTTCAGGAGGAGTCTCGTCATTGGGCTGAACCAACATTGCAAAGGAATCAAAAGTAGTACCATTCTTGCCATAAGTACGCACTTTGTAATAATTAGAGGGCATAGTAGGAGTCACGACAACTTGCCTTTCTCCCACTGCAATAGGTGTTTTTATCTCCTTATATACCTTGTCATTCGGAGAGTGAAGTAGCGAAAAATGTGTGATCTCACTCTCATTTTCTTTAGAGAAATCCCAATGCAAGCGATATTGCTTTTCACTTATAGGAACTACCTCTGTAAGTTGTGCTATTTGTGTAATAGCCTGAATTCCCTTCCCTCTTATCTCTTGAGAATATGGACTATAGGTATCAAAAATTGTTTTCCCTCTTAGGCGATAACGGTATTCTTTATCGTTCTGTGCTAATGAATCTACATAAATCATCGCTGTAGAACGACTATTCTGATTCATATTCACCACAGGGTGTTCGGTTATCGGAATAAAAGGAGCATCGCCTTCCGCTTTTTCAATAAAGTAGTAGTTATAGAATTGATTAAGGGTCTGATAGTCCCACATAAGAGTTACTTTCCGATCTTCAAAATGAGCTCTAAAATCAAAAGGAGCTGGTAATTCTTGAAAATCTTTGAGCCCTACTACTATGCCTCCTTCTTTTATAGTAAGCTTATCATTAGGCAATAGTTTTACTTTATAGAGATAGCTTTCATTGGGTAATACCTCATTATCTACATATCCCCAACCAGCAAAACAAGCTACCGAAAAATCCAAATCGGCTGCCATCAGTGCAAAAGAAAAACGATCATCTATTTCACGTGCTTTATTAGCAATACCTTCTATAGGGTTCTGTTTGTTAGAAATCTCTGTTTCAAAAGTTTCACCATAGATAGCTTGTGCTATAATAGCTGCATTATTATTCTTTTCTACCCATTCTTGCCACTTCTCTAACGGAGGAGTCTTAAATGTGCCTAAGACTTTGGTCTCAGGAGTAGTTAGTACTTTTCCATTTCGAAGATATGTAGTGCGCTCTAACTGAAAACCTATGTTATTGGCTTTCTGCCACGCTACAGGAGTGTCTACAGCCCAACGCAAGGCAATGCTGCTTTTTCGCACTTCTTTACTCATTTGCAAAGAAGGATTTTCTTGTGAAAAGGAAAGAAAAGTAATACTATATACAATTACGAATAAAACTTGTTTCATCTTCTTAAAACTTATATTTGTAAGGCGTTTCGGAAGTAATTTTCCCGTTAGGTAATCGATATTTTAACACTGCCTTGTAGTTCTTAGTAGGAAGCACTGGAAAATAGAGTTCCATAAACTCTTTGTACAAAGGATTTTTTTTCAACTCATCCCAGTGATTGGCTAAATAATATTGTTGTGCATTCCAGTCTTTTTGATAATACATAAGTACATCATAACGATAAGGAAATACTCGTTTTATGTCATAACTATTCCATTTCAGTTCTTCAGGGTAGAATGGAAAAACAATCACAGCCTCTTTTGGAGGATAACCTACAGTGTTAGTATCTCTGCTGAACCATGTTTGCCCTTGAGAATTACTATATAGATATTTAGAAAACAAAGCATCGAACTTATCATCTAATACAGCTTCAGCTTTTATAAGTGGTATTTCTGAATAAGTACTACCTATGAGTTCTATTTCTTCAAAAGGTTCATCAGTATTCATATCATTCTGAAGTAAGACAACTGCCGAGTTGTATTTTATCCACAAATGTCGAGTATCAAACTTCTTCATCTTGTCGCTCAGGCGCTCGTATTTACTAGTAGCAAAATGGTATGACAAACGTTCAAAGCCTCCTCTATCGGCATTGGCTTGTGCTTTTTTGTTTTCAAAGGTGTAAGAAGTTTCATCTTCTCCTTTATCAAAATTTCCTTCAGAGGCTTTTACATTATTTTTTTTCTCCTGTGTTTTATCTGTGGTATTTACTTTTGTTCCTTGCTTACTATAACTTACAACAGAAAGTCCATATTTAGTAGCCTTAGAAAGCTTCGGTATAGTAAAGGTAATTCTATTTTCCGCTTTTAGATAAGTAGGTGTAAGCTCTTGTCCTTTTCCTCCTCCTTCTGGATCTATAAACAAGCGCGTATTCCAATGTGCATCTTCAAACAAATAAGATTGTCCTTGTTTCAATTGTACAAATCCTTCATTACTTTCTCCTACAAAATAATTCTTTTGGTCTAAGACAGGATAAGCATATTTTATATTCTTATTAGGAATATAATCAGGAGCTCCTCCGGTAGTAAAACTACGTTCCTCAGTTTCTATAGCCTTTTTTCCATCTACCATCACAGTTTGGTAACTTCCACCTTTGAGTTCTTTAAAACTCACACTTACCACCGCTTTTAGTTTTTGGTGAGGTGGGAGTACTTCTTTCGGAGTAAAGTTGAGTTCATCCTGACTCTTCCCATAAGTTAGTTTTCCCTCTATAGTATTTCCTTGTGCATCAAGCACTTCAAATTTTTCTAAGTTCACAATATATGTATGATCGCGGTCGTCTTCGGGAATTACAATAGGTTTCTCCAACTCTAAGTTGAAAGTAGCTTGTGGAGAGAGGAACACATCCACCCCTTCACTGCGATCAGAGGGAGAAACATCTGAGATAATTTTCATACCTCCTAACACTTGATCATTAGCCAATTCGCATTGTTCTCCAAATTCCATTTTCAAGCGAAAACGACCTTTCACCAATCCACCAAGTACATTATAGTAACCTCCCAAATAACCTCTTGCCCAAAAAGGATTAGGCCCTGATCCTTGTAACAATGCCGCAACTCCTGCACTAAGAATAGGAATACGCTTGCGAACAAAGAATAATTTTATCTTAATTCCCAATTCCCCTTGCAAATATACATATGTTTGCCCATTAGCATACCATCCATTGATACCCAGTTCTCCGCTTCTGCCTTTGCAATGGGCATTGCCGTAATTCTTTAACATTAAGTCTGAACCAAAGCCTGCTGCAAAACTCGCATAGAGGAACCCTACATCAAATTTGGTATCAAAATTCAAATGTGCACCGAAAGCAAATCCTTTTCCTTCTTTGATCTGGTTAAGACTTTTCATATACCCTATCTCATCAGGATTGAGTTCTAGTATTTCAGCTACTTTCGCAGGTGGTTGAGGTGCTTCACCTATTTTGGTACCCACCATAAAGTACGTTTGCGCTTTGATATTTAGGAAATCTCCAAAGCCCACTTGTAATCCCATCATCTCACGGGTAGTCCCTAAGTGGTAGTACCAATCTTGTGGGTCTATATGCAATACTGCACGTCCTGCCAATCCACTATTACCAGTTCCTCGTATTACTCCACCAGCTACATTCACGTATACTTCCATATTAGAGTGATAGGCTTTTGAAGCAAAGTCGTAGCTCACATTTAGCTGAGCGAAGATAGGTGCTTTTTTGCTTTCATTGCTTTCATCTATGGTAAAATCATCAGGGATATCTGCTTTCCCTGAGTTGTCTAAATATTTGTATTTCTCATTTTTAGCCAACTCTTCCATTTTTACCACTTTCTGCACATTGTCAGCAAAGCCTTTTTGTACAGTAGCAAACGGATTGGATAGCTTATCTTGCAAAGCGTACATTACCGTTGCATTGCCATAAAAACCAATCTTTGAGAGACCTCCTCCTTTATAGGTTTGAATGTCTAATAAGGCTATAAAGGAAATCACTCTTTTGTCCTGAAAAGCTCCTAATACTCCTGCTTTGAGTCCTAACCCTATCTTTTCATCGGGAACTAATGAAAAGGCTTCTAATGCCTCTTTATCTTTAGGATTCCCCAAAGGACGCATTTGGTAATACGCTCCTCCTATAAATCCTGTTATTTTTACGTATTGGGTGTTGATATTTAGTCCATCTACCATAGCTTCAAAGCCCCAATAGCGAAAGTTTTTACTACCAAATACAGCATTAGCATTTACATCTACATCCAAAGAAGTAATCTTGGTTGAAAGTTTTGCCTTAAACCCATTGCCGTACACTGGGTCGTTCTTCATTAGGTTTAACTCTCCACTCACTTTAGCTACTACTATATCTACATCTTCTAATTTGAGTCTATTAATTTCAAACTTATCGTAACTCCAGTGTTCATCAGTATTTTTAGCGTAGATATTAAAATCACCTTCGGCTGAAAATTTATCCTTTTGTAAACCTACCCGTATACCGAAATGTAATTGAGCTCGTTCTTCTCTGAAAGCGACACTTACATCTTTGATACTCACAGGAAAACCTGCTATTTTCTGCTCTCCTTCACAGCCAAAATACTCAGCTGATAAGTAAGGAGCTTGTGTTTGTAAGGTGAATTTTTGAAATTTAACTCCTTCCAATCGGTAAAGATTCTCATTTTCTTTAGGAGCATCTAAAATCATTGAACCATCCAATACTACTTTAGGAAGAAATTCTTTGTTTTTTACTTGTAATTCAACATAAGAAGAAGGAAGGATAACAGCTTTTGCATTCCACATATCAAATGAGATAGATTCTAAGGAGGAAACACGAAGCATGTAGTTATCCTCAGAAAAGCTACCATCAAAATGAATTCCTTGAGAATCTTCCTTTTCTATAGGAATACGAAAAGCACCTGAAAGAGCCCCTCCAGTAAGTTTAGAGGCTACAAAATCAGCTTGTATATGATCTATAGCATATTGCCAACCCTTTTTCTTATCCTCTGAAGTACGTCCCTCCTTAAAACTGATGAGATTCTCTGCCGACAAACTTCCAGAAAAACCATAGGCATCCAAAAGGAAGTTAGTCGCTTTTAAGCTTACCCGCCCTCCTGTTTTTTTAAACTCTTCAGGCAATGTAACTGTGAGCTCTTGTATATAAAATCCACGCCAGCTATCTTGCCCTGCTACTAAATACTCATCATAACCTTTAGGAAATACCATTGCTGGAGCATTGTTGATGTCACTCATATCCAAGACCATTCGCTCAGGGTGAAATATAAAAGCTCCTTTGTCTTTATTTTGTATTTGCCTTGTAAGAGCAAAAGCAGGAAGTTTCAGTTCTACAAGTAGGTTGTTAAAATCTTCAGCCTCTATAGCGACTTCGCTTTCCACATAACCATTAGGGATAGGTTGTAATTGGCTATCAACTGGCACTATAAGTTCATTAGAGATGCGTATCATCCCTTTTAAAGCAATTTTTTTGAGTCCATTACAATTTATTTCTATGTATGTTTGGTCATCCATTGTTTGACCTTTTACATTTCTCCCTCCTTTGAGTAAAAACGACCAGTTTTTGGTATTGCTAAGAGTTATATCACCCAATAATGACAAGTGTACATCACCTACTAACTGTCCTTCATATGAAAAAGGAATTTCAGTAGCTCCGAAGTAGAGTTCACGTTTACCAGATGGTGCTTGGGTATCGGGAAAGGTAATACGGGCATATATATTTACAGTTGTTTCATTAGAAGAAAAAGTAGCCTTAGTAACCATTATTGCATATTCTATCCCATTTTTATTCTCTCTAATACCTACAGGAAGTTCTGTAATATCTTGGATTTGATTTACCCAATGAGTTTTCTTTTCTAAGGAAATGAAATTTTCTTGTTCCTGTGCATTCAAACTTATAGAACACAATAACAAAAGTAATAAATAGAAGTTCTTTATTCTCATAATGAAAAGTTGTTTCTTTTGCGCTACAAAAATAACAATTTATTTTGAAAAACAACTATATTTGTGTAAAAAACAAATGAGGGGACAATATTAGAATGTAATATATATTTTATAGAATGTTACTCTCTTGAAAAAATAGAAATGTTTTTTAGATACGTAATTATTAATATCCTATTTAAGAGTATTATTCCTTATTAAAACTCACATAATATAACATAAGTTTGATCATTAGTGTCCACTAAAAAAATGATACTAATCAAAATTAAATAATAGCGGTTCACTTGAACTATTTCGTTCCTTGTCATTATTGAATATAGTTTTGTCAAAAATTTCTTTCAAAGGAGTTTTATCAGTCAACGAGATACTGAGTTTACTATCAGGTCACGAAGATTTTCATGAGTACTAAGTTGGCCAAATATGAGTGTAAGTAACAGATTCCAAAATCAGAAGAACTTCATATACTTATCATCCTCATACTTACAAACTAGATAATTAAAATGATTTCTGTTAAGAAATGGGACTAACTAAGTGAAAACAAATTTATCTTGATGTATATGCAGAATCTTATGATGCTCTGCAAAGGTATGAAATCAAATCCGTTGACTCAAAAATACTATATAATTAACTACATTTCAATTATTTAAAAGAAAAATTATTAATTTTAAGTGAATAATGGTAAAAAACTATGTAATTGTGATTAAAAAAATTATCTTGCTTCATATCCCTCTTTAAACTGCAAAAAATTTCTTACTTCTTTCGGTTTTTTTTCAATCCATTTATTGATAATTTCTGTATTCATTTTCAATCGATTGAATACTTCTATATCATAAAACTCCTTGCCTTCTGCTCTCATTTCTTTAAAAATATGGCTTCTAATTTCTTCTTTGGTCTTTATACTTGTATCATACCATTGCTTAGAAAAATAAAATGATAAAAACATTACAATAATTGCTATTCCAAAACAAATAAAACTACCTATCAATAAATATTTTAATGACTTGGATTTCTTCTCGAAATGTTCTAATCTTGAAATTGTATTTTCAGATAAATCTGTTTTAATACTCTTAGGAATAAATTTTGTAGTGCTTTCAATTTTTTTAGAAATATCTTTAAATGAAGTTTCAAAATTATTTATTCTATGATTTAGTGAACTAGATGAGCTTTCAAACTCACCTACTAAATTTAAAATATCTTGATAAACAGAAACTGTACTTGCTAGTTTTTCTATATTATCTTCATTACTTTTTATTACTTTGTTTAGCAAATCTAAACCATTGTCCATTTTGTTATTTTCTGTATTCATATTTTTTATTTTAGTTTTAAAATTTTCTTTTGTAAGGTCTATTTATTTCTTCTTTTTCATCTATTAAGTTTGAATTATTTTTATCTAAAATTTCTTTTATATCCTTTATTTTGAGTTTATTAGTAATTTCAGATAGTTTATACCCAGCAGGATATTCCCTTTTTGTTTCTGTATTAATATCAGATATTTTTACAATTCGCATTCCTGAAACACCTACTTTTACATTTTCTGATAGTATTACTTTGTATCCTAATTGCTCCATTTCAGTAATCAATTCATCAAAATTAGTAGCTTTCTTAAGACAGTGATGCAAACTATCAAGCATTTTCTCTTTCTTTTCCTTACTGATTTCTACATCTGTCTTAAGATTCATATTTTTACAAATTTCTCTTACAGCTTGTCCAAATAATTCTCCTATTTTATGAGCCGTTATTGTATTTTGTCCATGTGTATTTACTTTATTGACTACAAAATGAATATGTTTGTGTCTTGTAGAATTATGAATATCTAGTCGAATTTGATTGTCTTTTGTAACGCCAACCTTTTCTAGAGCTTTTAAGGTAAGTTCTACCAAGACATCATTAGAAATTTCATTTTCTTCACATCTCTCTGGAGAAATGTATCCTGTCAAAGCCCAATTTTTTACATTTTTATTTCGGTCAGCTACAGCTTTCATTTCTTGAAATTGATTTTCAGCAGTATCGGATAACAAATTACTGGAATATACCATTTCAGCTGTCCCTTTGTCATTTCCATTGTATTGCAAAGCAATTTTGGAAATACGTCTTGTAGTTGCAGAATTATTCATCTCGTATTCTATTTTGGTATAAATAATTGTAAATTGATTTAGTAACTTCTTCTATCTCTCTTATGATTTCAGTTCTATTCTCCAAATTTGAAAATTCATGATTTCGTAATAGATTTTTTATTCTCTTAAAGTTATTTCCATAGGATAAAAGTACCTCATCTGTTTTAAATTCATTAATTTTTAGTTCTCTTTCCGTTAGAATTAGTCGAACATATTTAGAAATTTTGAGGTTTAGTTTTTTTGCTTTTTCTTTGAGAGTTTCGAATTCTTTTTCTGTAAGTTTTGTAGAAATTGTCTTAGAAAAAAGAGCAGATTTTTTCTTGGCTAAACCACCTTTTTTACCAATAGTTTTGAAATAATTTTTTCTTTTTTCTTGTGCATTTTTTTCTTCTTGTTCTTCTTGAATCTTTGTTATGAAATTCGTTAAAAAATCTTGTTCCATTTTTTTATTATCTGTGTTTTTTTAATGTTTTTGACGACAGGAAAAAACCAAAAAGTTCCATTATTTACATTAAGCCCCACGCTTATTGTAAACAATGGGTACTTTTTGCACTAATATCGTAGCAAATAGGTTCAATCATTATGAAATCATTTAAATCTTTGTAGTTTTGATATAAAGTTCTATAATCTTCTACATGAGGATTTAATTGTTTTACTTCATTTGTCGCTCTATTTCCTGCTTCATCATTGTCAAAATATAGTTCTATTTTTTCATAATTCTCAATGATTTTTTCAAGTTTAAAAATCATTGAAACAGAATTTAAAATCACATAATCTGATAGTTGTTCTTCTAGTGTTTTTTTCATTTCTATAAAAGAAAGATAATCCATAAATCCTTCGAAAATCCGAAGATTGTTTGATTTATTTTTTATTGTTGTGATATCCTTTCTCCCAATACAAATTTTTGAATATTTATTCCTTACTTCATAACCACCAGTATCATTTTTGAAACCAATTCCAAAATATTTTTTATCTGATATTTTATAATGAATTTCTTTAAGTAAGTGAATATTATTTTCAATTCTTCTTTCCTTTAAGTATTGAATTAGGGCATTGTGTTTGACCTCTGAAATGGATAATATTTCATATTTATTTTCGTCTTTAGTTACATTACATATTTGCTCATTAAAAGAAAAATCAAATTGAGACAAATATTCTAAGGCTTCAGATACAGAACATAGTTTGATGCCCTGAACCAATGAGACTATATCGTATTTCTTTCCCGTTCCGAAGTCAAAAGCAATATTTTTGATGAAATTGACCAATAAGCTGGGTGCTTTTTCTTCTCTATCAAAAGCAAAATAAAATGCTGTTTTAGAATTACCTTTGCTTGGGAAAAGAGAAAAACTTTCCAAAACATTTCTAATAGATATCTGAGTATTTGCTTGTTTACAATTCATATCTTATTTTTTGAGTTTTATACATTTGTTTTTTCGTTGAATTGTTGAAAAAAGAATGTAACTATCTTATCAAGTGCATTTTATACACTCAACAAAAACTCAACAATTCAACAAAATAGGTTTATGATTGTTCAACAATAGCTCAACAAAATTCAAGGATTTAAAATTTGTTGAATACTTCGTTGAATGGGTATTCAATTAAAATTCAATTATTTGTAGCTTAATTCGACAAATCAACATATTTTTCAAGAATAAAATTTTTGGAAATATTGAAGTATCTTCCCACAGAATTACTCTTATAAAAATTTCCAGAATAGTCAATATCGTAGCGGGTGTAAGTTAATCCGTTTTTTTGAGGTTCTAAATTCCATTTTTCTTTCAGTACATTCCTTACATCATTTCGGGAATAATACAATTGACGGAATATTCTATTGAGCATATTCAAAATATCTTGAGGGACAGCCTTTATTTCTGTTTCCTCTGTTGATTCAAAAAACTCATAAAGAAGTTCTATCATCTTACATTCCAACTTATTTGAATTTTTAAGAATAAGCTTTTGGAGTGCTTTTGTTTTTATTTCTTCAGGAGCAAACCACATTCTGCTTTTCTTTTCAGAATGGAATTTTCGATGGATTAAAAAACTTAAAAATAAAGGAATTTCTGTAATTAAATTTTGAAGAAACTCAGTGTTTTCAGATTTTATTGGATTGATTTTCAAAACCCAGAAGCGAATTTCGTTTTCATCAATTTGAATAAAATTGTCTTCGTTATTAGAACAAAGGATGAATTTTCCAAAAAAATCAATTTCCTCTCGGTCTTTACCTTTATTCTCTAACTTATCCTTATTGGTAGTGGAGAGATATTTTAGTCGTTCAGTGATTTCCTTTCGATCAAAAAACACTTCGTCAATGGCTATAATCAACATTGAAGCCCAGTCAGAATTGAATTGACTATTGAACGAATCTCCCTTGATATAAGTCATATTTCTTCCGAAAATCTCTTTGAGCCATTTGAGGAAAGTAGTTTTTCCTGTAGCTCTTTCTTTGCTTACCAAACATAAGATAGGAAGAATTTGAGTAGGATTTTCCAGTAAAATCTTCAGATAATCTAGACCTAAATCTACTTGATTTCCGAAAATATGTTGCATAAAAGAAATAGAAAAAGGAATTTCATCTGACAGTACTACCGAAATACTCGGCTGATAGGGAATTTCATTGTATATATTATAAAAATTCTCTATAGTTTTTTGGTATTTCAGATGATTAGGAATACAACAGAAGCCATCATATTTAGGAATTTCGTAGATATATTTCTTACCATGGTCTTCGATAATGGTTTCTCTTGACCACTTAACGAGTGAAGTGATTTTGCCGCCAAAGATTTGTGGACGTTCTATAATTTTGTAATAAGTAGTGCCCACACGAATGTAAGGTATAAGTAATTCTCCCATTTTGATACATTTTTACGTTTAAATTACTTGACCTTTTTTTTAGCTTTGTGAGCCATTTCTTCTATTTCTTGAATTGTCTTTCTTTTTCCTTGTGCAATCCAATCCAAAAGTTCATCTTCGTAAAAATAGAGCTTTTTCCCATTTTTGTAATGGGGAATTTGTCGCTTTCTCACTAATGTATAGAGTGTAGGTTTAGCCTTTTTTAGGATTGTACAAGCTTCCTCTATACTTATAGGAGTCTTCTTATTATTAATTTCTATTGTATCTTTATTTTTTACAATAGTTTTTAATTCTTCTATCTGATGAGATAGAAGAGCGACTGCCTTAGGCAGATTTTCAAATGAAATTTCATTTGCATTCATAATTTTGATGTTTAAAATTATGGTGCAAACTTAGTAAATGTATCCTTTGTGATGAGAAAAACACATAAAAAAATAAATCACAAACGAATCACAGGAAAATCACAAGCGAATTACAGGAAAATCACAAGCGAATTACAGGAAAATCATAAACGAATCATATAAATCATATAATAAAGAATACATTTTTTACTTATCAGGCTTAGATAAATCTTCTTTGATTTTGATTTTTCCTTTTTCTTTATGGCTTTTTAAATGACTTACTATAGTATTTATACTATTATTAGATAACTTCTCTGGAAAAATAGCCTTCAAAAGGACGGCAATTATAACTTGTTTTCTTCTATCTTCATCTTTAAAGTGATTCCAAATATTCCAACCAAAGTGATATAAGTCTAAAGGTTTTAAAATCTTATATTCTGAATCCTTATATTTTGATTCTAAAATACTTACAGAGGGATAGTTTGAAAAATCGGTCACTCCATTAAAATAGGCTTTTATTACAGCATAAATATTTTTAACATCTTCCTCTGAACAATATTCAGAAAAAATTTCTATTATATATTTTTCAACAATATCAAATTTATTTTTTTCTTTATTTTTTGAATTTATATAGGTGTTATTTATATTATCAATAGTATCTGTAGGGGTAGTATTGATAAGAATAGCATTCATGGGAGTAGTATTCGTGTGGGTATATATGGGAGTAGTATCCATGGGGATAGTCTCTATCTGAGTAGTCTCCGTGATAATATCCATAGGAGTAGTCTCTATGTGAGGAATATCCGTGGTAGTAGTCTCTATGTGAGTAGTGTCCGTAGGAGTAGTATTAGTAAGAATTACTTTGCTTCTGATAAAGCAAAGTAATGATATTAGTAATGGCGGAACATTGAGATAAACAAAAACCACTGTTAATACAAATACAATGATAATCATAGTGTAAATCGTTTTAACTTCATAAACTCCAAATTTCGCCATAAGATGAGTTATTTCTAATAATGTGATTATAATAATCGCTAATTTTTCTGATTTTCCGATTAAATCTCTCTTTTGTACCATATTCATAATTTACTATTTTTAAAAATTCAACTTAATAACTTCTGCTGCTTTTATTTTATTTTTATCAATTACTTTTGCGTATGCTTGAGTTGTTTTTACATTTGTATGTCCCAGCATTTTGCTTACAGTGTAAATATCTGTACCATTCGCTAATTGTAAAGTTGCAAATGTGTGTCTAAAACAATGAAAGGTAATATTTTTGTGAATACCTGCTTTTGTAATCCACTTTTTCAAAGGGCGAGAAATCCAAGCAGGATCAGGTAAATTCTCAAAAACTAAATCCTCTAAGTCTCTTCTCTCTCCACATAATTCCAAGGCTTGTTTTGAAATGGGTTTATATTCTACTCCTTTGGTTTTCTTCTGAGTAAAGTGAAGTTCTATTTTGTCATTATCTTCTATGATTTCTTTCCATTTTAGTCTTTGAATATCTGAGAGTCTTAATCCTGTGAGAGCAGAGAAAAGTGAAGCTCGTCTTAAAATATCATTATCACAAGGTGTCTTTGCTAAAATATTTAATTCTTCTTCTGAGAGATACTCTCTTCTTGATTCTCTATCAGCAATACCTTTTATTTTTCCAGACAAATCAGATAAAAAATATCCATCAATAAAGGCTTGTTTTAGAATAGCTTTGAAAATAGAAAAATATGTAGCTGAGGTATTAACAGAGATAGTTCCTTTCTTGTTTCCTCCACAAGGTGCAGATAATAAGAAATTTTTAAAATCCTCTGAAAACTTCATATCAATCTGTGCAAATTTTACTCTTCCTCCTGAAAATAATTTTAAAAGTTCTATTACCCTTTTCCAATTTATGCGAATTGCATCTGAACTATTTTTATGTCGCTTCTTCAATAGCTCTTCACTATAAGAGACAAAATCTTCATCTAATAATTCTTTTTGCTTTAATTGTTGATTATCTCCTAATAAAATTTGCTCATCATATTCTTTTTGCAATTTTCTACGAATTGCATCAGCAAATAACATTGTTTCTTTATCCAAATCACTTTTACAAATGATTACTCCATTTTCATTTCGTTTTGGTTTATAGGAAACATTTCCCTTATCATCAGTTTTTGCTGAGTGAGTTTTGTCAAAAACTACAGAACTAACACTTCTATTGAGATATTCTCTGACTCTTTTAGGTGTTTCTTTATTTGCTTCATAAACGGGATAGCACTCTATATAGACATACCATTCTTTCTTAAATTCTGCCTTACGAAGTCTTACTGTACATTTTGTGGGTTTTACTTTCATTGTCTAATAAATATTTTATCAATTTCAACCTTTGGAACATATACAAATTTCCCTATTTTTTCTTTGGGGACATTAAATTTTTTAATAATACTAGTCACTGTTGAAGGATTTGCTCCAAACTTTTCACTTACTTGTGAAAGCGTATAGCAATCTTCTTTTTTATATTTCTTAGGAAGCTCTTTCTCTTGTTTATCTTCTTTATAAATAATAATTGGAGAAAAAAGTTTTTCTAATTCCATTTTGTTTATTCTTGTAAGTCGCTCACCAAGATTTACACTATGGATGTGTTTTTCCTTAATCAATCTATGAATAGTGCTTTTTGAAATTCCAAATAAAACGACAGCCTCACTCACAGAAATAAATTCTCTATGTTGAAGAATAGCAATTTTATCTGCGTATTTCTCTAGAATCTTTTCTTTTTCCTGCAACTCTTTTTCTTGTTTTTTTCGTTCCTTTCCATTTTTACTTGCACATGAATTTGAACAGAAATGAGTTGTTATTGTTTTAGCTTCAAATGGCTTATGGCATTGCTCACAAACCTTTGGTATTTTCAAATTACTAAATCCCATTTTATTGCTATTAAGAATTATAAGCGTTTTAAGACCTACATTGTGGTAAATTATGAATCGGCATACATAAATGAGGTGCAGAATTATAATTTAAAAATGAGAAAAACAAAATTACTAATTAAATTGAAAATATAAAAAACTACTATAAACCATTGGTTTATAGTAGTTTTTATTTACTAATCGTTGATTATCAACTCTTATTTTACTTCTTCAAAATCTACATCTTGTACATTGTTATCTCCGCCATTATTATTTGGTTGTTGGTTATCATTAGGTTGAGATTCTGTACTGTTTCCTCCGCCTTGTTGTGCTTTGTAGAGATCTTCAGAGGCACTTTTCCAAGCATTATTAATCTTTTCTAAGGCTGTCTTAATCACAGCAATGTCTTTACTTTCATAAGCCTTTTTAAGTTCTTCTAAAGCATTTTCAATAGCAGTTTTTTTATCAGAAGGGAGCTTATCACCAAACTCTTTAAGTTGTTTTTCTGTTTGGAAAATAAGAGTATCTGCTTCATTTAATTTGGTAGCTACCTCTTGGGCTTTTTTGTCAGCCTCAGCATTGGCTTCGGCATCACGTTTCATTCTTTCAATTTCTTCTTGAGTAAGTCCAGAAGAAGCTTCAATCCTTATATCGTGAGTTTTACCAGTTCCTTTATCAGTTGCAGAAACATTGATAATACCATTGGCATCAATATCAAAGGTTACTTCGATTTGAGGTACTCCACGTGGTGCAGGTGGAATACCATCCAAGTGGAAACGTCCGATAGTTTTATTATCTGCAGCCATAGGTCTTTCTCCTTGTAGTACATGGATCTCTACACTAGGCTGATTATCTGCGGCTGTGGAGAATATCTGAGACTTTTTAGTAGGAATGGTTGTATTGGCTTCAATAAGTTTGGTCATTACACCTCCCATGGTTTCAATACCAAGAGAAAGAGGAGTTACGTCAAGTAATAATACATCTTTCACATCTCCAGTAAGTACACCTCCCTGAATAGCGGCTCCTATAGCTACCACTTCATCAGGATTCACACTTTTATTAGGCTTTTTACCGAAGAATTTTTCTACAGCTTCCTGTACAGCAGGAATACGAGTAGAACCTCCTACCAAAATAATTTCATTAATATCACTTACACTAAGACCTGCATTTTCAAGAGCCTTCTTACATGGCTCAATAGTACGTTGTACTAAGTCATCAATAAGTTGTTCAAATTTAGCACGGGTGAGTGTACGTACTAAGTGTTTAGGTCCACTTGCTGTAGCGGTAATATAAGGCAAATTAATTTCTGTCTGAGTAGTAGAGGAAAGCTCTATCTTAGCTTTTTCAGCAGCTTCCTTTAAACGTTGAAGAGCCATAGGATCTTTACGCAAATCTAACCCTTCTTCCTTTTCAAACTCTTCAGCGAGCCAATTAATAATTTTTTCATCTACATCATCTCCACCAAGGTGCGTATCCCCGTCAGTAGAGAGAACCTCAAATACTCCGTCTCCTAATTCCAAGATGGAAACATCGTGAGTACCACCACCAAAGTCAAATACCACAATCTTATGATCATTGTGTTGTTTGTCCAAACCATAAGCCAAGGCAGCTGCAGTAGGCTCATTAATAATACGCTGTACTTTTAGCCCCGCAATTTCACCAGCTTCTTTGGTAGCTTGTCGCTGTGCATCATTAAAGTAAGCAGGTACTGTAATAACTGCCTCTGTTACGGGCTGTCCTAAGAAATCCTCTGCTGTTTTTTTCATTTTTTGAAGAATCATGGCAGAAATTTCTTGTGGAGAATAGAGTCTACCATCAATATCTACACGTGGAGTATCATTATCTCCTTGAACTACTTTGTAAGGTACACGAGCGATCTCTTTTCCCAATTCAGAGAATTTGTTCCCCATAAAACGTTTTATAGAATAAATCGTTTTCTTAGGGTTAGTTACTGCTTGTCGCTTAGCAGCATCTCCTACTTTTATTTCACCTCCTTCTACGAAGGCAACCACAGAGGGAGTTGTACGCTTCCCTTCTGCGTTAGTAATCACCACAGGGTCATTACCTTCCATTACAGAAACACACGAGTTCGTGGTTCCTAAATCTATTCCAATAATCTTACTCATAATCGTATTTATCTTTGTTTTCTGATTTACTATTATGCCCTATTATAGTCAAGGACTGTGCCAAAAGGAAGTTTATGACAAAATGACAGTAAAACAGAAATAGGAATTATTGAAAACTATTTCCAGTTGATAGCTTCTTTTCCTATAGAGAGTAGGTAATTATTCGTTTTGCTAAAATGTTTGTTCCCAAACCAATATCCACGATTTGCACTTAATGGAGAAGGATGTCCTGAAGTTAGGATATAATGTTTTTGAGTATCAATTAGTGTAATTTTCTTTTTGGCAAAGCCTCCCCATAGGAGAAAAACTATTTGTGAACAATTGTCAGAAATTGCTTTGATAACAGCATCGGTGAAAGTTTCCCAGCCATGGTTTTGATGACTTCCTGCCTGATTGGCACGAACAGTTAATGTTGCATTAAGTAAGAGAACTCCTTGTTCAGCCCATCGAGTTAGGTTTCCACTTTCAGGATAAGGTAATTTTAAATCTTCTTCTATTTCTTTGAAAATATTGACTAGAGAAGGGGGATGGGCTATGCCATCATTAACAGAAAAACATAACCCATTTGCCTGTCCTTGCCCATGATAGGGGTCTTGCCCTAAGAGCACAACTTTTACATTTTGTACAGGGCAATGGTCAAACGCTGCAAATATTTCTTTTCCTTTTGGATAACAAGTATACTGACTATATTCTTGCTTAACAAAACTTGTCAACTCCCTAAAATAGGACTTTTCAAACTCATTATTTAACAGAGGTTTCCAAGAAGAATTGATATTCACATTCATTAGTTCTAATTTTCTTGAGAGGATAGGTAACGTTCTGCATCCAAAGCAGCCATAGCGCCACTTCCTGCAGCTACTACTGCTTGTCGGTAATGTTTGTCAGCAGCATCTCCAGCAACAAAAACACCCTCTACATTAGTGCGGCTTGTCCCAGAAATATTTTCTATATATCCTTCTTTATCTAAAGAAAGAAAAGGAGCAAAGATATCTGTATTAGGTTTATGTCCAATGGCTACAAAAAAACCTGTGATAGGAATCTCAGTAAGTTCATGAGTTTTGTTATTACGCACTTTAACAGCAGAAACAAGTTGCCCATCTCCTAGAATTTCTTCAGTTTCTGTATTGAATAGAATAGTAATATTCTCTGTATTACGCACACGATTTTCCATGATTTTGGAAGCACGGAAGGCATCACGACGCACAATCATAGTTACTCTTTTACAGATTTTAGAAAGATATAAAGCCTCTTCACAAGCAGAATCTCCTGCACCAACAATAGCTACGTCCTGGTTTCTATAGAAAAAACCATCACATACAGCACAAGCTGATACACCACCCCCTCTCTGCAAATAGTATTGCTCAGAAGGAAGTCCTAAGTATTTGGCGGATGCTCCTGTACTTATAATTACAGTATCTGCATGTATTTCTTTCTCTTCAATCCATACTCTAAGAGGTTTTGAAGAAAAGTCTACTTTGGTAATCCATCCGGAGCGTATGTCAGCATTGAAACGACGAGCTTGTTGTTCAAATTGCATCATCATTTCAGTACCAGTAATTCCATCAGGATATCCAGGGAAGTTTTCCACTTCATTAGTGGTAGTAAGTTGTCCGCCAGGTTGTTCTCCTTGATATAATACAGGAGAAAGATTTGCTCTTGCAGCGTATATAGCAGCAGTATAACCTGCAGGTCCAGAACCTATAATAAGGCATTTGATTCTTTCTATTGGCATATATTTAAGGTGTTCTAAGTAAGTTAATAATTATTCTTCTTCCTCTTCTTCCTGAGGTTGAAGGACAAAATCTTCCATAAATTTGGTAGTATAATTTCCTGCTATATAATCAGGATTTTCCATAAGTTGTTTATGGAAAGGAATAGTCGTTTTAATACCTTCAACAATAAACTCATCTAAAGCTCTCTTCATCTTAGCAATAGCTTCTTCTCGAGTTTGCGCAGTTGTGATAAGTTTAGCAATCATGGAGTCATAGTTAGGTGGAATGGTATATCCAGCATACACATGAGTGTCTAAGCGCACACCAAACCCTCCTGGGGCATGGAAAGCCGTAATTTTTCCAGGGGAAGGGCGGAAGTCATTAAAGGGATCTTCAGCATTGATACGGCACTCAATAGCATGAAGTTTTGGAGTGTAATTTCGTCCAGAAATAGGTACTCCAGCAGCTACTAATATCTGTTCTTTAACAAGGTCATAATCAATTACTTGCTCGGTAATGGGATGTTCTACTTGGATACGAGTATTCATTTCCATAAAATAGAAATTACGATGTTTATCTACTAAAAACTCTACCGTACCCACTCCTTCATATTTAATAGATTCAGCAGCTTTAACGGCAGCATCTCCCATTTTTTTACGTAGTTCTTCTGTCATGAATGGAGAAGGAGTTTCTTCAGTAAGTTTCTGATGACGGCGCTGGATAGAACAATCACGTTCGGAAAGGTGGCAAGCTTTTCCAAATTGGTCACCCACAATCTGAATCTCAATATGACGAGGTTCTTCAATGAGTTTTTCCATATACATTCCATCATTTCCAAAGGCGGCAGCAGCCTCTTGTGTAGCGCTTTCAAAAGCCTTTTCAAGATCCTCCTCTTTCCAAACAGCACGCATTCCCTTTCCTCCCCCACCAGCAGTAGCTTTGAGCATAACAGGATACCCCATTTTTTTAGCAATCTTTTTAGCTTCTGCAATATTTCTTAATAAACCATCAGAGCCAGGAATGGTAGGTACCCCAGCTGCTTTCATAGTAGCCTTTGCAGTAGCTTTATCTCCCATTTTATCAATCATTTCAGCAGAGGCACCGATAAATTTAATGCCATTTTCAGCACATATTTTAGAAAATTTAGCATTTTCAGATAAAAAGCCATATCCAGGATGGATAGCATCTGCATTAGTAATCTCAGCAGCAGCTATAATATTAGTAATTTTCAAATAAGAATCCTTGCTTGGTGCTGGTCCTATGCAAACAGCTTCATCCGCAAAACGGACATGGAGGCTATCCGCATCTACAGTGGAATATACAGCAACCGTTTTTATACCCATTTCGCGACAAGTACGAATGACCCGAAGGGCAATTTCTCCACGGTTAGCAATTAATATTTTTTTAAACATTTTCTAATATTTTTTAGGTAATACTACTTAGTAAATGTAGTATAAATGTTAAATAAATTATTTTCACATGTAAAATGAAATATGGAAGATATTAGTTATTGATATAGTTAATTATTGATAACTATGAAGGATCAACTAAGAAGAGGGGTTGATCATACTCTACAGGAGAAGCATCATCTACTAATACTTTTACGAGCTTACCAGATACTTCTGATTCTATTTCATTAAATAGTTTCATAGCTTCAATTACACAAAGAGTTTGTCCCTGTACAATATTGTCTCCAACTTCTACAAAGAGAGGTTTGTTAGGTGCCTGCCGGCGATAGAAAGTACCTATTATAGGTGATTTGATGGTAATATATTTACCATTTTCTTCATCGTCATGTTCTTTAGTAGCTACTATATTAGCAGGGTCACTTACAGGAATAGGGATAGTAGGGGTAACAGGTATTTGAGTCTGAGGAAGTCCTTGAGCTACATAAGGTTGTTGTACAAACACAGTTTCAGGTTTGCTTTCTTCACCAGAAGTTTTGATGGTAATCTTAATATCTTCCATCTCCAACTTTACTTCGCTTGCACCCGATTTGGCAACGAATCTGATCAAATTTTGAATATCTCTTAAATCCATAGCAAATAATTATATTTTCAATGAGTTAAACATTGTCTATACAATGATTATTTTTAATAAAAGTAAACTAATTAATTGAGGGCAAAAATACTAAAAAAAATTATATAAACATGACTTTTTTAGGATAAAATAAGATTACAATGTTATTTAGTATTTTTTAACAACTGTTTTTTTAAAAAGAAGTGTGTTTTTAACAAAAAACTTGCTCTACTTAAATTAAATTTAGGTAGAACAAGTTTTCCTAAACAGATTATGGCAACTTTAATGTTATTTTATAGGATTATATGCCCATTTGAGATATATAGCTCCCCAAGTAAAACCTCCTCCAAAGGCAACAAAAATGAGGTTATCTCCTTTTTTGAGTTGTTTTTCATAGTCATATAAGGCTAAGGGAAGAGTAGCTGAGGTAGTATTCCCATAATGATGGATATTCACCATTACCTTTTCATGAGGTAATCCCATACGGTCTGCAGTGGAGTCAATAATACGTTTGTTTGCTTGATGAGGTACAAGCCAATCCAAACTTTCTGCAGAAAGTTGATTACGTTCCATGATGATATCAGTAACTTCTGCCATTCGGGAAACAGCATACTTGAACACTGTTCTTCCATCTTGATATAGGTTATTTTTCCCTTCTTTTATAGTTTCTATGGTGGTAGGAAGTATGGAACCACCAGCTTCTATTTTTAGGAATTCACGACCTGTACCATCGCTACGTAAATATTCGTCCTGCACACCTAACCCTTCATAATTAGGCTCAAAGAGTACTGCTCCGGCTCCATCTCCGAAAATAATACATGTGGCACGATCCGTATAATCAATAATAGAAGACATTTTGTCAGCTCCCACTAAAAGTACTTTCTTATATCTTCCAGATTCAATGTAGCGAGCCGCAACGGACATTCCATAAAGGAAGCTAGAACACGCTGCTTGTAGGTCGATAGCAAAAGCATTTGTAGCTCCTATCTGTGTAGCCAAGTAAGCCCCTGAAATAGCTACAGGCATATCGGGAGTAACACTGGAAAAAATTACTAAATCAATATCAGTAGGGTTAGTTCCTGTTTTACTTAATAAATCCTCAACCGCTTTTATACCTAAAAAAGAGGCTCCTTTACCCGCTTCTTTCAAGAGTCTTCTTTCTTTGATTCCTGTACGAGTGGTAATCCACTCGTCCGTGGTATCTACCATTTGTTCTAATAAACTATTGGATAATATGAAGTCAGGCACATATCCACCAACACCCGTTATAGCAGCTGTAATTTTTGTCATAGAAGTACAATTTTTGTAACCTATCAAAGGGTTACGAATTAAAGGCGCAAGTTACAAAAAAAATATGAATCTTAGTATGATAAAATGATTTTTTTCTCTGCACAATATTACTAAGGTTTAAAATATTGATATAAAAATATGTTTTTAAATTCTCCTTGAGAGAATAACCAGTCCTTTAATGAAATAGTATAAGAAAATCCAACATTTTCAAAAAGTTTTTGACTAGGAATATTTTCTTCGGGGATATATGCAGTAAGCTGATGAATGTCTAAAAAAAGGAAAGCGTAATCACATAATTGTTGTAATGCTTTCTTTCCAAAACCTTTACGGCGAAAGGACTTCACTATGGCAATACCTACAGAGGCTCGTTTGTCTTTAGGGTTGAAGTCATATAAGTCCGTACAGCCTATAGCTTCCCCCTTATAGGTAATGACAAAGCGCACCTGTCTTGTTTGATAAATATCCAAATGAGCATTCTCAATATATTTTTTAAGAACATAACGAGAAAAGGGAGTTTGAGTATCGCTTAGTTCCCAAAGAGATTTATCATTTTCTAAATAATAGAGGAAATCAATATCTTCAGGTTCGAGAGCTCTTAATTGTATCATAGATAGTGCTAACTATTATATGCTTATAGTTCCTTCAAAAACAAATTCTGCTTCTCCAATGAGCCAAACATTGGTGTATTCTTTTATCTTTAAGCCGAGAAATTCTTTTTTTACTTCAAAAGTTACCTCTAAGTTACCTCCTTTGGTCTCTAAAATGATATATTCAGCCTTAGTTTTTCCTGTTTTATGCATAGCGATAGCTGTTGCCGTAGCTCCTGTACCACAGGAGTAGGTCTCATTTTCTACTCCACGTTCATAGGTACGTATTTTAAAGCGATTATCAGCTATAGGCTCTACGAAATTTACATTAACGCCCTCAATATTGAAAGGAACACCATAACGGATTTCTGCTCCTTTCTTCTTAACATCCATACTATCAAGATCTTTAACTATTTCTACATAGTGTGGAGAGCCTGTGTTAAGAAATAGTCCTTTCTTCACTTTTTCTATATCACTAACATCTTGCATCTGAAGATGAATAAGATCATTCTTAAAAAAGGCTTTGTGCAAGCCATCTGGAGCAGAAAAGGTAGTCTCTGTTTTATCAATAACCCCCAATTTTTGAGCAAAAGCTACAATGCAACGTCCACCATTACCACACATAGTACTAGGATTTCCATCAGAATTGTAGTATATCATGGAAAAATCCGTTTTAGAATCATTCTCCAAGATTATAAGACCATCAGCACCAACACCAAAACGGCGCTCACATAAGCGAGCAATAAGTTTTGTATCCTCTTTTGGAAAAGTATTCATGCGGTTATCAATCATAATGAAGTCATTCCCTGCACCTTGATATTTGTAAAAATGTATAACTGTCATAATTCATTTTTGAGGGCAAAAATAGTAAAAAAAACGACTTTTACAAAGAGAATAATTTTTATTTTAAAAAAATATTCCTACTTGTAAACGTCATAAAAAAATTGTATCTTTGTTGGCTAATTTTCTATTAAAAAATAAGAATAGTTAGGTCTCCTTCTTATGCTACAGAGGAGGTAAGAAAGGTGCCTATTGATTGTTAGAGATAAATTGAACAAAAAAAATATATTTACAAGGAAAATATTTGCTTGATGTAATACTTCAAATTATCGTATAAGAAGATGAACTTTTAATTAAGATTGTTTTTGAAGTATAAAAGTGATTTATGCAAAAACAATTGATAAAATAATATAAAGCTATGTGGAAAGAGCGAACAAAATTAGTTATAAAAGATCAAGGATTACACAAATTAGAACAATCACATATCCTTGTAGTAGGATTAGGGGGAGTAGGAGCTTTTGTGGCTGAGTTCTTAGTACGTGCAGGGGTAGGACATCTCACTATAGTGGATGGGGATGTAGTGGATATAACTAATAAAAATCGTCAACTTATTGCTCTTGATTCTACCATAGGAGAGCCTAAAGTAAAACTGATGGCAAATAGGCTTAAGGATATTAATCCACAAATAAAGCTTAAAATGATCAAGGACTTTCTTACTCCTGAATCAGCTTATGATTTGGTAAGTAAAGAATTTGCTTATGTAGCCGATTGTATAGATAGTATTTCCCCAAAAATAAGTCTCCTTAGAGCTTGTCATGATAAGCGTGTAAAAGTGATAAGTAGTATGGGATCAGGAGGTATATTAGACCCTTCGAAGGTAAAAGTGGCTGATATATCACAGACACGTGATTGTCCCTTGGCTCGCACTATTCGTAAGCGATTAAAAAAGGAAGGTATCCAACCAAAATTTAAAGCGGTTTTTTCTTTAGAACTCCCCAGTAAGGACATGATGGCATTAACTGATGGAAGCAACTTTAAGCGATCATATTATGGTACAATGAGTTATATGCCAGCCCTTTTCGGAATTCATATTGCAGGAGTAATCATACGTAAGCTTATAGAATAGATAAGAGTTAGAACCAAAAGCCAACATTGAATAACCAGAGGAATTTATTTGTCTCAGGAGAATAGGTGGCTTTTATTTCAATAGGTCCAAGAATAGTATCGGAACTGAGTCCTAAGGCATAACCTGTATACTTAGGTTTGGAAAACCAGTGGGAATTATTAAACATATTCTCTTCAGCATTGGCAATATTAGCAATGGCTTTGATATAGTTTCTTTTATAAAAGCGGTAATTTAGAGTCATTTCTCCTTTAAGAAAATCATAATTTCCAAAGCTTAGATAATCGTAACCATAGAAAGGAATTAGGTTCCCAAAAAGATTATTTCCTTGTCCCCCGAAGATGTATTGTAAGAAAGGAGCATTTGGACGACCAAAATGGATTCCTCCTGAAAAGATAGCCTTAGCAGAAAGTCTATTGGAGAACTTCCATGCACCACCTAAATCAGCTTTTACTAAAAAAATAGGATTTATTCTCTCTCCGTGCCCTTCTGAATGCAAATACCAATGTCCTTTGGCATCAAAGTAAACTCCTTCAGTAGGGAAGAGGGCGTCATTCAAGGAATCAAAACGCATATATCCAAAAGTAGAATAGTAATTTACCTTTCCATGAAAATTGTCAGGTTGTAACTTTACTTGATAAAGCTCATGCTCAACTCCTGCTCCTATAAGGAATTTTTTCTTAAAGAAGATAGATTGTATGTAGAGTTGATTTTTTAATCGTGTAAGAGCAACATTTGTTTCGCCTGTATTAAGGGAAAAACCATTGAAAGCAATATCACGACGGAAGCGGTCATAACGACTTTGGAATCCATAGCTAGTATAAAAACCTTTGTCCACATAATAATCAAATTTGTAGCGGATATTATCTCCTGCAATAAAATCAAAAGAAAGAAGGTCATCCTTTTGTAGGAAACTTGACCGACTTACATTAAGCAGTACCCCTGTTTTGTACAAATTGTCGTAGTGTACAGCCATTTTCACCCAGGTTTGTGCAGGTGCCTCTTCTAAGTTAAAACGTAGTTCTTCTCCTTCCTCCATAGGGCAGATGTGGTAATTAATACTTTTAAAGTTCTGGGTAGCCATAATGTTTTGCACACCGTTTTTTAAGTCAGAAAAAGAAATCTTTTTACCCCATTGGAATCCTAACTTTCCCCTAAGATATGCATCAGAATAATGTTTATTGCCAGAGAAAGTAATACTTTCTATAAATAAAGAATCGGAGATTTTTGCTTTAGGTAAGGGCTTTTCGTTTTTCTTTAAAAAATCCCCTAACCAAGATAAATGCGGAAATATTTTTTTGGTAGCTACCCGTCCCGAATCAATGATAGCTTGTCCCTCAGAGAAAGAAATAACATTATAGGCTCCAATATCAGGATGGATATATATATCTGTTTTTTCTCGTTTTTCCTTCATATCATTGGCAATCTTATAGCTAGTAATTTGCATTAGTACGCTATTGGCAGAACGCAAATCTTTGCGTGTTCTCAAGGGGGATTGTACATCCACTCCAATAATAATATCCATACCTTTAGCTCTAACTTCATCAATGGGGTAATTATTCATTACTCCACCATCGGTAAGCCAGCGTCCATCTACCTCTACAGGGGCAAATAGAGTAGGAAAAGCCCCACTTGCCATAATGGCTTGGGCTAAGTCACCATGCTCCAAAATTACTTCTTCTCCTGTTTCTACATCGGTAGCCATGCATAGGAAAGGAATAGGAAGTTTGGAAAAATCGTCTATTTTTCGTACCCCATAGGTAAGGTGACTTAGAAAGTTATATAAGTTCACTCCTTGAGAAAGACCTGCTGGGAGGGCAAATTTACCATCACGCAAAGCAAGAGAAATCATGTATCGGTCACGGTTTTCTTTCTCATAGAAACTCTGTGTTGATCGTGGTACATTATCCTGAATGATACGTTCCATGTCCACAGAATGAAAGATAGAATCCAATTGGTGCGAACTATATCCGGCAGCATATAAGCCTCCTACAATAGCGCCCATACTTGTTCCTCCAATATAATCAATTTTTACACCGGCTTTCTCAATAGCTTCCAAAGCTGCAATATGAGCTAATCCTTTAGCACCTCCTCCACTAAGGACTAAACCAACTTTAAGATTTTTCCCTTTAAGGTCGGACAGCGTATAGATTTTCCCTTGAGGAAAAACCATAGAGTAAAAAAAGATTAGAAGAAAAAGAAAGATATATTTCATATAGTAAGCATTTCACATTGAAATTATCCTTTTAGCTTAGGATTATTTTGATGTCGGTCATGGTCACGTTTTGTCTTGGTATCCATTTTCTTATCAAAAGCCTCTTGTAGGTCTATTCCTGTTTGGTTAGCAAGACAGAGTACTACAAAAACCACATCGGCGAGTTCTTCTCCGAGATCTTTCGCTTTATCACTTTCCTTTTCTGATTGTTCGCCATAGCGACGTGCGATAATACGGGCTACTTCACCTACTTCTTCAGTAAGTTGTGCCATATTTGTTAGCTCGTTGAAGTAACGTACACCATGTTCTTTTATCCAATTATCTACTGCAAGTTGTGCATTTTTTATATTCATAATTATAAAGGTTTGTTTACATTTGTTTAGTATTAATGCGGTAGGTATTCCCATTTACTTATTATCTAAGTGCCTAAAAATCTTGTGTTTTTGTACAACTTGATAGAGACTATATTCTTCCTTCACTTATTCTGTTCTTTATAGCTTAGCAATATACCTACTTTTTCTCTGTAATTTGAATATCAATCTTTTAAGTTAAGGTTTTTGTTCACTTACATAGAGGGTTTGGTCAAGCACCTCGAAGGAAAGCGTTTTGTTATCATTGAGAGTCATTTTTAATAGTAATTCTCCCCAATCCAAACCATCGGAGAAATCGCAGATCACCCAACGATGGTTAAGCAATTTTATTTTGTTGATTTGAAACTTAGCATTACGGCGAGGGCGGTAGGAAATCAAGGGATGATTTTTATCTTTGGTTATATTGGTTGCCATGAGCTGTTGTCGCACAAATTCCTCAGGATCATCTATGCTATTTTCATGGAAAAAGTATAATCCATCTTCATTGAGACGAATATCAAAATACCGATAGTCATCTAACTCATAAGATAACTTACGAATGGAGTCTTGTAATTTTTCTATAGTGACAACTTTGTTTTGTTTATCAGGTAGTTTCTCTGATTTTTCTTTACAAGAGGAAATAAGAAAACAACTTACAAAGAAAAGAATAGATACTTTTATTTGTTTCATAAATTATGTTATTTAATTCTATTTTATTTCTGTTCCATTTACAATTCCTTCAGCATCAGGGTTTAAGAAAATATACTTTCCTTCACTATTTTCTGCCATGAGAATCATTCCATGACTTTCCACTCCTCTGAGTTTACGAGGAGCGAGATTGGCAAGTACAGTTACTTTTTTTCCGATGATTTCCTTAGGGTCAAAGCTTTGTGCAATACCAGAGACAATAGTACGCTGGTCAATTCCTGTATCTACTTTTAAGATAAGGAGCTTGTCTGCTTTAGGCATTTTCTCAGCTTCCAGAATAGTACCGATACGGATGTCCATTTTAGCAAAATCTTCATAAGAAATCAGTTCCTTCTGAGGAGCAATGGTTACCTCATTAGTTGTAGCAGTTTGCTGGTTTGCTTTTTTACTATTTTCCAACTTATCTATTTGTTTTTGGATGGCTTCATCTTCTATCTTCTCAAATAACAGTATCGATTTTCCTATAGTGTGTCCCTCAGGGATAAGGTTCTCGGAGTGCAACACATCTTCCCAGACAGGAATTTTGCTCATAGTGGTAAAGTGAAGCATCTGCTTGAGTTTTTCAGAGGTGAAAGGCAAGAAAGGTTCAGAAGTTATTGCCAGTGCAGTAGCAATATGTAGGGCTACATACATAATCGTCTCCACTCTTTTAGGATCTTCCTTAATAAGTTTCCAAGGTTCTTCATCCGCAAGGTATTTATTTCCTAATCGAGCAATATTCATGAGTTCTTGTTGTGCTTCGCGAAAACGATAGCGCTCCAAAGATTGTTCTATTCTTTGAGTGAACTCTTTTATTTGGGCAAATACCTCTTTGTCTTCTTTAGAGAATTCATGAGGAGTAGGTACCATGTTTTTATAATATTTTTCAGTCAATACCATTACTCGATTGATGAAATTTCCATAGATAGCTACAAGCTCATTATTGTTTCTTGCCTGAAAGTCTTTCCAAGTGAAGTCATTATCTTTAGTTTCGGGGGCATTGGCAGTAATTACATATCTTAATGTATCTTGCTGTGACGGAAATTCTTCTAAATATTCATTAAGCCATACTGCCCAATTTTTGGAAGTTGATAGCTTACTACCTTCCAAATTAAGGAATTCATTAGCAGGAACATTCTCAGGCAAAATGTAAGATCCTTCTGCCTTGAGCATAGCAGGGAATATAATACAGTGGAATACAATATTATCTTTTCCTATGAAATGTATGAGTTTAGTATTTTTATCTTTCCAATAAGGAGTCCAATCTTTACCTTCACGAGCTGCCCACTCTTTGGTGGAGGAGATATATCCAATAGGAGCATCGAACCAAACATAGAGTACTTTTCCCTCGGCTCCATCTATAGGAACAGGGATACCCCAATCCAAATCACGAGTTACAGCACGTGGGCGTAACCCGTCATCCAACCAACTTTTTACTTGTCCATATACATTTGGTTTCCAATCATTTTTGTGTCCTTCAATAATCCATTTTTCTAAGAAATCACTATAATTTTGTAAAGGGAGAAACCAATGCTTTGTTTTCCTTAATACAGGCTTGCTACCCGTAAGGGTAGATTTAGGGTTGATAAGATCAGTAGCATTCAGCGAGGTACCACATCGTTCACATTGGTCACCATACGCCTCTTCATTGCCACATTTTGGGCAAGTACCTATTACAAAGCGGTCTGCCAAAAATTGTCCAGCTTGCTCATCATAGAGTTGTTCAGAAGTTTCTTCTATAAAATCTCCTTTATCATAAAGGGTACGAAAGAATTTCGAGGCAGTTTCATAATGAATGGGTAAAGAAGTACGAGAATAATTATCAAAAGAAATTCCAAAGGCAAAAAGAGAATCCTTGATAATTTTGTTATACTTATCAATAATTTTTTGTGGGGTAGTTCCCTCCTTTTTTGCCTTAATAGAGATGGCAACACCGTGCTCATCACTACCACAAATAAAAACAACATCATTGTTTTTCAATCGCTGATAGCGAGCAAAAATATCAGCAGGCACATATACCCCTGCAAGATGACCTATGTGTATAGGTCCATTAGTATAAGGTAAAGCTGCTGTAATGGTATAACGTTTTGACATTTATTAATTTAGGTTTATGAAGATATAATACACTTTTTAACTTTGCAAAAATACAATATTTCAGAGCAAAAGTCAAGAAAAATATATAGAAAAGTAAGCTTATTTATGACACCTTAGTATGGATGAGTCGGATGAGTTTGATAGAAAGATCTGTCAAAATGAGTTTTGAATTGCCATTTCGTTCAATGTGATAGAGAGCCTCTTCTATATTTTGCTGGATTTCCTGTATATTATTATGGTGAACAAATGGAGCAAAATTTTGTATTTTAAAATTGGAATTGAACTGTATATACACCAAACTATCTACTCCATAATTAGCAAGAAGTGCTTGACGAAAGACTTCCAAACAGTATTCTAAAAATAGTTTTTGAGTCTCCCTACCTTCTTTAGCGATCTCTTCACTCCAAGCAAGCATACTGGGAAGGATGCCTTTATTTCCTTTGGCACTATAAGCCATGCGTACCCATCTGACAAACCACTCTTCAAAAAGATTATCACTATCTTTGTTTAGAAAAGAGAGAGCTCTCCGAAAATTTCCTTGTGCTCTAATGGCTATTTTTTGTGCCTCTGAATCAGTAATACCTTTCTCTAAAAGAGCATTTGTTATAATCTGGTCTCCTAATTTAGTGAAGCGTGTAATCTGACATCGAGAAAGAATAGTGTCCAATAGTAAACTTTCATTTTCAACCACTAAGATAAAGATTGTTTGTGCAGGAGGTTCTTCTAAGAGTTTTAAGAGTTTGTTGGAACAATCAGTATTCATAAGTTCTGCCATCCAGATAATCATTATCTTGTAACCTCCTTCAAAGGACTTCAGGGAGAGATTGGAGGTGATTTCCTTAGCGTCATCTACTCCTATTTTACCTTGTTTGTTAGCAATACCAATAAACTGATACCAATCGAATAAAGTTCCGTAAGGGTTTTTATTAATAAATTGCCTCCATTCTTCTAAAAAAAGTGTACTATAAGGATGGTCTTTTATTTTAGTAGTAGTGGCAGTAGGATAGGCAAAATGCAGATCCGGATGAGTAAGATGTTCACACTTAATTTTAGTATTATCATTTCCTGTTTTGGTGAGTATTTCGGTAGCGTAAGCAATCGCAGTAGGAAGTGTTCCTACTCCTTCTTCACCTATGAATAGCTGTGCATGAGCAATTCTATCTGTATAAATAGTTTCTTTTAGATATTTTTTTGTAAGAGGATTACTTAGTACATTCTCAAGATTCATAATTTCTAAATTAAAGTTCTACTATATATAGAAAAGTAAGCACAAAAGTACATATTTTTTTGGAAATGGGAACATGAAATATTTTTTAGACTATTTTGTAAAAATTAAAAGATAGTTAAATTTATTTTTCTTTTCTATTAAAATTGTAACTTTACCCCTAATTTTAATTCAAAAATATAAGAAATGGAAAATACATACGCAGGAATACCTACTGAGAATGCCACCTATGAAAATTCAAAAGTTATCTTATTAACAGTACCTTATGATGGTACTTCTACTTGGGGAAAGGGAGCTGATAAGGGTCCTGAATTATTTTTAGATGCTTCTGAGAATATGGAACTTTATGATATAGAAACAGATTCAGAACCTTACTTACATGGAGTGTATAGGGCGGGAGAAGTATCTGAGAATGATACTCCGGAGAAAATGGTTGATGCTGTCTATAGGAAGACAAGGGAACTGATCCAAGACAGAGAAAAATTATTTACTCTCATAGGAGGAGAACATTCTGTATCCATTGGTTCTATAAGAGCAGTAGGAGAGGAGTATCATAATCTTACAGTATTACAGTTAGATGCTCATACCGATTTACGACCTGAATATCATGGGTCAAAAAATAATCATGCTTGTGCTGTATTTGAAGCTAATCAGAAACATAAACTTGTGCAGGTAGGAATCCGTTCTATGGATGTAGAAGAAAAGCAATATTTACCTCATAAGCGGGTTTTCTTTGCTCACCAAATAACAAAGAATGAAAATTGGATAAAAGATGTTTTGGATAAAGTATCTGGTAATGTATACATAACTATCGATTTGGATGCTTTTGACCCTTCTATTACCCCTTCTACGGGAACTCCTGAACCCGGAGGATTACAATGGTATCCTACTCTGAAACTTCTAAAGAAAGTGTTTAAAAAATGTAATGTGGTTGCTTTTGATATAGTAGAACTTATGGATAGCCCTCAGGCTAAACCGACAGCTTTCTTAGCAGCTAAACTTTATTACAAGATGCTTGCTTATTATTTTAAATATAAGGGAAGGATAAAGGATACCAAAAAAAGAAAATAATTAGAGATAATCATGTTTTTAGAGCGTGTTATTGATGATTTTTTAGAGAATTATGTAGATTATTCTACGGAAGATATTATATTTGTAACTCCTTTCAGACGTTCAGCTTTATTCTTGAGAAAGATTTATGCTCAAAAGCTTCATAAAGTAACTATTTCTCCTGAATTTATCACTTTAGATAATCTTTTGGAACGTATCTCAGGCATTAGAAAGATGTCTGATATACAGGGGCTTTTTGAGTTGTACCATATTTATAAAGAGAATACTGATACAGAGAGAGATGATTTTGAGAAATTTATAGGATGGGGACAACTTCTGTGGAATGATTTTAGTGATATAGATCATTATTTAATTCCTCAAAAGGATATATTTCCTTATATGGAAGCAATTAAGGAAGCAGAGCATTGGTCAGTAGGGGAGGAACTTACTCCTATACAAAAAAGATACTTAACCTTTTGGAGAAATTTAGGTTCTTATTATAAGAATTTGAGATCAGAAATGTTGCAACAAAGACTAGGATATCAAGGATTTATTGCAAGAGAAGCTGTATCGCAATTAGATGTTTACAAAAGTAAGAATGAAAAAAAATTGCATATTTTTGTAGGATTTAATGCCTTAACCAAAGCACAGGAACATATTATCCAATATATTCTAGAGGAAATGAAAGGAGATATCTATTGGGATATAGAGAAATATCTTTTAGAAGGAGAGCATAGTGCGGGGTATTTCATAAAGAAATATATCAATGAATGGAGATATTATCAAGGAAGATTACCAAAATGGATTAAAGATACTCCTATAAATAGAAATATAGCTATTTATGGGACTCCTAAACAAGTCAATCAGGTACATCTGTTGACAGATATACTTGAAAAACTTCCTGAAACAGAGTTAGACCAAACAGCTATTGTACTAAGTGATAGTGATATGCTTTTGCCTTTGTTGCAATCTATTGACACTCATAAGTTGCCTATTAATATAACAATGGGATATCCATTACAACAAACTCCCTTACATGATTTGTTTTCTTCTTTCTTTAAATTATATATCTCAGGGAAATGGTATCATAAGGAAGTAAAAGCTCTCCTCATGCAACCTTTCTTAAGTAATTTGTTTTCTGAAGATTATAAAAAGAATACAATTTCTTTTATAAATGAATATAATCTAATATATATATACAAAAAGCATTTAGAAAAATATGTAAAAGATGCTGATAAGATACTTATAGATTTGATTTTTGATGACACAAAAAATATTTCTGTAAGTAGATTAATTGAAAATGTACTTAGATTTTTATTTATTATAAGAGAATCTTTAGAAAAGGATGAGAGTAGTAATAAATTAAATCTGGAATATTTATATAATTTCTATGAATTATTCAATCAATTAGATTTTCTGCAGAGAAAGTATGGTTTTATTGAAAATATAAAATCATTGTACTATTTGTATAATGATTTGCTTGCAAAACAGAAATTAAATTTTAGAGGAGAACCATTGCAAGGATTGCAAATTATGGGAATATTAGAAGCACAGAATATACAATTTAAGAATGTATTGGTAACTTCTTTAAATGAAGGTATTTTTCCAAAAGGAAACTCCAAAAACTCACTAATTCCTTTTGATGTAAGAACAAATTTGGAACTTCCTACCTATAAACAGGAAGATTATGTATATACCTACTATTTTTATAGAATATTGCAGCATACGAATAAGGCAATTTTATTCTATAATACAGATACAGAAGGACTGAAAGGAAGTGAGAAAAGCCGATTTATACTACAGTTATTCTCTGCGTTAAGGATAGAACCTACCATTAAATCTCCTGAGGTCAAAATAGTAGAACATCAACCTATTGAAGTCCTAAAAAATAGGGAGATTATAAATAAACTGAAAGATATAGCAACAGGAAAAGATAAAAAACATGGAAGAGGTTTCTCTTCATCTGCTCTTACAAGCTATATTATGAATCCTATTATTTTCTATCAACAACAAATATTAGATGTGAAAGATGAAAAAGAAGTAGAGGAGATTGTTGAAAATAGATCTTTTGGTGATATTATCCATAGGGTACTTCAAATACTCTATACTCCTTATATAGGAAAGATACTTTTTAAGGAAAATATAAAGCAAATGAGAGAAAAAGTATCTTTAGTGGTGAGAAAAATATTTATTGAATATCAAAAGAATGAAGATATTACGGGTAAGAATGTATTTATACTAAAAACAATAGAAGAATATATTCATAAATTCCTATCTGTTGATGAAAAAAATGTGAGTGAACAAATAGTAGAGCTCCTTTTTTTAGAAAAAAAAATATTAACAGAGGTAAGGTATGAAGAATTTGATTTTCCTATATTGTATAATGGAACTCTTGATCGTGTAGAAAAAAGAAATGGAGCTATTTATATAGTGGATTATAAGACTGGTAGAGTAGAACAAAGGCAGATAACTTTAACAGAGAAACATTGGGAGAAACTTATTATTGATTTTAAGTATTCAAAGGCATTTCAGTTATTAATGTATGCTTATTTATTACGAAAATCAGGGAAGGTGGAGGATGATATTCCTATATATGTAGGTAATTACTCTTTCAAAAACTTGAAACCTGGTTTCTTAGGATTTAAAATAGCTTCAGGGAAACCAATGGTTTCTATAGATAACGCTATTCTTACCAAATTTGAAGAGAAACTTATAGCTTTACTTACAGAGATTTATGACCCATCTATTCCCTTTGTTGAAAAGAAGTGATTCAAATTAATATACTCTCATTTTTTTATTCCTATATTTGCACCCTGTAAAATGAAATGGCAAATGACCCCCAAAAAAATAGTCGTTTTTATGATAGGCGTATTACTATCCCTCCTATGGCTTACTTTTCTTAGTCGTGAATATGTAGATGTTGAGAATGAGGAAGTTATTCATGGAATAAAAATAGGAAGTTTTCAAATGAAATACCCTACTTTCTGGGATATTTTCTCTCATCGAGAACCTATTAAGAATGATAAGGCAATGGCAATTATACAGGGAAAAGAGCCTAAGATAGAGAAGGATACTCTAAATGCTGAGCTTGTCAATAATCGAAAGTTTATTTTTCCTAAAGATATAAATCATTTAAGAGATTCTATAGAGGCTTTTTTGGAAGGAGGGAATCCAAAACTTATTAGTAATGTAGAAGGACAGATTTATTATCCAGAACCCATGCAAGAGTTTGTAAAGAGAATGAATGAAAAACTTAGCCAGCCTACTTGCCGTATTCTCCACTATGGTGATTCAAAAATAGAAGGAGATCGCATCACCTCTTATCTTCGTAATGGTTTACAAATTCTCTATGGAGGTTCAGGTCCAGGTTATTTTCCTATAAAGACACCTTATGGACAGCGTAGTATTATTATCCAAACAACAGGGAATTGGTTTCGATATGCATTATTTAATGCAGAGCAGCGCAAGAATAAAGATCTTTTACCTAATAATCAATATGGATTATATGCTAATGTTTGTCGCTTTACTCCTGCTCGTGGAGGGGATACAGCGGGACTAAAAACAGCTTCTTTTACTATAAGTCCTTCTTATGCGTATTACAGCCGATTGGCTGAATATTCTCAAATTACACTCCATTATGGGAATTGCACAGTACCTACTTTGGTTACTGTATATGAGAATAATGTAGAAATTCGTAAAGATTCCCTTATAACAGATGGAGACTATCATGCTTATAAGTTACATTTTGATGTAACACCTAAAAAACTTAAACTCCAGTTTTCAAGCAGAAAGAGCCCTGATTTTTATGGTGTAACAGTAGGAAGTGATCAAGGTGTTCAAGTTGATAATATCCCTACACGTGGAGATTCAGGTTTCCATTTTACTCGATTACAGAATACCTATGAGGCTATGAGCAGGGAACTTAGACCGGATATTATTATTTTTCAGTTTGGAGGTAATCTTGTACCTTACCTTACAAAGGACAAGGTAGTATCCAGTGTTAAGCGTATTATCACCAATATGCAATGGGTACAAAAACGTAATCCCGAAGCCTTACTCTTTCTTATAGGACCCAGTGATATGCTTCGTAGAAGTAGTAAAACCACTTATGATATTATTCCTGTTTTAGTAGAGGAGATGAAAAAGCAAACTGCAGAAAATGGTTTTGCTTTTTGGAGTATGTATGAGGCTATGGGAGGTAAGAATTCTATGAAAATATGGTATGATAACCGAATGGCTGCTAGTGATTTAGTGCATTTTTCAGATAAAGGTACAGAACGCATATCGGAACTTTTATTTCAGAATTTGGTAGAGGATCTACTCTCAGTACAATCTGTAGAGATGTACAGAAAATGACTACCTAAAAGTTTCCTAACCATCCTTCTCTGTCAAGACTTCGGTACTGGATTGCTTCTCCTATATGATATTCTTTGATAGTCTTACTTCCATCAAGGTCTGCTATAGTACGAGCTACCTTGAGAATACGATCGTATGCACGGGCTGAAAGATTTAGTCGTTCCATGGCTTTCTTGAGCATGGATAAGGAAGGTTCCTCTATCTGGCAATATTTTCTGATTTGTTGTGTCCCCATTTGGGCATTATAATGAATATGTTCATAGGAACTAAAGCGGTTGGTCTGTATCTGCCGAGCCTGTATTACACGTTCACGAATGCTACTACTACTTTCTGCTCTTTCATATTGGGAGAGTTTTTCAAAAGGGACAGGGTTGACTTCTATGTGAATATCTATTCGATCAAGTAAGGGACCTGATATTTTACTGAGATAGCGCTGCATCTCTGCAGGAGAGCTTACCATAGGAGCATCAGGGTCATTGAAATATCCACTAGGAGAGGGATTCATACTAGCCACTAACATGAATGAAGCAGGATAGGTGATAGAGAACTTGGTTCGTGAGATGGTAACCTCTCTATCTTCTAATGGTTGGCGCATTACCTCCAAGACACTACGCTTGAACTCAGGTAGTTCATCTAAGAAAAGCACTCCATTGTGTGCCAAGGATATTTCCCCAGGCTGTGGATAGCTACCTCCTCCCACTAGCGCCACATCCGATATGGTATGGTGCGGACTGCGAAAAGGCCGCTGACAGATAAGTCCATTGTCTTTGACCCGCCCCACTACACTGTGTATCTTAGTAGTTTCTAAGGCTTCTTGCAAGGTCATAGGAGGCAGTATGCCAGGTAGGCGCTTGGCCAGCATGGTCTTACCAGAACCAGGAGGGCCAATGAGTATAATGTTATGTCCGCCCGCCGCGGCAATCTCCATACAGCGCTTGACACTTTCTTGGCCTTTTACATCGGAAAAATCAAACTCAGGGGTTTCCACATGCTTGAAGAACTCCTCACGAGTATTGATTTCTACCCGCTGCAAGGAGTTTTCTCCGTTGAGGAAGTTTATGACCTGTTTGATATTCTCTGCTCCATACACCTCTAAGTTATTCACAATAGCTGCTTCCTTAGCATTTTGCATAGGGAGGATAAAGCCTTTAAACCCTTCCTTTCTGGCTTGGATTGCAATAGGAAGAGCCCCCTTGATCGGTTGCAGACTGCCGTCCAAGGAGAGTTCCCCCATGATGATATATTGCTCTATCTCTTCACATTGTATTTGTCCGTTGGCTGCTAAGATGCCTATAGCAAAACTCAGATCGTAAGCGGATCCTTCCTTGCGCATGTCAGCAGGTGCCATATTGATAGTAATTTTTTTACCAGGGATTTTATAATGATTGTTCTGTAAGGCTGCCTCTATACGAAAGTTACTCTCTTTAATGGCATTATCAGGTAAGCCTACAAGATGATACCCCACTCCTTTATCTATATTCACTTCAATAGTAATGGTGATAGCTTCTACACCATAAACGGCACTGCCATATATCTTTACTAACATGCTTTTTATTTTTGGAAAAGGATTTTTACCAGTAGCAAATTTACAAAAAATAATGAAAATGGAAAAGTAAAATCTTTTTCTTTTCCTTATGTACTATTATATGCTCATTTTTTATTACTTTTGTCCTTATAAAAGAACAAGATTATTTATGGAAAATATTTTTACCTATTGTCCTCATTGCGGGAGCAGAGATGTAGAATTTCCTAACTTCGTACGCTTTCTCTGTCATCAGTGTGGCTTTGTTTATTACCATAGTATAGCTGCAGCAGTATCAGTTATCTTTAAGAAAGAGGATAAAATTCTTTTTGTTGTACGTAATATAGACCCAGATAAGGGCAAGTTAGACCTTCCTGGAGGCTTTGTAGACCCCGATGAGAATGCCGAAGCCGCTGTCTGTCGTGAGGTAAAAGAGGAATTGGGCTTGCAGATTGTCCCTAACCAACTAAAATACCTCACAACCCAACCCAATCATTATCTATATAAGAATATCCCCTATCGTACCATGGATATTTTCTACGAATATCCCTTAGATACTCCGGTTTCTGTAAGAGCGGAAGATGAAATAAAGTCTTTACAGTGGATTCCCATATCTGAAATAGACCTTGGCAAAATAGGCTTTGTCTCTGTAAGAACAGTCATTGAAAAATATTACTTAAACCAATGAAATTCAATTCCAGATACTTCTTCGCTGCCCTGATCATCTTTTTGGTAGAGTTAGCCATAGCCACTGTATTCAAGAGTGTTCCCTTTGTACGGGCATACTTAGGTGATATTTTGGTAGTGATACTGATCTATTGTTTTATTAGAGCTTTTTTTCATATCAAGAACACCAAAAAATTACTTATAGGAATTTTCTGCTTTGCCGTATTTGTGGAGATACTACAATACTTTAAACTGGCTACTTTCTTTGGCTTTGGCAAAGGTACCCTTGGGTATATTCTGCTAGGAAATTATTTCTCTTTTGAAGATATTCTTTGCTATGCTACAGGATGCTTTTTAGCATTTATCTTTGATAAGTAAAAGGTAAGTCACTTGTTATTAGTCATTAATAATAGGTAAATATTCTTTCTACAACGGCAGCACGTTTGTTGTTTTCGTAATAGATTTCCTCAGTACAGTTGTTGAATTTGTCATAGTGGTAAATAGTTCTCTTAGGGGAAGGAATCTGTCCGTCATCTATTTGTATCAAATTTCCATTTTTATCATAGGTATAATAGGTTCCAGAAATAAAATTTCCAGTAAGTAAATCAAAATTTTCTTCCTTGATGAGTTGGTTATCCTTGTTGTAAGAAGAAAGAGTCTTTATAACTTCTCCCTCTAGAAAATAACTATAACTTTCTACTTCCTTGTCATTTTCAATGCAGTGATAGGAATAAAATTCTTTTCCTTTGTATGTTTGTATTTCTACTATAGCTCCTTTGGAGTCATAGATGTAGTATTTTGTTTTCTTGTTAGAGATATCCTTTTCATCGGATAGGGGAGTAGTATAAGTTGTTTCCTCATATACCTCATCATTGGCTAAATATTGGTAAGTGGTATAAAAACAAAACATAGAGTAACATTCTTTCTTTTCAGCAAGCAATGTGCCTTCTTTAGTATATTTATACCAAGTCTCGTTAGCTTCATCACCTAAAAGACTGGTAGATTTGTTTTTCTCGTGTGTAATATTCCCTTTACTATTATAAGAATACTTTTTTTTATTGATAAGCGTATCATTTCTGTATTCCAAAATAGCTTCTTTCCTTTTGTTTTTATCAAATAACATTTCTACTTTAGATAAAATACCATCAATCTTGTATTTTTTAGAGATCATTACTTTTCCCTCGTAGGAAATTTCTTCTTCTATATGTTCGGGATTGTTTTCCTCTTTGTATTTGTATTCATCGGCTTTTGTAAGTAGATTATCCGTGTTGTATTGGTAAAATATCTTTTGGAAAAGTTTTCCATCGGTATAGTAGTTATAAAATTCTATGATATTTCCCTTTTTATCAAAGATGTATCGGCTATGTACGGGCATACGTTCTACTTTGGCATTTTTAGGGAATATCTTTGCCTCTTTCCCATTTTTAGTGTCATAGTGATAAATAAATTTCTCTACTGATTTTACTTTTCCTTGAGGAGTAATACCTAAGTTTCTAAGATGTTCCTTCCTATATCTATTAGGTTCATCTTCTTGTGCTAAAATGAATATAGGATAAAAACTAAGGAGTAGGGTAAAGATAAAATGTTTCATGGTTTGAATCTTTTACTGGTAATAAGTAATCTTGCGTTCTATAACATAGGTAGGCTTTCCATTTTCAAAATATTCTTTTCTGATACAGTTTCCTTTCATGTCATAATAAAAGTACTTCTCTTCTTCTAAACCGCCTTTGTATATTGCCTTGTATTGGGAGAGATTTCCTTGTGAGTCATAGATTTCTTGATGATTTATTTCATCACTTTCTCCGTATGGATCAGTAGTAGCTTCATTTTTAGGCTTACTGCCTGTAGAGGGGGTAGCCATTTCTTTGTCATAAGCATAGTGAGCTATTTCTTTTCCTTTTCTATATAGAACAGCTTTTGTAAGTTTGTTTTTATTATACTCATATACTTTTCTCTCGTATAAGGAATCTTGATCGTAGAATAATTCTTCTGTTTTAAACCCATCAGTATTATAAGTATTCACTATACGATACGTTCTGGGTTTTAACTCATTATCAAAATGATTCTCTGTAAGTAAGCTATCTCTTTCATTGAAAGTTTTTTCAATCTTAAGGATAATATTTCTTATAGAATCATATTCGTAATAATAGATGTCATTACCTCTTTTGTCAAACTGTATCGTATGTATATTATCATCTCTGTTATCGTAACTTTCTATAAGTAAGTCATCTTTGTATATATTCTTTAAAATAATTTCTTTTGTATCATCATCTTCCTTTGTAAAAAGAATAAGTCTGTTTTTTGCATCATATTTGTATAGTTCTACTACGGATTCCACATATTCATTTACATAGTTTTCAGTCTTTTTTATAAGGTTTCCGATATGATTATATTCATATTCTGTATCAATACTTGGTTCGTTGTCAAAATAGGTAAGTTCTCTTGAAAGATTTCCCTTATTATCATACCAATAAAGAATTCTCCTCTTCAAGGAATCATTCGAGTAATAAGAATTTTCTATAATTCTTTGATCATTATTATATTTGTATAATTCTTTTTTATGAGTGATGCCTGTATTTAGGATCTTCTTCATAAGATTTCTTTTCAAAGAGAAGTCCTTTGTCATTATATGAATAAAAATTTTCTTCTATATGAGTTCCATTTTTGGTAGTGAGCACATTTTTTTTGAATAGAGTAGGCTATCTCTTTCATCATATTTTTTTACTTCCTTATGCTTAATATTTCCCCTCCTTAGTGTATTTAATAAATTCTATTTCATTTCCTCTTTCATCAAAGCCATAAGTATAATTTTCATCAAAATGTTCTCGTTTGATAGTATCTTTCAATACAGTTACAGCTATAGAATAGTGAGCTGTATGTACTCTCTTCACTTTTCCTAAAAGAGGTTTCTCAAAAGGATAAGCCAATTCGGGATCTATTCTGTATTTTTCTATTTTGTTAGCTGTATTTTGAGCAACTATGGTGATACAAAAGAATAGAAAGGGGATTAAAAAATGTTTCATAAGACTAAAATATTTTATTTGTAGTAGGTAAATGTTCTTTCATAGATATTAGTTAATTTTCCTTTATAATATTCTTCTATTTTTATACAATTTCCTATAGCATCATAATAGTAAAGTGATTTTGGATTCCCTTTTTCTTTTTTCCAAGCCTTTTCTATAAGGTATCCTTCAGGAGAATACTTATTTTCCCATCTGGATTTTTCTTTTTCATACTTGTATAAAATACCTTTGATTTCTTTTCCGTTTTCATCATAGAAATAGTTTGTTTCTTGCTCTAAAATATTTCCTTGATATTCTAATTTTTTAATTATTTTACCTTTTTCGTTATATTTGGTAATAACTTTTCTATCTATGATATAGTCAATTCCAATTCCTGTATAGTAACTTTCTGTTTCTATAAGTTTACCTTCTTTATAAGTATATAATAAGTAGGAATGATCATCATATTCTTTGATAAGTGTATTATTTTCATAGATTCTATTGGTAAGGATATAGGACTTTTCTCCTTTTTCTTTTTCTGTAACACAAATAAGATTTCCTAAGGTATCATATTCGTATATAGTAGTAGAATGTTTTTTAGGATTTTTCTCTTTTTCTTTTTTTTCGAGGAGTTTACCCTTAGCATCATAAGTATAGAGAGCAGTATAGAATAATTTGTCCTTATAATAGTCTTCCTCTTTGATTATATTGTCTGCTTCATTATAAGAATATAGAGAAACTTTTGAACCGTAACGGTCTATGTCTTTTCTCTCTACAAGTAAGTTTTTATCATTATATAGATTGAACCTTTCCGCAGAGTGGCGAATACTATCTATAACATAAGAGATTTTTCGGTAGGTGAGACTGTCTGCTTTATTGAAAGTTTTTATCTCCCAATCCATCAGATTTCCCAGCGCATCATAAGTATAAAAAGCTATATCATTGCCTCTTTTATCAAAGTGATAAGTGTAGGTATAAGGATCAATTTTATTCTTATGGAAAAGATGATATACAGCAACAGGAGTATCTCCCTGATATTCTATCCAGCAACCGACCGTATGCATCGTTTTTATCTTTCCACGAAGAGGTTTAGGAAAAAACTGGTCATATCTTTCATTTGTTTTATAGGAAGTAGTGTTTTTGTTAGCTGTATTTTGAGCAACTACGGTGATACAAAAAAATAAAAAGGGAACTAAATAGTTTTTCATAGTGAAGCTGTTTAAACTTTTTTTAGAGAAGTAAAAGTTCCCGAAAATTAGTAATTTTGTGTTTGAAAAAAAAGAACAC
>NZ_JAYKBU010000017.1:0-57111 GCF_035282625.1 Capnocytophaga sp. G2 | reverse complement strand
TGAGTGTAGGGCCTATGTTGGGGCTTAAGAAAGGGGTATTCTACTTTGCTTATGGTTATAACCTGATGCTCAATAGCTTGCGTTCTTATAACTCAGGAACCCACATGATTACGCTGGGAATAGATATGTTCCAAGGAATCGGCGGATGTAACTGTACTGAAAGGTAATACTTTAATATTGATTGTATTAATACCCCGAGTAAGTACTCGGGGTTATTGTTTGTTTTTATTTAATAATTATAATTGTGATAACTTTTCATAGCTTATACCAATCTGCTCGCTTGCGTTCACTGCCTCTTTCTATATCAGGAATCATATTGGGGAGTGCAATCGCTTATGGTCAAGGTGAATTTCAGTGGAGTATTTTTCTTTTAGCATTGTTAACCACTGTATTATTTCAAGTTCTTTCGGATTATGCTAATGATTATGGAGATGCTCAGAAAGGAACAGATAATGATCAGCGTTTAGGTCCTAAGCGAGCTATACAATTAGGAGCTATGACTCTTGAGGAGATGAAACGAGTAGTTATTGTTACCGCTATTCTTTCAGCTATTTCGGCACTGGTACTTATAGGGATTGCTTTTGAAGAGGAATGGATATTAGCTCTTGTATTTATAATTCTAGGAGGGGGGGCTATTTTTGCAGCTATCCGATATACAGTAGGAAAATCTGCATACGGATATAAGGGATTGGGAGATATATTTGTTTTCATTTTCTTTGGTTGGGTAAGTGTAATGGGTTCCTATATGCTTTATACACAAAGATTTGATATTTTAGTTTTACTTCCAGCCTCTGCTTGTGGGATGCTTAGTATGGGAGTATTGAATCTTAATAATATGCGTGATATGGTGAATGATAAGCAAATGGGAAAACATACTATTCCTGTAAAAATAGGACTTTCATTTGCTAAGTATTATCATTATCTACTTATTATATTACCTATGCTTTTGATGATGCTCTATACAGTGTTTACTTTTGAATTTCGTTATAAGGCTTTGTATATTATAGCTTTTATTCCTTTAGTCTTTCATCTGTTTTACGTAAGAGGAGTAAAGAATCCTAAGGATTTTGATTCACAGCTGAAAGTAGTAGCTTTCTCAACTTTTTTGATGAGTATTTTATTTTTTGCAGGAAAGCTATTGTGAGAAATAACAGACATTGATGATGAATTGACAGATTACTAATTTTTTGCTTTTTGCTTTTCATTTTTCTACAAAAGTTGTATTTTTGTCCCCTAAAAATAATAATGAATTTCGATGGATTTTTTCAGAAAACATTTTACTAATATCCTTATAGGAATATTAATATTAGTAGCATTAGCTACAGTGTTACCACGTTTTTTTTCTAATAATGACACACTCCCCCAACAGATAGTGACTCCTGATGAAATAAAGGAATATGAACCTCCTTTTGAGCATGAAGGGAATCTCTCTTTCTATAAAAAAGATAATACTCTTATTAAAACCTTTGATGTTGAATTTGCCCGAACAGAGCGAGAAACTGAGTTAGGATTGATGTACCGAAAATCCATGAAGGAGAATCAGGGTATGCTCTTTGTTTTTCATGAGGAGAAACCTCGTTCTTTTTGGATGAAAAACACTTATATCCCTCTGGATATTATTTATTTAGATAAGGATAAGCATATTGTGAGTATAGCTAAGAATGCAGAGCCTCTCTCTGAGACTTCACGTCCGTCAGAAGGAAATGCTATGTACGTACTTGAAATTAATGCAGGCTTATCCGATAAGTTAGGTCTTACGAAAGGGGATTATATGACTTTTGAATCCTTGATAGACTAATGAAAGAGTATGTTATTTTAGTAGATGATGCAGACCGTCCTATTGGACTAATGGAGAAGATGGAAGCTCATGAAAAGGGGCTACTCCATCGAGCTTTTTCTGTATTTGTATTCAACTCTAAAAAAGAGATACTCCTTCAGCAACGGGCTTTTTCCAAATATCATTCACCGGGGCTTTGGACAAATACCTGTTGTAGTCATCCCCGAGAAGGAGAGACCAATATACAAGCAGGTGAACGTAGGCTTTGGGAAGAAATGGGCTTACGAATTCCCTTAAAGGAACTCTTTTCTTTTATTTATAAGGCTGATTTTGATAATGGACTTACTGAACATGAGTATGATTATGTATTGGTAGGTTGTAGTGATGATATTCCTGTGGTAAATCCTAAGGAGGTTGCCTCTTGGAAATGGCTCCCTTTGGAAGCAATAAAAGAGGGTATAGCACAATCGCCCCAGCAATATACTGCTTGGTTTAAAATTATATTTGACAAATTCTATCATCATTTATTAGCTTAATAAATGATGAGTTCTTAAGTGTAGATGTTCCTATGAATGGTTTTTATTTACATTATATCTGCTATTAAATACCTTTTAAAACTATTGTAAAAGTTATTTTTAGTATTTTATTCTATTATTTCTTCTTTGTATATTTCAGTCATATTGTGAAGGAAAGAGAGGACTTAAAGATAATAAATAAAATTTTTTATCTAAATAGTTCCAAATGAGCATCAGCAAGTTTAGGCATAGCTCCATGTTGCTGGCATACATAGGCAGATACTTCTACGGCTAATTGATGAGAGGCAACAAGACAACGTCCATGCAGATGTGAGGCTATAAAAGCAGCTGTAAAGGAATCTCCAGCACCTACAGTATCAGCAATAGTTATTTTTGGAGTAGGCAGGAAAGATTCTTCTTTGGGAGTAAGTACCCAACTTCCTTCAGTTCCTTTGGTAAGTATAAGAATATCAAGATTGTAATTATTTAATAAGTGTTTACAAATATCTTTTTCAGAGGCTTCCCATTTTAAAAGTTTAGCAATTTTTACAACTTCTTCATCATTGATTTTAAGGATAGTAGCTTTTTGTAATGAGTTTTCTATGATTTCCCGAGTGTAATAGTTCTGTCTAAGGTTGATGTCAAATATCTTTATACTATCTTCAGACATAGCATCTAAAAAAGCATTGATAGTGGCTCGTGATAATCTGTTACGTTGTGCCAAAGAACCAAAACAAACTGCTTGTGCCTCCTTAGCAAGATTAGCCATGCGGGAGGTAAAAGGAATATTATCCCAGGCAACTCCTTCACAGATTTCATATTGAGGAACTCCCCAGTTATCTACACTAACTTTTACAGTACCTGTAGGGAAATCAGTTTTCTCTATCAGATAATTAAGCTGTTTCTTTTCCAGGTTATCTAAGATTTCCTTACCTAAGGAATCATTACCAATGGCACTTACTGTATAACCATTAAAGCCAAATTGAGAGATATGATAAGCAAAATTAGCAGGGGCACCTCCTAATATTTTTCTTTCAGGGAATACATCCCAAAGAATCTCTCCAAGTCCTATGATTTTATTTTTCATTATCCAATAATTTTAGAGTGGTTATTAATAGAAAAGCAGAGGGAAAGTTGCTTTCTCCCTGTTTTTCCTTTGTTGTTATTAATTTTTTATCTTGTAAAGTGTAATATTTTCTATACTAACGTCTGTATTTCCTCTTAGATTGAACCATAATTGGTTATAAGGTTCTGTAGGAAAAGCGATGTTGGTCTGTACCACCTCACCTCCATTGACAAAGACTTCGGTCGAGGCTTTATCCACCCAAAGGTGTATAGTATAGCTTTCTTTTGGAGTCAAAGGAGCTTTGATTAGAGGCTCGGCAAAGTTACCACTAAAGTTAGTAAGACCACTTTGGCTTCTATCTACTACAAGGGTTTTCTCTGTTGTATCAAAAGAATACACTATCTTTTCTCCTTTGCTATTTTGTAGAGAAAAACTAAAGCTCTTAAGAGTATTGAGCTTGACAGTGAAGCTCACCACATACCCGTTGTTATAGAAATCAGCACTGATGGGCAGGGGATTCTCAGTGAGTTTGTTTATAATAACGGGATTACTATCTCTCTCTTCTCCTACCTCTTGTACAGGAAAGCTTGCAACTACTAAGTGTTGTCCGTTGTCAGCAAGTCTTAGTTCTCGTGGTAGGGTCATAGCACTTCGAAAATTTTGGGTAGGCACTGAATTACCATAATCCCAATTATTCATCCAACCAAGGAAAATTCTGCGTCCATCACTTTCAGGAATATTACTCCAAGTAACTCCTGCGTAGTTGTCACGTCCGTAATCAATCCAGAGAGGGTAGGGAAGAGGATCTGGGGTAAAGGTAGTTCCATCAAAGTCACCAATAAAATATTGGGTAGCATTTCCTCCATTAGGGCCTCCTGGGTTAATGCTCACAAAGAGTATCCATTTTTTTTGTCCCTTATAAGTTAAAGGGAAGAGGTCAGGGCATTCCCATACACCTGTATGAGCTCCTATATTTTGTCCAAATTCACTAAGTTTTTCCCACTGCTTGAGGTTCTTAGATGTGTAGAAAGTAATAGTTTGTGAAGTAGCTAATGACATAATCCATTTCTTCTGAGGATCATACCAAAATACTTTAGGATCACGAAAATCCTGAATATTAGGATTGGGAATCACAGGATTATGAGTATATTTGACAAATGTACGTCCGTTATCAAGGCTATAAGCAATGGATTGAGATTGTTGTGCACCTGCAGAAGTATAGAAGGCAATCATGGCATTTTCACCAAAGCCTGCGGAGTTATTTCTATCTATCACTGCACTACCAGAAAAGATAGCTCCCAAGCTATCAGGAGAAAGGGCGACGGGGAGCTGCTTCCAATGCATCATGTCTTCACTTATAGCATGCCCCCAGTGCATATTCCCCCAGCGAGCTCCATAGGGATTATATTGGTAGAATAAGTGATACTCTCCATTATGATATACCATACCATTAGGGTCATTCATCCAGCCATATTCAGGAGTGAAATGGTAGCAAGAGCGATAGGATTCCTTATAATTATAATCAAAAGTATTAGAAGGTTTTATTTGGTGAATCCCCATATCTCCTTTTGTAACTTGCCTAAAAACGAGCGAAATTTTCTTCCCTTGATAGGAAGCTACCGGAAGAGGTAACCAATATTGAATGTGTGTTTTAGCAAGGCGGATATCCATAGGGGCACCCATCTCTTTTCCCTCCACTAAGAGTTGTACTTTAGTCTCTGGAGCACTATCCTCAATAGGAAGGAGAAGGTACTTTTGGGAAATGTTGTAGGTAAGAGTGTAGTTTTCCATTATATTACTTTTAAAAAGATTGCTTTGTTCAATAGCATCGATAAGGATATGCCCCCAACTGCCACGTTGGTTATCTACGATGCGTAGGGTGGCTTGTTGTCCTTTGTAAGTTTTTACATCCCAACTCATTAGTTGTAGAGTTTCACTCTCCACAGGGCTATGTGTTTTATAAATACTCTGTTCTCCAATAAGGAGTTCTATATAGGTATCACTGGAATTACCTCCTCCAATAAGAAAGTTAATGAAGTCTCGTTCTATACGAAAAGGTTTACTGGTGAGGATTCCACGGGAATCATCTCCATTATGAAAACTATTAGCAAGATATTTTCCTTGAAATCCAATAACTTCTTGTTCGCCTGCAAGACTTCCCTCAGCAGGAACTTGTCCAAAGGCATCTCCCTCAATAATCCAATCTTGAAAAGATCCTGATTCAAAATCTTCTATCATAAGGTCACCATTGTGTTGGCAGGCAGTAGGGATTAATAGAAAGAAGAGAATATAGAATAAAGATTTTTTCATAAATAATTGTAGTTTAATAAGTTTTAATTTTGTGCCAAAAGTACATCTTTTTTTTAATTAAAAAAATTTTTATGATAAAAAAAGTTTTTTGTCATATTGATTTTAATGAATTGATTTGTATATATTTATGACTCTTTGGAGAAATATAATAGTTTTGTTTGACAGGTAAGGGAGAAGAAATGATTATCTTAGTAGATTTTTGGAAAGGATGATTAAAAATTTTTAAGTTTCATTTTTTATTTTTCACTTAAATATTGTATCTTTGCCAACCGAAAGGATATTTATAACAAATAAAAAACAACTATCTATGAATGAAGAAATTGATTTTATTTTAGAGAGTACTAAGGAGGCAATGCAAGGTTCAGTAGCACATTTAGAGAAATCGTTACTCAATATCCGTGCAGGGAAAGCCTCTCCTCAGATGCTCGGGAGTGTATTTGTGGATTATTATGGTTCACAAACACCTTTAAGCCAAGTGGCAAATGTGAATACTCCTGATTCTCGAACCATTAGCATACAACCTTGGGAGAAAAATATGCTCTCAACAATAGAAAAAGCTATCATGGTAGCCAATTTAGGGTTTAATCCTATGAACAATGGAGAAACAATTATCATTAGTGTTCCTCCGTTAACGGAGGAACGCCGTAAAGAACTTGTAAAACAAGCCAAAGGAGAAAGCGAAGAAGCTAAAATAGGGGTGCGTAATGCTCGCCAAGAAGCTAATAAGGAAATCAAAAAGATAGAGATTTCCGATGATATAAAGAAGGATACTGAGGAACGTGTGCAAAAGCTTACTGATAAGTATATCAAACAGATAGATGAAATACTTGCTAAAAAGGAAGCAGAGATTCTAAAAGTTTGATATTTTGGTAAATTAAATTTAACAGAAAGGCTGTCCTTCTTGGATAGCCTTTTATATTTCCCATAAGAGAAAAATCTGTATGAAAAAAGATAGATTTTCTTGGCAAATAATTATTTTTTATGTACTTTTGGGCTTTATTTCAGAAAAACTAATTTTTATGGATACAACGACCTCTTTTTTACAAAGCATGCCTTTTGAAGAATTAAAAAAACAATCCTTGGAGGATTATAGAATAGCTGTTCTTAGCCGTGAATGTAGTTTGGCAGGACGTAGAGAAGTACTTACGGGAAAGGCTAAATTTGGTATTTTTGGAGATGGTAAGGAACTACCACAGGTGGCTATGGCTCGGGCTTTCCAGAAGGGAGATTTCCGTAGTGGTTACTACCGTGACCAGACATTTATGATGGCAATCGGAGAATATACTCCTAAGCAATTTTTTGCAGGTATCTATGCTGATAATAATATAGAACATGAACCTCACAGCGGAGGAAGGCAGATGGGGGGGCATTTTGCTACCCATAGTCTTGATGAAAAAGGAAATTGGAAAAGGCTTGTTGACCAGTATAATACGGCAAGTGATGTTTCCTGTACGGCTGGTCAAATTCCTCGTTTGGTAGGACTGGCACAAGCCTCTAAAATTTATCGGGATCTTTCTATTCCCAATAGTGAGGGGTTCTCTAACCATGGTAATGAAGTTGCTTGGGGAACCATAGGGAATGCTTCTACCAGTGAGGGACTTTTCTTTGAAGCATTCAATGCTATAGGAGTGTTACAAGTTCCAGTAGTGATGAGTGTATGGGATGATGATTATGGTATCTCGGTTCCTGCTTCTTATCATACAGTAAAGGAGAGTATTTCAGAGGCTCTTAAGGGATTCCAGCGAGATTTCAATCACAAAGGATTTGAAATATATACGGTCAAAGGATGGGACTATCCTTCCCTTATGGAAACTTATGCTAAGGCAGGGCATTTAGCTCGTACTGAACATGTACCTTCCCTTATACATGTAACGGAACTTACACAGCCACAAGGACATTCTACCTCAGGCTCACATGAACGCTATAAAACACCTGAACGACTTGAATGGGAAAAAGAATATGACTGTAATGTACAATTTCGTAAATGGCTTATATCTAATGGGATAGCTACAGAAAGTGAACTTATAGCGATAGAGGAAGAAGTAAAGAAAACAGTAAAAGATGCTCGTGATAAGGCTTGGATGGAGTATCAAAATCCTATAAAAACAGCCAAAAGAGAGCTTATTAATCTTCTATATGAAATGGAGAAAGAGTGCCTCAATAGCCTTGAGATATCTCATCTGAAGGATGCACTTGCTGATGTAGATGTACCTCTCTATCGCGATGTGATTAGTACTGCCCGTAAGGCATTACGTTATGCAGTAGGAGAGGAAAAAACATCTGTAAAAAACCTCAAAAAATGGCTTAATAATATCCTTGAAGATCTACAGGACAGATATAGTTCTCATTTATATAGTGAAGATGATAAAAATCCTATTTTTGTCAAAGAAGTACTTCCTAAATATGCGGAAGATGCTCCAGAGGTAGATGGACGTATTATCTTGCGGGATAATTTTGATGCACTGTTTGCTAAATATCCTAACTTGATTACCTTTGGAGAAGATACTGGGAAAATAGGAGATGTAAATCAGGGAATGGAAGGCTTACAAGAGAAGTATGGGATTACCCGTATAGATGATACAAGTATACGAGAATCCTCCATTATAGGACAAGGTGTAGGAATGGCTATGCGTGGCTTACGTCCTATAGCCGAAATTCAATATATAGATTATACGCCTTATGCTTTACAGACTATCACAGATGATTTAGCTTCTCTAAATTATCGAACTTGTGGTTATCAGAAAGCACCTTTGATTATTCGTACACGAGGGCATCGCTTGGAAGGAATCTGGCATTCAGGTTCACCTATGGCAGGACTACTTAACTTCTTGCGAGGAGTTTATTTCTTGGTACCTCGTAATATGACTAAGGCAGCGGGGTTCTATAATACGCTTCTGCAAGGAAATCAACCAGCTTTCGTAGTGGAATGCTTGAATGGTTATCGTATTAAGGAGAGAATGCCTTCCAACTTGGGCGAATTCACCACTCCTATAGGGGTCGTGGAAAAAATTCGTGAAGGTCGTGATATTACAGTAGTTTCTTATGGCTCTACTTTGCGTATAGTAGAACAGGTAGCTAAGGAATTGGATAAGGTAGATATTAGTATTGAAATCATTGATGTTCAATCTTTAATTCCTTTTGATATTAATCATGATACTGTAAAAAGTGTTCAGAAGACTAATAATCTGCTCATTGTAGATGAGGATGTAGAAGGAGGTGCTTCTGCTTACTTATTGCAAGAGATTGTGGACAAACAAAATGCTTACCGCTATTTGGATAGTAAGCCACAGACCCTAACATCCAAATCTCATCGTCCTGCGTATGCCTCTGATGGAGATTATTTCTCAAAACCTAATGCTGAGGATATTTATGAGAAAATATATGAAATTATGAATGAGATAAATCCTGTTAAGTATCCGAAAATATTTTAATAAATCAAGGAATAGAAAGGCTATCTGAGAGTGTAAGATAGCCTTTTTTTCTAAAAAATGAAGAAATATGAAAAAATGTGCACTTATAACAGGAGCATCTCGTGGTATTGGAAGAGCTATTTGTGAAAAATTGGCTTATGATAATCATTATCATTTGCTTATTAATTATCAGAGTAATAAAGAAGCTGCTTTACAAACCCTTGACAAAGTACAGAGTTTAGGAGCTGTGGGAGAATTGCTCTGTTTCGATGTTACCAATAAGGAGCAAACACAGGAAGTACTTACTCTTTGGCAGGAAACGAATAAGGAGGCCTTAGTGGAGGTGATTATCAATAATGCAGGAATTACTCGTGATGGACTGTTTATGTGGATGCCTTATGAGGATTGGGATAAGGTACTGAAAACAACCTTGGATGGGTTCTATAATGTGACCCATTTTTTTATTCAAAAAATGCTACGTAATCGTTATGGGAGGATTGTTAATATAGCTTCTGTTTCGGGAGTGAAAGGTACAGAGGGACAAGTAAATTACTCAGCAGCTAAGGGGGCTCTGATTGCTGCTACAAAAGCATTAGCACAAGAGGTTGCTAAGCGAAATATTACGGTTAATGCAGTAGCACCAGGGTTTATACAAACGGATATGACCGCTTCTTTGGATGAGAAGGAACTCTCTAAGAGGATCCCCATGGGACGCTTTGGTAAAGCAGAAGAAGTCGCTAATTTAGTTAGTTTTCTTGTTTCTGATAAGGCAAGTTATATTACAGGGGAGGTGATAAATATCAACGGGGGAATTTATTCTTAAGGAGTAAGCCATTGGGTGAGTGTGATAAACTCCTCTACAGAGAGTGTCTCAGGACGCCTATCAAAAACGGAATGAACTTTAAGTTCTTCCTTCTCTGATAAAAAAGACTTTAGGCTATTGCGAAGGGTTTTACGGCGTTGCCCAAAAGTAGTTTTAACGATAGTAAAGAAAAGTCTCTCATCACAAGGGAGACTATAGTTCTCCTTACGTTTGAGGTGAATGACTCCACTTTTCACCTTAGGAGGAGGATTGAATACATTCTCAGGAACGGTGAATAGATATTCAGTATCATAAAAAGCCTGAGTGAGTACTGAAAGAATACCATAGGCTTTGCTTCCAGCCTTTTCGCAAATGCGTTCAGCAACTTCTTTCTGGAACATTCCGGCAAACTCAGGAACAAAAAAGCGAATTTCCAATAACTTAAATATGATTTGAGAGGAAATATTATAAGGAAAATTTCCTATAATAGCAAAGGAAGCCTTTGAAAAATAACTTACAATATCAAACTTCAGAAAATCTTTTGCAATAATATGGTTTTTTAATTGAGGAAAATGAACTTGAAGATATTCAACAGATTCTTTATCTATTTCAATAACAAAAGTCTCTGTTTTTTTTAGGAGAAGAAATTGTGTAAGTACTCCAGTACCAGCACCTATTTCTAAAACTATTTTATACCCATCAAAGGATAGAGTGTTTGCTATTTGTTGAGCAATATTTAAATCGGTGAGGAAATGTTGTCCTAAGTACTTTTTAGGTTGAACAGGAGATTTTTTCAAGATAAAGTCAATTATAAGGAGTTATTCTTTAGTTTTTTGATGTCCTCTATAAGCATATTAATTCCCTCTTTAGTCATACCATTATAGAAGATAATGGGTTTTCCGGTATTGTCCTTCCTGCAGACAATATTTCCTTGAGTATCCACTAAGGCAAATAATCCAGAATGTTCAAAATTTTCGGGCTTATTGCCTTCTTTAGCATAAATATTAAACCCGTCATTAGCGATATGGTATACAATTTCTTTATCTCCAGTGAGCAGATGCCAATATGGAGAATGTATTCCCTTTTCTTTAGCATAAGTTTGTAATACTTCAGGAGAATCTGTATAAGGATCAATAGAAAAGGATGCTATCCCTATGGAATTATCAGAAAAAGCATTCTGTACAGCTACCATATTAGTGGTCATAATAGGGCAGATAGTAGGGCAGGAAGTAAAGAAAAAATCCGCTACCCACACTCTCCCTTCAAAATCCTTATTACAAATCTGCTTATTATATTGGTTAGTAAGGCAAAAAGAAGGAGCTTTCCCTACTACAAATAATCCATGAGAACTCTCTTTGCGCCAAGAGTGGATCCCCCATACAATGATGGCTATGAGTACTAAAGGGATACATCCATAAAGAGTAGATTTTATCTTTTGGGACATAGTTAGTTAAGATTAAAAATTAAAAGTGAATAGAAAAATAATAATTAACTATTCACTTGTAATAAATATAAAAAATATTCATTAGTTTAGTCTGAATAAGATAGGGTAAGAGAAGATTACCGCTACCGGTCTGTCACGTTGTTTACCAGGGATAAGTTTTGGAAGTTTTTCAATCACGCGACGAGCTTCTTTCTTAAGAATATCTTCTTTTCCTTGAACATTAATGACTTCTACAGTGCCATCTTTCTTGATACGGAACTGTACAGTTACTCTTCCTTGTGTTCCCATTTCTCTAGCGATTTCTGGATAGACAAGGTTTTTGTTAACAAAAGCATCTAAGGACTTCTTAAAACACTTTTCCTGTTGATCTTTGGGTTCATCTTTACATTGCTCAAACATAGGCTTTTGCTCAATAGCAAAGAATTGAACTTCATCAGGAATATCCTCATCACCTCCTGTACCGGTACCTGTACCTCCGGGGACACCTTTTAGAATAGGGGCTTTGTTAGAAGCATCATCCTTATTATCATCATTCTTTTTTAAATTAACCTCTACTTTTTCCTTGTCATCTACTTGTTTGATAACATCAGGAACTTCAATTTCCTTAGGTTGTTCTTCTTCAGGTTGAGCAGGAGGGGGAGTATTATCCTCCATAGTGAAATCCTGCACATCCTCTGTAAGGTCAGTAATTTTGTCAAATTCTAATTTCTTTTTACCTTCTTCTACGGTCTTATAATTAATAGCATAGAGGCTAGCAAAAGTAGCTATAGCAAGACCTATGGAAAAGAATAATCCAGTACGGCGTTTTAAATCAACATTAGGATTTTTTTTAGGTTTCATGGGGTGGATATTTTAAGAATTTATCTCTGTAAAAAGTAGCTCAATAATTGTGCCATTTTACTCTATTTTAATAAAAAATCTAAAAGAAAGAAGCCATTCTCTTAGAAATAGCTTCTTTGTATATTCAAAATAACTGATATAAGAGAGATCTTATCTACAAAAGGTTTATTTATTTTTGTGATATAACTCACTTACTTTATTCCAATTGATAACATTGAAGAATGCTTCAATATAGTCTGCTCGACGATTTTGATAGTTTAGGTAATAAGCATGTTCCCATACGTCTATTCCTAATATAGGAGAGCCACATTGTATATGAGGCATTAAGGGGTTGTCCTGATTGGCAGTAGCACATACCTCTATTTTCCCTCCTTTGTGTACAGTAAGCCATGCCCATCCTGATCCAAATTGGGTAGCAGCAGCTTTTGAAAAGATCTCTTTAAAAGCTTTAAAAGAACCAAATGCTTTATCAATAGCCTCAGAGAGCTCCTTTGAAGGAGTCATCCCCTTATCAGGAGTTAAGATCTCCCAAAAAAGATTATGATTGTAATAACCTCCGCCATTATTACGAACTGCTTTGTTTTCCGGGTCTAAATTAAGGAGGATATCTTCAATACTTTTTCCTTCTAACTCAGTTCCTGTAATGGCATTATTTAGGTTATCTGTATAGGCTTTGTGGTGCTTGGTGTAGTGAATTTCCATAGTACGTGCATCTATATAAGGCTCAAGAGCATTATATGCATAAGGAAGTTCAGGTAGATTAAATGACATATTTTTATTTTTTAGTAATAAAGTACAAAGATATAAAAAATGATTAATATAAAAAACTATTTTGTATAAATAGAATTGTTATTTTTTTCTTAATAATATTAAACTGTGTTCTTTCCCTAAGTATTGGTTATAGAGTAAGATATACTGGATGGGAGCATTTACCTCCTTTTGGGTAAGTATGTTCAAGGATTGAGGTACGGTGCCTTTCTTGAGAGCATTACAAGTAATCCATAATCCAATAGCAGAAGCCGTAAGAAACTCTCCTGTTAGATGTTTGTAGATAAGTATAGGAATAGAGGAAAATAAATTTTCAAAGGCTTTGAAATAAGGAATATCATCTTTGTTGTCATTTCTTCCAGAGATAACCATTGAAATATCATTAATAGTAATTCCTTGCTGATGTAGAAAATGGTTAATGAAAGTAGGAATTTCATTGATATCCATTCTGTTAAGGAAAGATACCTCTATAAGTTCTGCAAATGTACTCTCATTACAATAATTAGAAAGAGCAAAGAAGGTTGCCCCTTCCCCAAAACGAACCCCTTGAGTTTTTGGTGATAAAATGGATTGAGGGAGACTTCCTTTATCTTTTATGATGTTTGCTAATTCATATAAATAGAGGGTATGAGGGCTGTGTTCATCTACTCCTCCTACCAAAACATTTTTCAGTAAATTCTGCTCCATTTGCATCTTAGCCTCCAGTAAGGCGCTTTCAAAAGAGACTGCCCCATTTACGTATGTGAAATTCATTCCTTTGCATTGCATATTCAGTGCAATTTGCCCTGCAACTGTATTATGAGTGGATTGTATGAATGCTGTAGGAGTAAGGTGTTGTTCCTGATTGTCTAAAATACCTCGTAAGAATTTCTCAGAGTCCTGTACGCATCCCATCCCCGTTCCTACTAATATAGCTTCGGGAGAGGAGATTTGTGCTTGCTTTAGTGCATGAATTCCCGCTACAATTCCCATTTTTACTCCTTTAGCCATTCTTCGGATAGATGCCGGTGGAATATACTCCTTATAAGCAGGTTCTATAGCATAGAGTATATTATTCTCCTTGTTTTCAATAGAATAAGAGGGGAACTCCTCCGTAAAAGAGGGCTGTACGGAGATACAGGAGGCTCCATTAATAAAAGTTTTGCTCATGATAGGTCTATCAATTGAAAATGAATAGAAATTATAAAAAAAGGCTGTCAATTGACAACCTTTTTGTTATGATCACGTTTAAAAGACTATTTTCTTATTTCTTTGATACGTGCTTTCTTACCACGTAATTCTCGATAATAGAAGATACGTGCACGGCGTACCTTTCCGTATTTGTTAACTTCAATTTTCTGAATAGCAGGCATATTGATAGGGAAGATACGTTCTACACCTACTTCACCTGACATCTTACGGATGGTAAATGTTTCTGTTGCACCTGTACCTTTTCGTTGGATAACGACTCCCTTGAAGAACTGAATACGGGATTTTTCTCCTTCTTTGATTTCATAATACACTGTAATAGTGTCTCCGGTGGAGAAATCAGGAAAATCTTTCTTTGTAATGAGATTGTCTTGTACGTACTTTAATAAAGACTCCATAAAAGTATAAAAATTATTAAATTAACCCTAAGCAACATATACGTCCTTCGCCAGAGGTTACTTAGCGGGTGCAAAGATACTCCTTTTTTTTTATCTGACAAATTTTTATCTAAAAATATTTTGATAAAGAAAGGTATAAAAAATTTATATAATTGCTATATAATTCCCGAAAAATTATTACTTTTGTAGTTCAAATGAGCACCTAAATATTCTGTTAGGTACTCCAAATGTAATAAAAGATGAAAATGAAATATAAAACTATCTTTATTGCCCTTTTGTCTCTTCCTATATGGGCTCAAGAAAAAACATGGTCTCTTACTGATTGTATTAACTATGCGATTACTAATAATATTTCAGTAAAGAAAACACAACTTAACCAACAGATAGCTTCCGTTAATCATCATCAGGCAAGAAGTAATCGCTTGCCTAATGTAGGAGCTAATGCTTCAGCAAATGTAAACAATGGATCTGTGATTAATCAGATAACGAATGATAGGGTGAACCAAACTACCTTCACTAATAGTTTTGGCATAAGTGCTTCAGTTTCTCTCTATGAAGGGAATAGATTGAACCTACAAATACAGCGTACACAGTTGGTGTTGGAACAGAATGAATTATATGTAAAAGAAGCTCAAAATAATATAGTACTGAGTGTGTTAGAAGCTTATCTGCAAGCGCTTTTTAAGTATGAGAATATTACAGTTGCCAAGAATACGGCTCTTTCCTCTCAGGAAGAACTTGCACAGGCAAGGAAGCGTTTTGAAAATGGGGCTATAGCTAAGATTGATCTTATTGAAATAGAAACACAAAACGCCAATAATCAATACAATATTATACAAGCTCAAAACCAATATGAAACTCAGGTACTTGCTCTCAAGCAACTTTTAGAACTCCCTGTAGGGACAGATTTCAGAATTCAAATTATTCAGAAGGAGGAAGTTAATGAGCCTATTGAAAACAAAGAAGTCATTTTCCAGCAAGCCTTACAACAACTTCCTAATACAAAAATATATGAAAAACAGAAAGAAATAGCGCAGAAGGATATTCAGATAGCCAAATCAGGCTTTCTACCTACTCTGTCTCTTAGTGCAGGTGTAAATACAGGATATTCCAATCGTGCGGAAGTGAATTATAGAACACAGTTAGATAATAATTTTGGACAAACGGTGGGACTCTCACTCAATGTACCTATTTTTTCTCGTTACAAAAATAGAGATAATGTTACTTTAGCTAAAATTTCTGAATCACAAGCTGAACTTGAACGTAGACAAGCTGAAAAAGACCTCTATACCAAGATAGAAACAGCTTGGCATAATGCTACCACACATCAGGCACAGGAAGTTGCTTCTAAAACAGCGCGTGATAATGCTAAGTTAGCTTATGAACTTGCTATGAAAAAACATGAATTTGGTAATCTTACCAATACAGAACTCTTGGTCAGTAGGAATACCTATCTTAATGCGGAGCAGACCTATTTGCAGAATAAATACATGGTAATACTTTACCAACAATTGTTGAATTTCTATCAAGGGAAGAATATTGATGTTCATTAAAAAATAAGATAAAAGAATGAAAAAGATATTAAGAAATAGTATTTTTACTCTATTGTTAATTGTTATAGGATATGGGGTATATTACTTTTTCTTTAAGGAAAAGCCGGCTATTATAGTTTTGCAGAAGCAAAAGGTAGAAAAAGGAGATGTAACCACAGAAGTAACTGCTACGGGAAGTGTGCAACCTGTGGATGAAATAGAGGTGGGTACACAGGTTTCTGGATTGGTGAGTAAGATATATGTGGATTACAACAGCCAAGTGAAAAAGGGAGAACTTTTAGCAGAGTTGGACAAAACCAATCTGCAAGAGAATGTGATTAATGCACAAGCCAATTATAATGCTTCTCTTAATGAGGTTACTTATTACCAGCAAAATTATGATCGCAAAAAAAGCATGTATGAGAATCAGATTATTAGTAAGGCAGATTTCGAGCAAGCTTATTATCAACTTCATAATGCTAAGGCTGCAGTTACCCAAAGGCTTACTATTCTGAACCAAGCTAAAACGAATCTTGGGTATGCCAATATCTATGCTCCTATTGATGGAGTAATCCTTAGTAGGGAGGTAGAAGTAGGACAAACGGTGGCTGCTACGATGAGTGCACCAACCCTCTTTAAAATTGCTAAAGATATTAAGAAAATGCAGGTAGAAGCCAATGTGGATGAGGCAGATATAGGTCAAGTGAAGTTAGGACAAAGGGTAACCTTCACTGTGGATGCCTATCCTTTGGAAGAGTTTCAAGGAAAGGTCTCTCAAGTACGGCTTTCTCCCACAACTACCTCTAATGTGGTTACCTATACCGTTATTGTAGATGCTGAGAATCCTGAAGAAAAACTAAAACCAGGACTTACTGCGACCATTATCATCTATACGAATGAGTTAAAAGATGTTACAACACTTAATAACAGGGCAATTAATTTCTCTCCAGATCTTTCACTCTTAGCAAAGTATTATCTGCAGAAAGGAATAAAAGCACAAATGCCTAAGGTTGAGATAGGCAAGGGAAAGAATAAGTATGTATGGGTTGAAAATTCTGATGGTACGCTCTCTCAGAAGCCAATTGTCATAGGAAGTAATGATGGTATTAATGTAGAGGTAATGAAAGGAATCACTGTAGGAGAGGAGGTAGTAACGTCTCTTAATAGTATCAATCCGTCAGCAAAAACAGCAGATGATCAGCAAAATGGAGGTAGTCCTTTTATGCCTCGTTTCCGTAGAAGGCAGAATACTAAGGCAAAATAGAAACTTATGAAGAAGTCAATTATTGAAATAAGGGATATGAAGCGAGAATTCAAAATGGGGAGTGAAGTCCTAAAGGTTCTCAAGGGGATCAACTTAAGTATCTATGAAGGGGAATTTGTAACTATTATGGGTCCCAGTGGTTCTGGAAAATCTACTTTACTGAATATATTAGGCTGTTTGGATAGGCCTTCTTCAGGAGATTATCTTTTAGATGGTATTTCTGTAAAAAATATGACAAAAAATGAATTGGCAAATGTGCGTAATACCAAAATAGGATTTATCTTTCAGGCATATAATCTTTTGGCAAGAACTTCTGCTATAGAAAATGTAGAACTACCCTTAATGTACAATTCTAAAATTTCGGCAAAAGAGCGTAGAGAGCGTGCTATAGAGGCATTGAAAAGGGTCGGTTTGGAATCCCGTTTGCATCACATGCCCAGTGAACTTTCAGGTGGGCAACAGCAACGAGTAGCCATTGCACGCTCTTTAGTGAATGACCCTGTAATCCTCTTGGCAGATGAAGCTACAGGAAACTTGGATACACGTACCTCTTATGAAGTTATGGAATTATTCCAAGACCTCAATGACAGGGGAAGTACTATAGGATTTGTTACGCATGAGGATGATATTGCACATTTTAGTAAGCGCACAGTAGTGCTTAAGGATGGTAATATTATTAATGATAAGCCTATAGAGAATCGTTTCGATGCGAAAGAAGAACTTAGAAAAATAAATAGTACAGTCCAGGAGTAGTGAATTACAAGGAAAAGTTTTTGAATATTAAAGCCCTCCATAAAAGCAATAAAACTTTTTGGAGGGCATTCTATTTTAATAAGATTAGGATGGATAATTTAAGTTTTCTTCGGTTAGGTGATAGAGTACTTCTTCCAGATACTTTTTAGCCTCATATTTTGCCATAGGAAGATTATTATTATAATAATTTCCACATTCTATGGCTGAGGCTCCAGGAATATCTCCTTCAAAATTGGCTATATATTCAAACAAATGAGTGATAAGGGGAGCAATTTCTTTGGAAGTATAATCACCAGCCAAAATAAGGTAATTCCCAGTCATGCATCCCATAGGTCCCCAATAGATAATTTTATCCTTCCAATCGCTGTTACGGAGCCATGTAGCCGCCAAATGTTCCATAGTATGTATCTCTGCCCCTCCTAATACAGGTTCTCGGTAGGGGGCTTTCATACGAATATCAAAAGAAGTAATCACTTCATTACCTACAACATCTCTACGAGAGAGATAAATTCCTCTTTGTAATTTAAGGTGATTTACACAAAAACTAGCTATTCTTTCCATTTATTAGTTAATTTTATTTGAATTAGTAATATCTATAAATATGTTTTCCCTATATAAGTTCCTCCTATGAGAGATAAAAAGCCTATAAGAATACTTAATACAATATACAAAAGAAGTTGTATATAGTTCCCTTGTTGCCATAAATGCACATTCTCAGCCGAAAAGGTGGAAAAAGTAGTGAACCCTCCACAGAATCCAGTAATGAATAAGTATTTGGTTAGGGAATTTTCTCTGATAAGAGAAATTCCTACTCCTATAAGTAGGCAGCCTAGTATGTTTATAGTAAAAGTCGCCCACGGGAAAGGTCTTATCCCTACCCATCGCATAATAACATTATTAGTCATGTAGCGAAGCATACTTCCCAGTCCTCCACCTATGAATACAAGGAGAATTTTTGATAAGGACATCTTTGATGATTTTTAACCTAGGATCATTCCTGCAATGGTGGCGGACATAAGGGAAGCAAGTGTTCCTCCTAATACAGCCTTAATTCCAAATTCGGAAAGAGTTTTACGCTGACCAGGTGCAAGAGAACCAATACCTCCTATTTGTATCCCGATGGAGGCAAAATTAGCAAATCCACATAGGAGATAAGTTGCCATGATTATTGATTTGTGATACATAAAATGCATAGGGGCAGTAGGATCCTTTAGTACTGCTAATTGGGTATACCCTACAAATTCTGAAGCAGCAAGTTTGATTCCTAAGAGTTGTCCTACCAGCATCATATCCTCCTTAGCAACTCCGATGAGCCACATAATAGGAGAGAAGATAGAACCTAAAATCATTTCCAAAGAAAGCTTATCATAAGGGAGGAAATTACTGTCAGCAATAATAGGGTTTAAGAAGGTAACATCACCCACCCAACCAAGGAAGTAGTTTACCATAGCAATCAGGGCAACAAATACTAAAAGCATAGCTCCCACATTGGCTGCAAGTTTTAGTCCTTCTGTAGTTCCTGTACTAATTACATCAAGGATATTGCTGCCATATTTTTCATTAGAGGTTGTATATTGAGTAGGAATAGCTTCTTCCTGAGGATATAATATTTTTGAGACAACTACGGCTCCTGGGGCAGCCATAACAGAGGCGGCTAAAAGGTGTTTAGCAAATTCTAATTTTAGGACTTCATCACTACCTCCTAAGAAATTGATGTAAGAAGCCAGTACGCCCCCAGCTACTGTTGCCATACCACCGACCATTACCAAGAGAATCTCGCTTTTGGTCATTTTTTCTAAGTAGGATTTTATCATAAGAGGAGCTTCTGTTTGTCCTAAGAAAATATTTCCTGTAACGGAAAGGCTTTCTGCTCCGGATATTTTCAGAGATTTACTCAGTACCCATGCTAACGCTCGGGTAAATACCTGAATAATACCATAATAGAAAAGAATAGAGGTAAGAGCAGAGAAGAAAATAATGGTAGGGAGTATCTGAAAGACAAAGATATATCCAATTCCGTTTATGTCCATTAGATTACCGAAGAGGAAATCACTACCTGCTTTAGTGAAGTCCAGAATGAGGAGAAAGAACTTTCCAGCGAGTTCAAATACACGTCTTACCCATTCTACTCTCAGTACACCGAAGGCTAAGAGTAGTTGTATAAGAAGTCCTACGCCGACAGTTTTCCAAGCAATGGCTTTGCGATTATGACTAAAAAGAAAGGCAATCATAAGAAGCACACACATTCCTAAAGCACCTCTTAATATACTTTCTATAGATATTCCTTCACTAGGAATAATAGTGGTTTGTTGGGACTGTGAATAGCCTGTTATAGAGAATAACAACGCTATAAAAGTATAGATAAGTCTCATAGATATTTGTATTATATTTTTTTCCTTCTATTAAGTTCGTCTTGTATTTCACCAGCCAATTCATAATCTTCTTGTTCAATAGCCTCATTCATTAGTTTTTCTAATTCTCCTGTAAGATAGCGTTTTAGATTATTTTTTGGAAGAGTACGTTCATTGGTATAAGTTTCTTTCTCCTCTGGCGTATCAGGTTCTTTAGGAAGAGAGCCATATTTTTCAATAAGTGATGTAGCAACAAAGAGAGGGATTCTGGAGCGGATTACAATTGCCATAGCGTCGCCAACACGGATAGGGAAAGAGAAAGTTTCTCCTGCTTTTTCGCAGATAATTTGCCCATAGAATATTCCCTCACGAAAGTTGGTGATTTGTGCTTGTACAATATGCATATCATTAGCTTTCATGATATCTAATATGACATCATGTATTAGTGGGACAAGGGTAGGAAGGCGCAAAGTTCCATGTTGGATAGTATAGGCTTCTAATTCTCCAATAATAATGGGTAACTGGCGTGCTCCATCTGTTTCTTTTAAGAGAAGGGCATAATTATTATGGGACATATTACCCAGTGATTTTATGTACATTTGTGTCCATTCCATAAATCTGTATAATAGAGTGCAAAATTAGGTAAATTTATTTATTTTTGCAATCTTTATTCAAGGGATTTTTAATGATATTAATTTTTCTTTAAGGATAAAAATAATAAAAAGAAAATATTGTTTTTGTTTTTAGAAAGTTGTATCTTTGCCCCAATTAAAATATTATTAGTTATGAGTTATACCTACGTAATTTTAGGCTTAGTTTTTCTGTTTGTTTTCTTTTCTTTATTCTTTACAGTAAGGCAACAAACAGCAGTCTCTATTGAGCGTTTTGGAAAATTTCAGAGTATTCGTCATTCAGGTTTGCAATTAAAAATTCCCATTATTGATAAGATTGCTGCCCGTATTAGTCTTAAAATTCAGCAATTAGATGTAATTGTAGAAACTAAGACTTTGGATGATGTATTTGTGAAAATCAAAGTTTCTGTACAGTTCGTTGTTATTAAGGACAAGGTGTATGATGCTATTTATAAATTGGAGTATCCGCATGATCAGATTACCAGCTATGTCTTTGATGTGGTACGTGCAGAGGTACCTAAAATGAAGTTAGATGATGTTTTTGTAAAAAAAGATGATATTGCTATTGCTGTGAAGCGAGAGGTACAGGAATCCATGGAAACTTATGGATATGATATTATTAAAACTTTAGTTACTGATATTGACCCCGATGCACAGGTGAAAGCGGCTATGAATCGTATCAATGCAGCAGAACGTGAAAAGGTGGCTGCTCAATATGAAGGAGATGCGCAGCGTATCCTTATTGTAGAGAAAGCTAAAGCAGAGGCCGAAAGTAAGCGTTTGCAAGGACAAGGAATTGCTGACCAACGTAGGGAGATTGCACGAGGTTTAGTGGAAAGTGTTGATGTGCTTAACAAGGTGGGTATTAGTTCTCAGGAAGCATCTGCTCTTATTGTAGTTACTCAGCACTATGATACCCTTCAATCCGTAGGACAGGATGCCAAGAGCAATTTGATATTGTTGCCTAATTCACCTCAGGCAGGTGCTGAAATGCTTAGTAATATGATTGCTTCCTTTGCTGCCTCTAACCAAATAGGGGAGATTGTACGTAAAGAAAATGCTAAAAAGGATAAATAAGAAAAGTTTTTCTCATTATTATTATGATAAGGGGTGTGCTATTGGCATACCCCTTGTTGTCTAAACCAATTTTTTACAAAAGTAAATGATAATTATCTTTGTACTTTTGCCTGTTAATTGATAACTTATGAATACCCCAATTGGATTATTTGATTCGGGAGTAGGAGGAACCACTATCTGGCGTACTTTAGTGCGTTTGCTCCCTTATGAGGATACCCTATTTTTAGCCGATAGTATCCATGCTCCTTATGGAGAGAAGACCTCTGAGGAGATTATAGCTCTTTGTGAAAAGAATACAGAATATTTGCTTGAACATAATAGTAAGCTCATTATAGTTGCCTGTAATACAGCTACCACTAATGCTATTAGTCATCTTAGAGCTAAGTATAAAGTACCTTTTATAGGAATAGAACCTGCTATAAAGCCAGCGGGGCTTTATAGTCAAACTAAGACTATTGGTGTATTGGCGACACAGAGCACCCTTCGTAGTGCATTCTTTGCTCGTACCTGTCAGCAATTGTTTGATAAGGGTATCCATGTAATAAAGCAAGAAGGAGTGGGCTTAGTACCTCTTATTGAAGAGGGTAGAATCAATACTCCTGAAATGATAGAACTTTTAGAGAAATACCTTCAACCTATGATAGAACAAAATATGGACTATCTTGTCTTAGGCTGTACTCATTATCCTTACCTTACCTCACTTATCTCAGAAATCCTACCCGAAAAAGTTCGTATCATGGACTCAGCAGAAGCGGTAGCTAAGCAAACTCAACGTATACTTTCTCAAAATCACTTACTTACAGAGAATAAGGCTACTCCATCACATCTTTGGTTGACCAATAAAAATGTGGAAATCCTCCAATCCTTTGCTCCAACGGGAGTACAAGTCCATTATGAAAACTTTTAAAGGATAGTCAAGCATATTCCTCTTATAAATGATCAGTGAATCTCAAGGATAGGAGTTTAACAAGGTAGGAAAATATATAAGAAAAACCACAAATTTAATGTATGAGCAATAATTGGCAATTGATATTTATTTTGTATCTTTGCCCGATTTTTATTTAAGGTATAATATTTAGTATATGACCTCACAAGAGATAAGACAACAATTTTTAAAATTTTTTGAAAGTAAGGGACATGTTATTGTGCCTTCTGCTCCTATGGTTATCAAGAATGATCCTACACTGATGTTCACCAATGCGGGGATGAATCAGTTCAAGGAGTATTTCCTTGGTAATGCTAAACCTAAGCAAAAAAGAGTTGTAGATACCCAAAAGTGTCTTCGTGTATCAGGAAAGCATAATGATTTGGAGGAAGTAGGCAGGGATACTTACCATCACACTATGTTTGAAATGCTCGGTAATTGGTCATTTGGTGACTACTTTAAGAGAGAAGCTATTAGTTGGGCATGGGAGCTCTTGACAGAAGTCTATAGAATTCCTAAGGAAAACCTTTATGTAACTGTTTTTGAGGGAAGTCCTGAGGAGGGAGTTCCTCTTGATCAAGAGGCTTATGATATTTGGAAAGAACGTATTGCAGAGGATCATATCCTTTTAGGAAATAAAAAAGATAATTTCTGGGAAATGGGAGATCAGGGTCCGTGTGGGCCTTGTTCAGAGATACATGTGGATATCCGTTCTGAGGAGGAGAAAGCTGAAATACCTGGACGTGATTTGGTTAATCGTGATCATCCGCAGGTGATTGAAATTTGGAATAATGTATTCATGGAGTTCAATCGTAAAGCAGACGGTTCTTTAGAAAAGCTCCCTGCGCATAATGTGGATACAGGAATGGGTTTTGAAAGGCTTTGTATGGTCTTACAGAAGAAACAGTCTAACTATGATACAGATGTTTTCACGCCCCTTATCCATAAAGTAGAAGAAATAACTAAAAGCAAATATAGTAATGGTACAAATGTAACCCCAGAGCAAGAGGAGATAAATGTAGCTATCCGTGTAGTTTCTGACCATATTAGGGCGGTAGCCTTTGCTATTGCCGATGGTCAATTGCCCTCCAATAATGGAGCAGGCTATGTAATTCGTCGCATCCTTAGAAGGGCTATCCGCTATGGTTTTACTTTCTTAGGACAGAAAGAACCCTTTATCTATAAATTAGTAGAAACCCTTTCCAAACAAATGGGAAGTACCTTTCCTGAATTAGAAAAACAACAATTCCTTATTATGAGTGTTATTAAGGAGGAGGAAGCCTCTTTCTTGCGTACTTTGGAGCAAGGCTTATTGATGTTGGATGTAATGATACAAAATAATCCAGATAAGCAACTTTCAGGTAGTAAGGCTTTTGAGCTCTATGATACTTATGGTTTTCCTAAGGATCTGACAGCATTGATTCTTTCAGAAAAAGGAATGACTTTGGATGAAAGAGGTTTTGAAGAGAACTTACAGAAACAAAAGGAACGTTCTCGTGCGGCTGCTCAAGTAAAAGCAGATGATTGGGTAATACTCCGTGATGATGAAGAGGAAGAATTTATTGGGTATGATACTTTAAAAGCTATCGTACGACTTGTGAAATATCGTAAAATAGAAAGCCAAAAGGACGGTACACTCTATCAATTAGTCTTTAATACAACACCTTTTTATCCAGAAGGAGGAGGACAAGTAGGAGATAAAGGGACTTTGCAGGCAGCCAATGGCGAACTTATCTATATTTTGGATACTAAGAAAGAAAACAACTTAATTATTCATATCGCAGAGCATCTTCCAGAGAATCTTAATGATCCATTTCAAGCAGAAGTAGCCTCTCTGTCACGTACTTTGGCAGAGGCAAATCACAGTGCCACTCACTTACTTCATCAAGCTCTACGTGAAGTATTGGGTACCCATGTAGAACAAAAAGGCTCTCATGTGGCTCCTGAATCCTTACGCTTTGATTTTTCTCATTTTGCTAAACTTACTCAGGAGGAGCTTAGGAAGGTAGAGCGATTGGTGAACAAGCGTATCTTTGAGAAAATCCCTCTTGAAGAGCATCGTAATATACCTATTAGGCAAGCAATAGAGTCAGGCGCTATGGCTCTTTTTGGAGAAAAATATGGAGACCATGTGCGTATGATTCAGTTTGGGGAGAGTAAGGAACTCTGTGGAGGAACTCATGTAAAGAATACGGGAGATATATGGTTCTTCAAGATCATTTCAGAGGGAGCTGTAGCGGCTGGAATCCGTCGTATTGAGGCTATTACCAGTGCAGGAGCACTCAAGTATTTTGCCGATCAGGAGGCTCTCTTGGAAGGCATCAAGGCATCGCTTAAGAATCCTCAAGAGCCTATCAAATCGATTATAAATTTACAAGAAGAAAATGCACAATTGCATAAGGAAATAGAACAACTTAAGCGAGAACAAGCCGAACAATTGAAAGAAGGGTTGAAGAAAGAATTTATCCCTATAAATGGGATACAATGCCTTACCAAGCAATTGAATTTGGATTTGGCTACTCTTAAGGATTTGGCTTTTATGTTAGGAGAAGAAGTCAAAGATGCCTTTATACTCTTTGGAACTGTCCAAGAAGGAGGAAAAGCAATGCTATTGTGTTATATTAATAAAGAACTTACTAAGAGTAAAGGTTTGGATGCAGGCAAGATTGTACGTGAGCTTGGTAAATATATTCATGGAGGTGGTGGAGGTCAACCTTTCTTTGCTACTGCAGGAGGTAAAAAACCTGAAGGTATTATTGAAGCTTTAGAAAAAGTGAAATTTTTATTATAATATAAGGCGAGCTACTCTAAAGCAGCTCGCCTTATTTGATAGTTATATCTGAGGATAATCATACTCAGTCGGGTGTTTTTCCTTAACATAACGATCTACATCTAAAAGGATACCTAAAACGATCGGGATATTATTCTCCTTATATCTACGTGCCCAAAAAGAATAAGCCCAACGAATTTCATCTGTTCCTATATTACTGTTGAGTAAGTCTCGGTCAATTTCTGTAACGTCATAGTTTCTGTATACAGCTCTAAGTAACTTAACCTGAGCCTTTAGAAATTCTTCTTCTGTAATATGACCATCGATTCTTTCTTCTACATAGGAGATCTGCATGACTCTATCTATATCTTCATACAGTGCAGGGGTGTTGTTCAGGTAATATATCTTAAGAAGAAATCTCGCTCTTGAAGAATAACGTATTAGCTGATTGAGCTTCATGTGATCCAAAATAATATTTTTGAAGAAATGCCAAAAGCAACTAAGTACATAAGAGTCTGTTCCTAAGTAATTAACAAAATCATGGAGTGCTTGGTTCTTTTCATCTATTTTCTTTTGACCTGTAGGTTTTATAGTAGGTGTAATATCCTCTAAGAAGAATATGTTTTGGTAGTCAGAGAGTATTTTTTTCATAAAATCACTGTTGAATTTCTCAAAATTCCACTTGTAATACTCCCCAGGCTTGTCAAAGGTGAGATAATCTTCGCTCTTTGCCTTAAAATCAAAAGGATTATAGGTGAGATATGTATTATTCTCCTCTGAATAGACAATATCATCCTCCTCGTATAGGACATCTGAGTAAGGATCTTCTTCTTCAGATTCTCCCTCTTCATAGTGGTAATAAGAGGTTTCTTCTGAATAGTCCTGATTCGAATAGGTGTACTGATCCAAGTCCTTTTCATCTCCTTGCCCATAGGCATAGATACTTACAGCCGAAACAAAAACGAGAGCGATACCGTAAATATTCAAAGTGATTCCTCCCAGTAGCCGCATACCTCGTCGCCAAAGCCATCTTCCTATAAGAAATACAGGAAGACATCCCATAAGGGTAAATAAGAATATAGAAAGGGATGCATCTTTTTCTATTTCGAAAGAAAAATGATGGAAAATATATATGATAAGGTAGCTAATAAACAATACAGCTATGAAGATACCCTCTGTAAGTAGCAAATCAGCCATCCAAGGTATAGGAGTGAGTGATTTTTTCTTTATATAATACCAGATAATGCCAATAATAATTCCTACTACCATCGAAAAGAATAAGAAAAGACACATAGAGTGCAAGAGTAGGAGGAAAGAACTTGCATACTGGCTATTGTCTGTCAGTAAGTAGAAAGGGGAAAGTAACATCTCGGTGAGCTCACTTGCAGGACTTCCTACATTTATATAGAGGTGATTATCAATCATATCTGTCATAAAGATAAGTAACCCTACCAATAACAAGAAGCAGATTTGCACCAATACTATTGAGCGTAATAGATAGTTTTTCATGCTTTTGAATACTTGTTAAAATTCATGACAAAAGTAAATAAAATTTTTTATACTTAGGAAAAAAATAGTATCTTTGCTTCTTTAAATTAAGTATAAATAAAATATGACGCTTACAGTTAATAAAATGAAGCGTGGAGAGAAGTACCTTATTAAAGAGGTGAATACAGAGATGCTTCCCATTAAATTATTAGAACTGGGGTGCCTACCTGGTAATGAAATAAAACTTGTAGAGATTGCTCCCTTAGGAGACCCTTTTTATTTGATTATTAATGATATTCATCTGGCTATCCGTAAGGAAATGGGGCAATATATTGAGATAGAACCATGTAAATCCACTACAAATGAGTAAGAATCAAATCAAAGTAGCCCTCATAGGAAATCCTAATGTAGGAAAGACCTCTATTTTTAATCTTCTTACGGGAATGAACCAGCATGTAGGGAATTATCCTGGAGTTACTGTGGATAAGAAGGTAGGTTTCTGTAAGCTTTCCCAGACACTCCATGCTCGTGTATATGACTTGCCAGGTACTTATAGTACCAATCCTAACTCCATGGATGAGAAGGTAGCTATTAGTTGTTTGTTGGACAGAGATGACATTGAATTCCCGGATGTAGTAGTGGTGGTGGCTGATGTGGAGAACCTTAAGCAAAACTTATATCTCTTCACTCAAATAAAGGACTTCAAGATTCCCACGATATTGGCTATTAATATGGCAGATAGGATGAAATCTCGTGGAATTACTATTGATATTCCGGCACTTGAATCACAACTTCACACGCGAATTGCCCTTATAAGTACCCGACAAAAGACAGGGATAGAGACCCTTAAGAACCTTATTATCAATTATAGAAAGCTCCCTTTAGAGCCAATATTAGATATTAACCGCATTGATCCTACTTTCTTCCGATTCTTGAAAGAAAAGTTTCCTAATGAGGAATTGGGTAAGCTCTGGATGGTTATTTCTCAGAATTTTGAAATGGTAGGTAACTTACGTAAAGTAGAAATTCAGAAAGAGAACATAAAAACAGAGGCAGAGATTAAGCGCATGCAACAGCGGGAAACGATTCTTCGCTATCAGGTGATTAATAATGCTTTGAAGGATACTTATAAGGTAACAGCAGTAGGAACTCGTGCTCTATTGGACAAGATACTCTTACATAAGGTATGGGGTTATCTTATTTTTATGGTAATATTACTACTTATTTTTCAAGTAATTTTTTATGTAAGTGAATATCCTAAAGGGTGGATAGAGAATGCTTTGGCATGGGTAGGTGAATGGATATCCGAGGTATTACCAGAGGGATCCCTTACCTCTCTTTTGGTGGATGGAGTTATACCTGGGCTTACAGCAGTAGTCTCCTTTGTTCCTCAAATAGCTTTACTTTTTTTCTTTATCTCCTTATTGGAAGAGAGTGGTTATATGAGCAGGGTTGTCTTCCTAATGGATAGGATTATGCGTCCTTTTGGGATTAATGGGAAGAGTACAATTCCACTGATTTCAGGTGCTGCGTGTGCTATTCCTGCAGTGATGGCTACTCGTACTATTGAAAGCTGGAAGGAGCGGCTTATTGTTATTTTGGTAACTCCTTTTATTACCTGTTCAGCAAGGCTTCCTATATACTTGATTATGATAAAATTAGTTATTCCAGAAGGGAATTATTTTTTCTTTGATAATCAGGCTGTAGCTCTCTTTCTTCTCTATATGTTGGGGGTATTTATGGCTATTTTTTCAGCGTGGCTTCTGAGCAAATTCTTAGTATTAAAGAATTCTTTCAAGTCTCATTTTATCATAGAAATGCCTACCTACAAACTGCCTCTGATACGTAATGTGTTACTAACTGTGTATGAGAAATCAAAAGCTTTTGTAGTTAATGCAGGGAAGATTATCTTTTTTATAACGGTACTCATTTGGTTTCTACAGACTCATGGAATTACTCAAAAGTATCGTAATGCTGAGGCATATACAGAAAAACTTGCATTACAAAATGGCTGGGATGAAGATGAAAAGGAACATTATTTGTTGGGTTATCGTACTGAGAATTCTTTATTAGGAAATATGGGTAAGTGGGTAGAGCCTGTTTTTCGTCCTTTAGGCTATGATTGGAAGATTAGTATTGCTGTATTAGGTTCTTTTGCTGCACGGGAAACATTTGTAAGTACTTTGGCTACTATTTATAGTTTAGGAGAGGTGGATGTGGAAGAAGGAGAAGCCCAGCAGCGTACAGTCATTACGCGACTGCAACAGGAAAAGCGTCCTGATGGTACACCAATGTTCAATCTTGCTACAGGAGTTTCTATTCTGTTATTTTTTGCCTCTGCTATGCAATGTATCAGCACTTTTTCTATTGTGCGCAAGGAAACCAATAGTTGGAAATGGGCAATCATTCAATGGCTTTTTATGACAGGCTTTGCTTATCTTTCTGCATTTGCAGCCTATCAAATTCTTAGTTAAGAATAGGAATATCCATTTATTTTAATTATTTTTGCCCCAAATTTAATTGTTTTTATATTATGACAGGATTTATTATTACCCTTGCAATTATAGTAATTGTAGTGTTTTGGTACATCAGTGCCAATAACAAATTAGTAGCTTTGGCAAATAATCGTGAGAATGCTTTTGCCGATATAGATGTACAGCTCAAACAGCGCCATGATCTTATTCCACAACTTGTAGCGGCGGTAAAAGGTTATATGAATCATGAATCAGAGGTGCTTACCAAAATCACTCAAGCGCGCAGTCATGCTTTGGCTGCCACAAGTATCAATGATAAGATAGCTGCTGAAAAGGAACTCTCCTCCGCTATGGGAGCCTTCAATATACAGGTAGAGGCTTATCCTGAACTTAAAGCAAATACCAATTTTATGCATTTGCAAGAAGAAATAGCCGATATTGAAAACAAATTGGCATCAGTTCGACGTTATTTTAATTCTACTACTAAGGAGCTCAATACCGCTATCCAATCCATCCCTACCAATATTGTAGCTGGATTTAAAAAAATGACTCCTCAACCTTTCTTTGACTTAGGAAAAGAAGATCGTAAACAGTTGGATAAGGCACCGGAAATCTCATTCAGCTGATAAGAAAGAATAGCAAATAATACAGAGGAGAGGGTTATTCTTTTACCAAATAATAAAAATTATGAGTCTTTCCTCTTAAAAGGGGAAAGAGTAGAATATTATACAATAATTGGTAAATTAAAGAATAATGTTTAAGATTATAATGTTTGTTCGTAAGAAGGCTTCTCTTACAACAGAGGAATTTGTAAAGCTATGGGAAGCACATTCTCAAAAAGTCATAGGTTATAAGGAGGCATTACTCATAAAAGATTATGCAAAAACATTTCCCTTTCAGCCCGTGGATGAGAAATCATCTACTCAGCGTGAAACGCTTCCTTTTACTTTTGATGCTATGGGAGAGTTATGGTATGAAAGCAAAGATGATTTTATCAAAGCACGCAATACTCCTGAAGGACAAAAAGCCTTAGCAGATCTTCGTAAAGATGAATTGAAATTCGTAGATATGGCAGCTTCCGTGATGTGGCTTGGCTTTGAAGAAAGAATATTTGATAAAAACTAATAGCTATGAATGGAGAAGTGGCACAACTCTGTAACATTGTAATTGCTGCCAAAAAAGCATTACAAACAAAAACTACTATAGATTATCTGTGTGAGGAATATGTAAAGAACCTTACTTTTGTATTTTCAGAAGAGGGTTTTTATAGTGCTAAAAGTGTGAGTGATTGGTATACTCATTGTCTTGAAAAAGGGCTACAAGATGTGAAATATGCAACCCCTACTACAGTGAAGAATAGAGGTATATTAGGTTTTTCCAATACAAGTGGAAGTAGTATAGTTTGTTTCTTTACCGGTGATGTGGTGAGTTATTTTACCCCTGAGTGGGCGTATAAAAATGATGGCTGGGATATTCTCTATACAGAGAGGTTGTGGAAGAATGCTCCGAAGGGGGAGCCTTTGTTTTCCGATAATACTAAGGATTTTAAAAAAGTATTGCAAGAAATAGCTGCTTTTGCCGATAAGATAGGCTTTCAAGGGTTTGCCAATATTTTCACTAAAGCTTTTGATATATTAGAAGGAACAGGAGTGAATGATACTTATTATGCTCAATATTTGAAAAATATTCCTATGCCTGAGGCAAATGTTCGTCTTTTTTGTGCTGCAGAAATTGCTGATGTATTTGGAGCAATGGGCTCATGGAATGATAGCCCTTCTTATGAAGCATATGAAAGAGGTTTGGAAAAACAATATGATATGCTTTCTGGGCAATTGCTTACACAAATACGCTTGGCACTACTTTTCGCAGTTAATCAGTGGTAACATCAAAAAAAATATGTATCTTTGCAGAAGAATAAATATATTTTAATTTAATAAAAAGAGATATGAAAAAAATTATTTTAACTTTGGTTCTTGCAGGAGCTCTCTTAGCAGGGTGTAACTCTAACTCCAAGGGTAAGAATCCTTTTGATTCCATAAGTGGACAGAATCAAGCTAATGAAGTAATAGGATTCTATAATGATGCTTTAGAGTTCTATAAGAGAAATAGTTCCTATACGGATGATGTTGTAGACTATGTGGATGAAGCACAAGAGTTTCTTCAAAAGAAAGCAAGCGGAGGAGTTGCCATTAAGCCTATCAGACCTATGAAGATGATTACGGTTTCTGCGAAGGATAACCTAAAAGTGCCTGATGGATTTGGAGATAAAAAGGAAATTATAGAAAAAGCTTTTGAAGCTCTCAAGACACACTCCGATAAAATAGGAGCTTCTGCAGTAGAAATTAACTCTTATTTGGAGGCAGAGGATTATAAGGATGATCAAGGAAAAAAACTACAAGATCTCAAAAAAACAATACAAGAAGAAGCAACTGCTTTCTATGATAGTCATGATACCCTTTTTGATGCAATGAGGGCTATTGTGGATCAAGCAGAGGAAAGTATCCTTAAAGACCATCCTCTTAAGGACAATATCCTTGCAACGAAGAAACTTCTTACCCAAGAAGGGGATCTCTTAGATGAAGTTCTCCGACAAGGAGAAGCAAATACCTTTGATGAAGCTAAGTTGCAAACTCTCTACAAGAATATAGAAGATCTATTGGATAAAAATCGAAAGATAGAGGTAAAGAGTAAAACTCCTTCTGATAAAACAAATTATGAGGATATTCACAAAGCTACAGAAAAGTTCTTAGGAGCAGCACGTAAGCTTATCCGTAATGGAAAAGAAAATAAAACTATTAGTGAAAGAGATTATAATGACCTCTCAGATGAATATAAAGACGTTATTAGTGCTTATAATTCATTTGTGAACTAATAATTATTCAAAGAAGTTTGTTTTAAGTCCTCTTTATAGCAAGAGAAAAGAACTTAGGAGGTACTTTTGTTCTGTGATTATGCAATATCTTGGAATACAACAACAAATAACAAGGAACAACATCAAGTCTATCTTGTTCCTATTAGCATTTCCCCTGCTTATTTTAGCAGGGGTATATGTAGTATTGTATGTATTCTCTGAGCAAGATATAGAACAAGCTAATAGTCAGTTTGTTTCAGTAATTCCCCCTGTACTCATTGGGGTTACTGTGTGGTTTTTTATTTCCTATTTTTTCCATACTCAGATGATACAGATGGCAACTCAATCCGAGCCCTTAGAACGTCGGGAGAATATGCGGGTATATAACCTAACGGAGAACCTTTGTATGTCGGTAGGAATGACTATGCCTAAACTTTATATTATAGAAAGTGATGCACTAAATGCTTTTGCTTCAGGAATTAATGAGAAGACTTTTTCAGTTACACTTACGCGCGGGATTATTAATACTCTGAATGATGAAGAATTGGAAGGGGTCATTGCCCACGAACTTACTCATATCCGTAACCGTGATGTCCGCTTGCTTATTGTTACCATTGTATTTGTGGGAATCTTTGCAACTATTGCTGATTTAGCCTTTCGGATGCTACTTAATGGGCAATATTCTTCACGCAATCGGAAAAATACTAAAGGAGGAGGTGGTATACTTCTTATTCTTTTGGTGGCAGGAGCCGTCTATTTCTTGTCTATTCTTTTCAAACTTGCTCTTTCTCGCAGTCGTGAATATATGGCGGATGCCGGAGCCGTAGAGATAACACACAATTCCTTGGCACTGGCTAATGCACTGAGGAAAATATCAGGACACTCTACTATTAAAGGGATTAAGAATGATGAGGTTAAGGAGCTTTTTATTGATTATAAGGCACAAGGTTTCTTTTCTCTTTTTGCTACCCATCCTCCTATTGAAAAACGCATTAAGATATTAGAACAATATTGAAAAGTGAACTTATAAAACTCTCTGGACAAGTAAAAAACTGAATTTTCCAAACTCATAACTATAATGAATATCTCTATTCATAAGTATTTGCCTCATCGTCCGCCTATGCAATTGGTAGATACCATTATACATATCAATGACACAAGTGTTACTACAGAGTTTTTAATCAGGAAAGATTGTATTTTTACTCAAAAAGGTTTCTTTATGGAGGTAGGGCTTATTGAGAATATGGCACAAACATGTTCGGCTATAGTAGGACAATTTTTTTTTGAAAAGGGGGAAGCTACTAAAAATATCATAGGCTATATTAGTGCCATAAAGAAAGTAGAGATCTATTCCTTACCCGAAGTGTTACAGTCTGTTCTTACAGAGGCAGAGCTTCTCTCAAGGATTGATGGTCAAGGTTATAGTATTTGTTCTATGGATTGTCATGCTTGCTCTAAGGGGATACTATTGGCACAAGCACAGATGAATTTGTTTATCAAAGAACTTAATTAAATGAAAGAGAGTGAAGTTCCTCAGGATAAAGGAGCCTTAGGAGAACTTAAGGAAGTTTATTATGTAACGGATACTCAGGGTAATTATACTACGGCTCTTAGTGAAGGTTGGGAGGTTAAGAATATTGCCCTGCAAGCCTCTATAGGACTATTGGAGGAACAAATGCAAGAGGTGAAAAAGCAGGTGCAAGAAGGAAAGTTAAGCCCTATTGTATATTATATGATAGAAGCTCGTATGGATTGGTCTACCTTAGCAAGTTATATGAATAAATGGCAATGGATTGTAAAGAGACATGCTAAGCCAAAAGTGTTTAAGAGATTGACAGAAAAAACACTACAGAAATATGCTGAAATTTTTGGTATTTCTGTAGAGGAATTAAAGAATTTTCCTGAGAAGTCATGAAGGAGGTGATAAAAGTAACAAGCCTTTATAAAAAATATAAGGAATCAGAAAGTTTTGCATTAAAAAATATCTCCTTTTCAGTACATAAAGGAGAAATTTTTGGTATTTTAGGGACTAATGGAGCGGGAAAAACTACATTAATGTCTATACTGATGGGGAGTATTAAGCCAACAGCAGGAAGTTTTACTATATGTGATTTGTCTTTTTCCAAGCAAGCTCATAGAATTCGTTACAGAATAGGAGTAGTTCCCCAGGAATATGCACTTTATCCTACCCTTACGGCAAGGGAAAATCTTCTTTATTTTGCAAGTCTATATGGGCTTAAGGGAAAGGACTTACATGAGAAGGTAGTACAAGCACTTACTCGTGTAGAACTCTTGGAGGTAGCCGATAAGAGAATTAAATATTTCTCTGGAGGAATGAAACGCCGTATTAACCTAATTGCGGGGATCCTCCATACCCCTGAAGTACTTTTCTTGGATGAACCTACAGTAGGCGTGGATGTAATGTCAAAAAATATTATTCTTCAGTACTTGAAGGAACTCAATGGACAAGGTATGTCCATCCTATATACCTCTCATCACATGCAAGAGGTGCAAGAATTCTGTCATAGAGTAGCTATTCTCCACAAGGGAGAAATACTTTGTGAGGATACTCCTCAGGGGCTTATTGCTCAGAAGAAAGCCCTAAATTTGGAAGAGGTATTTATTCATTTCACCAGTCAAGAACCCTCTTATGTATAAGTTTATTACTTCTGTTTACAAGGAAACCCTCCTTATCTGTAGGGATTTGGGCGGACTTATTATTCTGTTCGTGATGCCCTTAGCATTGGTTATTACGGTAACCTTTCTGCAGGACGGTGCCTTTCGTAATATTACTGAGCAGAAAACGGCTATCCTTCTGGTAGATAATGATCATGGAGAAGTAGCCGAGCATATACGCATGGGAATTGAAGGGAGTCTTTTCTTTTCGGTTTCTACAGGGGTGAATATCAAAGACCTTGATGAAGAGAAAGCTAAGCAGATGGTGCGTCAAGGTGATTTTCTTATGGCTATTGTGTTGCCCGAGCATCTCTCAGAGGATTTGCAAGATGAAGTACAGCAAAAAGTAAACAGAATTCTTAGTGCTTTCATGGAAGAGGAGATTCCTCAAGAACAGCTAAAAGATTTTGAAACTAAGGAAATACGGCTCTACTTTGATCCTACATTGCCGCTTTCTTTTAAGGAAACGATCAAGACTCATATAGATAAAATGATGTATCAGGTAGAGAATCTCTTTATCTACATTGCCTTTGAGAAGGAACTAGGAGAAGATAAACAATTGCCTTTCCCTACAGGGAAAAAATTGATTACCTTCACTGAGATAAATCCAACACCCACGAAAAAAATTCCTAATTCAGTACAGCACAATGTGCCGGCATGGGCGCTCTTTGCCATCTTTTTTATTACAATTCCTCTTTCTGCTAATATTGTAAGAGAGAGAACACAAGGAACGAATATACGCCTAATTACCTCTCCGCTCCCTTATGGACGATTACTTATGGCAAAGATTCTGGTTTTCTCAGCTATAGGTTTACTACAGTTTATTCTAATGGTTTTGATGGGTTTATATATTTTCCCGATGTTAGGGCTTCCTGCTTTGGATATTAGTGGACGTATATTGAGCTTGTTTGTAGTAGCAATCGCTTCCAGTATGGCAGCCATTGGCTTGGGAGTCCTTTTAGGAACTCTTTGTCAGACACAGGAACAATCTGCCCCTTTAGGAGCTACTCTTACAGTGATTTTAGCGGCTATTGGAGGGGTGTGGATTCCTGTATTTGCCATGCCTTCTTTTATGCAGGCAATCTCTAGGCTCTCTCCTATGAATTGGGGTTTACAGGCTTTCTATGAAATTCTTCTAAGGGAAGGTACGCTTGCCTCTGTACTTTTAAAGGTAGCGCTTCTTTGTTTGTTTTTTATTCTTTGTATGGTAATTTCTATAGTATATGACAAGGCAAAAAGAAATCTATAAGTCCACTTCCTTGAAAGAAAGTGTACAGATACGAGTACGCTTTAGTGAAACAGATCCTTTGGGGATTGTATGGCATGGTAATTACATTAAATACTTTGAAGAAGGGCGAGAGGCTTTTGGCAGAAAGTATAGCATTTCTTATCTGGAGATAAAGCAACATGGCTTCGCAACCCCTGTTGTAAAGAGTGTATGTGAACACAGAAAAAGAGTACGCTATGGAGAACTCCTTGAGATAGAGACCCTTTATATGGATACTCCTGCTGCTAAATTAGTCTTCCACTATTTTATCTATAATGAACAAAGAGAATTAGTTTGTACAGGGGAAACAGTGCAGGTATTTACCTCATTGAAGGATGGAATGCTCTCTCTGTATAATCCTGAATTTTATACACAATGGAAAGAGAAACATTTATTACGCTTTTAATAGTAGATAGTGATACCCAGTGGTTGGGGTCTGTAGCTCCTGTTTTACAACAGGCAGGTTTTGAAGTGCTTACAGCTACAGGAGGGGCACAGGCATTGCGCATAATTAAGCGAACGACTCCTGAACTAATATTGCTTAATATCTTTCTTCCTGATACTGATGGAGTGGAGATATGTGAGCGATTGCGCCAAATGAAGCTACCTGTGCGTCCTATTATTGTCCTACTGGCAGAGGAAAATCAGGAATATGCACTCTTAGCAGGCTTTGATGCTGGAGCGGATGATTTTGTGTATAAGAATATCAAAATCAAACTTCTACTCAGTAAGCTCAACGCTCTAACTAAGCTTACGCTCCTTAACCCATCTTATACAGAAGGGATGATATTGGGAACTTATACCCTTAATACGGATGCTTATAGCCTTTTTCAAGAAGGAAAAGAAATACTTCTCCCTAAAAGAGAATATGAACTCCTATCCTTACTTATGAGTGTTCCTAATAAGGTGTTCACCCGAGAGGAAATAGCTACCCTTGTTTGGAGAGATAAAGAACTCTCTAAGAGTCGTACTATAGATATTCATATTGCCAGAATACGAGAGAAAATAGGGAAAGAGTATATAAAATCCGTTAAAGGGGTAGGGTATAAATTAGTGCAAAATAAAAAGTGAAGAATGAAATTTTTCACTCTTCACTTATCTCTTTCTACAACTTCTTCTTCCTTACTTATTGGAGACTATTTACAATATCAATAATTTTATTGAAAGTAGTTACTATATTATTATTGAGATAATTAGTTAAGCTAGGTCCATCTAAGCTAGTATATCCTCCATTAAAATTCTCTTTAATAAGTTTTTCTATTTCTGTATTATTAGGATATTTCTTTCGATATTGCTCAGCTATTCGGATCATGATTTCTACTTCAGCATAACCAACGCCATATTGGTGTAGGTTTTCATAGGTATTCTCCAATTCATGGATATTAGCTGTATCTTTTTTTCCTTTATAAAACTGTTTTGCTTCCCTAGAGATTCTTATTCCTTCTAAATAAAGATCGTTCTGTTTGCTATAATATTGTTTATCTGTGGGATATTTCTCCAAACCTTCTAATTCTAACATTAGTTTTTCATAGGCTACGAGCGTTTCTTCTATAAGGCGTTTGTATTCTTCTTTGTCGGTGATCCCTGTTTTGTAGTGAGGGATATCTGCTTTATAAGCCAATTTAAGAGTATTGGCTAAGGTATATACAGATACTTCAAAACTACCTCGGCTGCGATTATCTGCAGTGAATATTTCTACCTTAGTATTACCCACTTTCTTAGCCAATAGGGTGATTTTGTTATTAGTAACTCCTCCTTTTAGCTCAACGATTTCGTTATTAGCTATCTGTATTCTATCGGTAGTATATTCCATACCCCTATGATGGTTACAGTGGTAGTTTCTTCTTTCTTTACAACAGCTTTTACAGGATTAAAGGTGAGTAAGAGTTTAGGAGTTACTGTAACTTCAAAACTACCCCTACTTTGTCCTTCTTTAGTGAAAACTTCTACTTTGGTAGCCCCCACTTTCTTAGCCAATAGGGTGATTTTGTTATCGGTAACTTCTCCTTGTAGGGCAGCTACTTCCCCATCGGTTATTTGTACTCTATCAGTGGTATTCCATACTCCTGTAATGGTTACAATTGTTGTTTTCCCCTCTTCTATGGATACACTTTCAGGGGAGAAGGAAAGTAGCAACTTAGGGGTTACAATCACTTGGAAGCTACCTCTTTTATGACCATTAGCTGTGAAGATCTCCACCTTAGTATCTCCTACTTTTTTTGCCAAAAGAGTGATTTTATTGTTAGTAACCTCTCCTTGTTGTTCTACAATTTCGGTGTTTTCTACCTTTACTTTGTCAGAGGTATTCCAGGTTCCCACTATGGTGATCTCTGCCGTTTTTCCTTCTTCTATTTCGGGTCTTTCAGGGGTAAAATGTAGCTCAGCGATAGGAGTTACTGTAATTTCAAAACTGCCCCTATTACGACCATCAGCAGTTAGCACACTCACTTTGGTAGTCCCCACTTTCTTAGCCAATAGGTTGATTTTGTTATCGGTAACTTCTCCTTGTTGTGTTACGATTTCTTTATCAGCTATCTGCACTTTGTCAGTAGTATTCCAAGTTCCTACAATGGTTACAGTAGTTGCTTTTCCTATTTCCACTTCTGGTTTTTTAGGAGTAAAGTGTAGTTCAGAGGTAGGGGTTACTGTAACTTCAAAGTTACCCCTATTACGACCATCAGCAGTTAGCACATTCACTTTAGTAGTCCCCACTTTCTTAGCCAGTAGGTTGATTTTGTTATCGGTAACCTCTCCTTGTTGTGTTACGATTTCTTTATTAGCTATTTGTACCTTGTCGGTTTTATTCCAAGTTCCTACAATGGTTACAGTGGCTGTTTTTCCTACCTCTACCTCTGTTCTTTCAGGGGTAAACTTCAGTTGAGTGAGAGGTGCTTCCACTTCTTTTTCACTCTTTTTGCAGCTTATGATAAGCAAACTCATGGCAAGAGCCATGATAGTAAAATTAAAAATACGTCTCATTTTATGTTTGTTTTTATGATCTTTAAAAATTATTCCTCTTTCACTTCTATCTTAGCCCATGTATCTTTTAAGCCTACGGTCTTGTTGAATACAAGTTTCTCTGCATTGCTATCGGTATCTACACAGAAGTAGCCAAGGCGTTGGAACTGTACAGTATCACCTACCTGTGCTGTTTTAAGGTTAGGTTCTACATAAGCAGTTACTATTTTCAAGGAATTGGGATTGATATAGTTCAAGAAGCTGTCCTCCTGTCGGTCGGGTTCGGGCACAGTAAAAAGGCGGTCATATAGTCGTGTTTCAGCTGGTATAGCATGGGCGATTGATACCCAATGGAGTGTACCTTTCACCTTACGCATACTCGCTTCGGTACCACTACCACTACGGCTATCAGGGTCATAGGTGCAGTGGATTTCGGTAATATTACCCTCAGCGTCCTTCACTACACTTTGTGCTTTAATGATGTAAGCATTCTTAAGACGCACTTCACCACCTAATTTCAAGCGGAAATATTTCTTATCAGCTTCTTCGCGGAAGTCATCACGTTCTATATATAGCTCACGGCTAAAAGGTACTTTTCGATAAGTTAATGGAGTTACCTCCGGATTGTTTTCAGCATCAAGCCATTCTTCTTGTCCTTCAGGATAATTGGTAATCACTACCTTTATAGGGTCAAGCACTGCCATTACGCGGTTAGTTTTCTTATTAAGGTCTTCGCGCACGCAGAATTCTAAGAGCGATACATCAATAAGGTTTTCTCGCTTAGCGATACCGATAGTATCAGCAAACTTACGTATTGCCTCTGGAGTATAGCCACGGCGACGTAAGCCAGAAATAGTAGGCATACGAGGATCGTCCCATCCAGCAACATAGTGTTCAGTAACTAATTGCAAGAGTTTTCGTTTGCTTACAATGGTATGGCTGAGGTTACGGCGGGCAAACTCACGTTGTTTGGGGCGGGTACGTGCATTATCATACACTTGATCTAAAAACCAATCGTACAACTCCCTATGTGGTAAGAACTCCAGCGTACAAAGGGAGTGGGATATTTGTTCAAGGTAGTCACTCTCGCCGTGTGCCCAGTCGTACATAGGGTAGATATGCCACTTATCGCCTGTGCGATGATGGGAAGCATTCATGATACGGTAGATAATAGGGTCTCGCATAAGCATATTGGGCGATGCCATATCTATTTTAGCGCGAAGTACATAAGTGCCATTTTCAAACTCACCGTTCTTCATGCGCTCGAAAAGGGCAAGGTTTTCCTCGGGGGAAGTATTGCGATAAGGACTTTCCGTGCCTGCTATCGTAGGAGTTCCTTTTTGGGAGGCTATTTCTTCGGAGGTTTGTTTGTCCACATACGCTTTTCCTTTTTTGATGAGTAGTACTGCCCAATCGTAGAGTTCTTGGAAGTAATCGGAAGCATAGCATTCTTTATCCCAATGGAAGCCAAGCCATTGTACATCACGACGAATAGCATCCACATATTCCTGTTCTTCCTTGCTAGGGTTAGTATCGTCAAACCGCAGGTTTACAGGGGCATTATAGCGTAAGCCTAAGCCAAAATTCAGACAGATAGAACTTGCATGTCCAAGGTGTAAATATCCGTTGGGTTCTGGAGGGAAGCGAAAGCGTAAGGCGCTGGCGGGAAAGCCAGCAGCAAGATCTTCTTCTATAATATTTTCTATAAAATTATTAGCACGTTGTTCCTTAATTTCTTCTAACATAAAATGAGTTTTGAGTTATTATAAAATATAGCTAAATATTTTACTTTTTTTAGCTATATTTAAAACTGCAAAAATAGTTAATAATTTTCAAATAATCAATAATTAAGCAAAGAAAAGAGAAAATTTCTGTTGCATATTTATTTGTAAATTTTTCATCTATAAATAAGGGATATGAAAAGGTATGTTTTCTATAATTCAGATTTAAGAAAAAGTGATTATATACAAAAAAAGGGATGAACATGCATTCATCCCTAAAATATTTATCTTAATATTAGTTTCCTACTTCGCTGATAAACTTAATACGGTATAGGCGTAGTTCATCATCTTCATAGTCACCGCCAAATTCTTTGGAGGCTACTGAGATCTTGTCCGTTTCAGCTTCTAGGAAATAGTCATGAAGTTCTTCCTGTTGCTCTTCATCTAGGATTTCATCTATCCAATAGTTGATATTGAGCTTAGTACCACTATATACAATTTGTTCCATTTCCTTAAGGAATTCATCCATAGTAAGCCCTTTAGCCTTAGCAATATCAGGGAGGGGTAGTTTTTTGTCTATATTTTGGATAATAAAGAGTTTGAGAGCTGAGTTGGCTCCTGTAGTCTTTACAATGAGATCTTCTGGGCGGATGATATCATTTTCTTCCACATATTTAGCTATGAGAGAGACAAATTCTTTTCCATATTTTTTAGCTTTTCCTTCTCCTACCCCAAAAACATTGGTTAATTCTGTAATGGTGATAGGATATTTCATGCACATATCCTCAAGGGAGGCATCTTGGAATACCACAAAAGGAGGCACTTCAAACTCCTTGGCGACTTTTCGTCTGAGGTCTTTCAAGTATCTTAAAAGCGTATCATCCAAAGCGGATATGGTATTTTTTGGAGCCTCTTCTATTTCTTCCTCAAAATTGTGGTCTTCAGTCATCATAAAGGAATGTGGCTTCTTGAGGAATTCACGACCTTTTTCGGTAAGGAACATGACTCCGTATGTTTCAATATCCTTGCGGATATAGTCATTAACCATTACTTGGCGGATAAGAGCCATCCAATAACGGCTATCAAAATCCTTTCCGGAGGCAAAATAATCTTGCTCATCGAAGCGATTGGACTTGATAATAGCGGAATACTTCCCAGTAAGTACATTGACAAGGTCTTTAGCTTTTAACTTTTGTCGGGTTTTATCAATGACATTTAGGAGAATAGAGACTTGTTCTTGTGCTTCTTTTTTGTTCTTAGGGTATCGCATATTATCATCCATATTGGCACCTTCTCCGTTAACTTCATCAAATTCTTCACCGAAGTAGTGTAATATAAACTTTCTTCGTGAGGTAGAGGTTTCTGCATAAGCAACCATGTCCTGTAAGAGCGCTTGTCCTACTTCCTGTTCAGCGATAGGTTTTCCTACCATGAACTTCTCTAACTTTTCTATATCTTTGTAGCAGTAGAAGGCAAGGCAGTATCCCTCACCACCATCACGTCCAGCACGTCCGGTTTCTTGGTAATAACTTTCTATACTTTTAGGGATATCATAGTGAATAACAAAACGAACATCGGGCTTATCAATTCCCATACCGAAGGCAATAGTGGCTACTACAACCTCCACTTCTTCCATAAGGAACATGTCCTGGTGTTTAGCCCGGGTTTTGGCATCCAATCCTGCATGATAGGGGATTGCAGTAATCCCATTCACTTGAAGGGTTTGTGCTAATTCCTCTACACTCTTTCGGCTCAAACAATAAATAATACCCGATTGTCCAGGATGCTGTTTTACGAAACGAATAATATCACTATTGATATTCTTTGTTTTAGGGCGTACCTCATAATATAGGTTAGGACGGTTAAAGGAGGATTTGAATACAAGAGCCTCTGGAATACCTAAGTTCTTTAGGATATCCTCCTGTACCTTAGTGGTAGCTGTAGCTGTAAGGGCAATGATAGGGATGTTGTTCCCCAAACGGTCAATGATAGCTTTGATATTTCGGTATTCAGGACGGAAATCATGCCCCCATTCGGAAATGCAATGTGCCTCATCTACCGCCACAAAGGAAATGTTAATAGTTTTCAGAAAATCCGCATATTCATCTTTGGTAAGGGACTCAGGAGCTACATATAGGAGCTTGGTTTCCCCATTACGGATATCTTCCATAACAGTGCGAATTTCTCCTTTGGTAAGGGAAGAATTAAGTACATGAGCGATTTTATCTGTACCAGAGATGCCACGAACTACATCTACTTGGTTCTTCATCAGAGCAATAAGAGGTGAAATCACAATGGCAGTTCCCTCCTTAAGCAAAGCAGGAAGCTGATAACAAAGGGATTTCCCTCCGCCAGTGGGCATTAGCACGAAGGTATGATGATTATCCATAATACTGGTGATAATCTCCTCTTGCTTTCCTTTGAAAGCATTAAAGCCAAAGATACTTTTTAATGCTTTTTGTAAATCAACTTTTGTTGTACTCATCATTGTAATATGTAGTATTTTTTCTTACTTTTGCAGGATAAAATTACAACTTTTTTTTTAAGTAGCAAATTTAAAAACAAACATTTTGGAAAATTTTAATAAAGTGCTTGATTTTGCTCGGGAAACCATTGATACTGAGCTTTATTCTTTAAAAAAATTAACAAATTTTTTAGATGAAAATTTTATCAAATCAGTAGAAGTTATTCTTCATGCTAAGGGGAGAGTCATCATTACAGGGATAGGAAAAAGTGCCATTATCGCTCAAAAAATTGTTGCGACAATGAATTCTACAGGTACCCCTTCTATTTTTATGCATGCGGCGGATGCTATTCATGGTGATTTGGGGATTATTCAAGAGGGAGATGTAGTGATTTGTATCTCTAAGAGTGGTAATACTCCAGAAATCAAAGTATTAGTGCCTTTGCTTAAGCGAGAAGGAAATCCATTAATTGCTATCACAGCCAATAGAGAATCCTTTTTAGCTACCCAATCTGATTATGTATTGTATGCCTATACTCACCAGGAGGCTTGTCCTAATAACTTAGCCCCTACGACCTCTACGACCTCTCAATTAGTCATAGGCGATGCTTTATCAGTAGCTCTTATGCGAATGAAACAATTTGGAAGTCAGGATTTTGCTAAATATCATCCAGGGGGAGCTTTGGGTAAGCGGCTTTACCTTACTGTAGGAGATGCCATTGCTAAGAATCAGGTGCCTGCAGTGGCTCCAGATACAGATATTAAACAAGTAATTGTGGAAATCTCCCAAAAAATGTTAGGGGTTACGGCTGTCCTTGAAGGTGAAACTATTGTAGGGGTTATTACCGATGGAGATATTCGCCGTATGCTTAGTCATTATGAGGATATTAAAGGACTAAAAGCAAAGGATATTATGTCCCTTCATCCCAAGACGGTGGAAGCAGGTGTCCTTGCTGTAGATGCTTTAGACCTTATGCAAAACCACAAAATTACTCAACTGCTTGTAACCAAAGAGGGACACTATATAGGCGTCATTCATTTGCATAACCTTATACAGGAGGGAATTATTTAATAATGATTAATGCCAGCAATGATTTATTTAATCATTAGTTGGTAACCATTATTAAGATTGTCTTCTCATTGCCCTGAGTGTCCATACATTTTAGATAGTGTTCTCCTTGACTAAGGAAGATTTTCATATCATGGAAGTGGAGTGTTTCTCCCAGATAAGTGTTGTCCAAGTACCAAAAGAGCTTTCCTGTATGGTTATAAGCCACACGGGCGATGATGGGTTGCACATCTCCACCAAATCCTTTAGCTTGGTGTAGTATAGTGCCATATTTAGGATAGATAAAATCCAATACGCTCTGCTTATCACCTCTTTGACAATCTTCGCGCATGGCAGGAAGTGATTGGTAAGAAGGGTGTTGTTTTTTGTAGAACCATTCCATTAAAGGAGGTAAGGAGAACCAGCTTTGTGAATGAATATTGGCTAAGGATTCACAATCGGTGGTTACTTGCCACTTGCCATCTAAGGATAGGTGTACCCACTTATGATATTTGCAAGGGTTTGTTTGCAGATTTCCTCTTGGTACATAAATCTTCTTTTTAGGACAGATATCACTGGCAAGCATTCCACTTTGGGAGCATACTTCTATTTCCTGTAAGTCATCCCATGGAGTACTGAACCATTTGCTTTTAGGTAGTAGTTGAAATATTTCTAACATCACAGGAGAGGCTGTCCCTACTCCAGTAAGTTCAGGACGTCCTTCTCCGGAGGCATTGCCTACCCATACTCCTACAAGGTATTGGGAGGTCAGTCCGATAGACCACGCATCCCGATTGCCGAAGCTGGTACCCGTTTTCCAAGAAATCTTTCTTGCTGAAGCATAGTAACGCCAAGCTGAATCAAATGAAGGACGATTTACTTGAGTAAGAGCTTCAAAGGTTTTATAGATAGCCCCTGCACTTAAGTGATTTTTATAGGTTTGTTCCTTGCCATAGTTATAGGTATAAGGCAGATAACTTAAAGGTTGGAAGGCATGAGAAAGGTAGGAACCTTTTTCTGTGAAGTGATTCAGAACAGCTCCCATATTCATGTATGCTTGGCTTAGTTCCCATAGGTTACTTTCGGCTCCCCCCAGGACTAAGGATAATCCATAATGATCGGGATGACGGTTAATGGTACGTAACCGATGCATCTGTAATTGTTGGTAAAACTTACTAATGCCATATTGGCGTAACATAAGTACAAAGGGAATGTTCAGTGAGCGATATAAAGCTTCGTCGGCAGGGACAGCTCCCTCATAGGTGTTTTCAAAGTTCTGAGGGGCATAACCTGCAATATGAGTAGGTACATCGGCAATAAGCTCTTGAGGAAGGAGTTCTCCACTATCCAGCATGGCAGCATATAGGAAAGGCTTAAGTATACTACCGGTACTGCGAGGACGGTGAATGATATTGACGTCCTTTTGATGTTCCCTATCAGTAGGAGTATTACCTATATAAGCAAGCACTTCTCCTGAACGTATATCTGCGACCAATACACACATATTATGTACTTCGAATTGCTTATAGTGGAGGTAATATTTCTTCACTATCTGATTGATTCGTTCCTGTAAGTGGTAGTTTATAGTACTTCTTTCTCGTTTTCCACCATAACTTTTAGCGATACGTTCTACCAGATGCGGGGCTATATTAGGGAGTTCATGAGGTTTTTCAGGTAGGGGTTCGGTAAGAGCAAGGTCATAGGTGGTTTTATCTATGGTACGATTTTTGAAGAGTTTTTCAAGGAGGAAGTTACGTTTTTTTTCTAAAAAGATTTGATTTTTTCCTGGATAGATGAGTCCTGGAGCATTGGGAAGTACAGCTAAGGTACAAGCCTCTGCCCAAGAGAGTTGTTCAACAGGTACACCAAAGTAGCGCCATGCAGCCATATCTGCCCCTATAACATTACCTCCAAAGGGAGCATGAGAAGCATAAAGAGCAAGGATTTTCTTTTTAGAGTAACGCAGTTCTAAGCGAGTAGCCCAGATAGCTTCAATGAGTTTTTCTCCGTAGGTACGCGATTTGTTCTTACGAGCCAAGCGGATAACCTGTTGAGTAAGGGTACTGCCTCCTCGCACCGTGTGTCCCTGGCGAATATTTGCCAGGAGTGCTTTTACAGTGGAGACAGGATTCACTCCTAAGTGATAATGAAAGTACTCATCCTCATAAGCAAGTATCGCCTTACGGAGTTTTTCTGGTACACTATCCCGCTCAGGGAAACGCCATTGTCCGTCAGGGGCTATTTTTCCCCCAAGGAGTTTTCCTTCACGACTTTCCACTATGGTAGCATATCCCTCTGTAAAGAGAGGTGAAGGCAGGCAAAAGGTGTACCATATTAATAGAATCACTAAAATGGCTGATTTTATTTTATGGGTCTTTATGTAGTTAAGAAGTCTGTAAGTATAGCGGCGAATCATTTTACAAAAATACTATTTTTTTCTCAGATAAAGATAAAGAAAAACAGATTTTTTATCTTTCAGTTTTGTTATATTTTTTACGAATTTATTAAGAATTTTGCAAAGGCTTTTTGTGGATAAAAAAAAGAAGATAATTTATCTAAAAATCCTCTTAAAGACAAATGTTTATAATTCTAAGAAATGTTAATAACTTTTTCCTTTATACCATATATGTGAATGAAAAGGATGAAAGCCCTTGTATTTACAGTAACCAAATAGTTTTATATTCCTAAAAGAAGAAAGAATTAAAACCTAAGAGAAAAGAAAAAATTTAAGAAAAATCCAACGAATAAAAACTTTTTTATATATTTGCGTTGGGTTAGTGCCCAACTTGGAAAAGCATAAAAAACATGTTTAATAGAAATATAAAAAAACCAATAAATTTAATAAATAAATAGCATCCATGTTATGAAAAGAATACATATATTATATATCCTTATAGTAAGCCTTATAGGGGGGACTATATATGGGCAAATTATCCCTGAAATAAAGAATATACGTACCAATAGCCGTAACTTGTATTGTCCACGAAATAATATGCCAAATAAGTTGACTGTACAATTTAGCTGGAGTGGAACACTTCTTTCGGATGATAATGCTTTTATTGCAGAACTTTCTTCTCCTACAGGGGATTTTTCCTCCCCTATAGAGATAGGACGGCTTGATAAAACTAACTCTACAGGGAATCTTCATAAGGGAAGTAATGTACTTCCTATCTATATAAAGATAGAATTTCCTACCAACACTTCAGGAAATAGATATAAGATACGTATTAAGACAAGTACTCTAAAGCAGGACGGAAGTGGTAATCCTGTAGCTCAAGGAGAAAGTGAGTTTTTTGAAGCTCATCACTTAGGTTCTGCTACGGCATTGGAACTTAATAACTTGCATTCGCCTATTGAGATATGTCCAGGCTCTTCAAGTAAAACAATCTCTGTTACAGGATCCACTCACGCGGCTTCCTATATATGGTATAAGGATGGACAAGTAATTCCAGGAGTTACAGGTGAGAGTTATACAGTAACCCAACCAGGACGCTATGCGGTAGATCCTGACTTTGGGGGCTGTAGTGAGGGAGGAAATTATCGTTCCAATGAGGTAGTTGTTAATGATGCAGGAGGAGCTAATGCTGCTCAAGTGAGAATAAAAGGAGCTGCTTCTCAGCAGATATGTACAGGTGTACCCCTTACTCTTGAATCCGAAATTGTTAATGATTCAAGTGGTTCCACCTATACTTACCAATGGTATAAGGATAATACACTCATTACAGGAGCCAACCAGCCTACTTATAATGTTACGGCTGTCGGGAGCTATACTGTCAAGGCTATCCCTAGTACAGGCTGTGAGAAAACCTCCTCTGCTGTAACAATTACCCAACGCAATACGGAGGGACTTCTGGTCATCGCCGGTGGAAACAATCAGGTAAAATGTTCCGGACAAACGCTCCCTCTTACGGCTTCACTAACAGATACTACCCTTACAGGGACTTACAAATGGTATAAGAATGGTACAGTAATACCAGGTATTACTACCACTTCCTATACGGTTTCCGATAATGGTTCTTATTATATTACCCTTACCGAAGCAGGTGGCTGTGTAATTAAGTCCAATGTGGTAACAGTAAGTGATCAGTCCTCCGTGAATCCAGGCGATATCAAATGGTTGGGCTATAATAATGAAGATGTGGTTTTTGCCTTCCCTTATCGACGTCCTGTAATAGAACTTGATATTCCCAGTACAGAAACCTTGACCATCAAATGGTTTAAGGAGGATGATCCTACCAATATTTTGCAGGAGAACACCACACGCTCTTTTCAAGTACCTTCAGAGGGAACTTTTGTAGCAGAGGTATATGACTCTTGCCATAATCGTGTGAGTACGGGAGTTCTTAAGCTCCATGTGAAGGAACCTTCTCGCTATAAACCTACCATTGGCTTCAAGCAGGGATCTTCTCCGTGTGGAGGAGGACAAGCGATATTGGAACTTTCCAGCCTGGAGGCAACCATCGTACATAATGGTCAAGAGAAGAGTACCTTAGTTCCCAGTTCGGATTATTCACATTATACCCTTCAGTGGAAGAAAGATGGGGTGAATCAATCCATGGGGACTGAAATAGCAGCTACTACTTCCAATACACTTAGCGTATATCGCTTACAGGTCAATGGAGCCTTTAATTCTAATGAGATTAAGCTTATAGATATCAAGTTTCCTACCGCAGTGCGTATCACTACCGGTTCGGGAGCTCAGGAGTTGGAGGATAATCGTTCTTTAGACCTTATCCCAACCCTTATGGGTACCTTCCAACAAGAACTCTTTACTTATAAGTGGTATTTCCGTAAGGATGACACTCAGTCATGGGTAGAAAAAGCAGATGTAACTGCCCTGACAGATAAGAAATATACCATTGCAGCGGCTCCTTATGGTTCAGCTGCCTTTAGAGAATCCATAGGGCAATACCAATTGGTAGTGAGGCTTAAGGAAGGAACGGTGAATATTGCAGGAGAAAATATTGATCTGACGCCTTATGCTCACAGTTGTGGACAGGTGGAGGGCTTGATTAACATCTCTTATACTCTTTCCTATCAAGGGAAAGAAATTCCAAACATAGTACTCCTAAGTGGGGAAGACCTCAACCGAAAGTGGGTGCTTCCTAATGAATGGACAGGAGCTAAGGTAACAATCTATAAGCAGACCGGAGAGATTATTTATAAGTCTGATAGATATAATAATGACTTCCCAAATTTTGAGCCTAAATCCACAGAACGTGGAGCTGCGATTTATTATTTCTATGTTATAGAAAAAGATGGAAAAACTAAAAACGGAACCCTAACGGTATTACATTAGTATGAAGATAGGAATTCAATATAAAATGTGCCTTTTGCTACTGTGCATGACTTTCTCTTATGCACAGGAGCAATCAGGCTTTTATGTGCCTTACCAAATGCCTACTCACGCCTTTGTGCGCTTTAATACATTTGTGGCAAACCCTGCTTTCCCTTTGATAGTTAATTATCAAGAACACAATATAGGACTTTACTATCGTAACCAGTGGATGGGTTATAAGAATGACAATTTCTCCCTAATGGGACTTTCTTACGGGCGAAATTTTAGAGAGACTAGCTCCATGAATGCTATGATTTTCAAGCGCAATGTTACAGTAATGACCAGCTATGGAGTGGTACTCAATTATGGACATGCTGTAGAGCTCTCGGATGCGGTAAAGCTTAATATGGGACTTAATGTAATCCCTACTTTCAGCGGTTTGGATAAAGGTCGTATACATGCTGCAGACCCCTCCGATCCTCTTTTGAATGTGGGTAATATCTTTGGTGTCAGTGTGCAACCAGGAGTGGATATTGCTATAGGAGATTTCCATATTGCAGGTACTTCTGATAACTTGATAGACTATGCTACAGGATCCAATAAGGCAATGACAGCTTTTCGTGATAAAACTTTCACGGCTCACCTAATGTACCGTACTGCTTTTCAAAGTCGTAATGACCTCTTAGAGGAAGGTTATTGGTCAGTAGCCCTAAGAGCTACTAAGGAATATGATGGTTTTAACTTTGGAGGACATGCCCTTATTGATCTCCCCGCATTGGGATGGGCAAATGTAGGCTATACCCAGCGTAATGGTCTTATTGCTGGAGTAGGCTTTAATATTCGCCAACAATGGAGCATAGGAGTGGAGTATGAGAATGCTATAGGAGTGAAAGTGCCTCAACTAGGAAATACTCTCGGTGTATACCTTAATGTACAGTTTGGAGGTAAGCGACAAGAACATACACCGCCTCCTCCTAAGCGACCTAATAAGTTGCCTGTGGTACCTGTAGAACCACCTAAACCAGTAGAAAAGAAGAAAGAGGAGATAAAACCAGTGCCCGTTCAAACAGATGCTCCTTTGGCAGTTAAGACAGAGAAAATGAAAGGGGTAACCGAAGGTTATTATGTGGTTATTGGGGTATATGCAAATCCTCGTAATGCCTTTAATGAACGTCAACGATTGGGTAAACGTTATGATGTAGGTACCTTTGTTAATTCCAAGAATGGGTATACTTATCTTTATTTAGGTAAAGGAGTAATGTCCGCCGAGGAGGCTCAAAGCCTCATGCGTAAGAATATGATGAAAGAGGACTTCTACGGGGGCATTTGGATTCTTGAAGTAAAACTAGAAAAATAATATTCACCTAAGGTATAAGTTTTTAACTTATACCTTAGGTGTAAAAATGTTTTAAATAAATTTTTCCAAAAATCTTTACAAAAAAGTTTGAAATGTTATTAAAAAGTTAATTTAATACAGTAAAATAATAAATTTCAATATTTAAGAAAATAGATTAAAGAAAGTTTAAAAAATTGTATATCTTTGCTCAATGAAAATGGAAGGATCATTATATACAGGAAGTTCTTGTATATATTTGATTATCAATAATAAAGATATTTTAACATAAAAATCAATAAGTTCATGGAAACTGAAATACTCACGATAAGACAGATGAGAATAGAATCCAATGTCCTATGATTCCCTTGTAGAGAGTCAAAAATAGCATACAATAATAAGAAAATAAAAGACTTTTACTCATATATATCCATTTGGATATACTTTATTACTTTAACTAAACAATTATGGATACAAATTTTAAAGTGATGAAACTAAAACAACTTTTCCGGTATTTGCTGACCCTTATACTACTGGTAGGAGGTATGGCTGTGTTCGCTCAAAAGACTATGGGCACTCGTTACAATAATGATGGTAAACCTATAAGAGGGGGAGTTGCCCTGATTGGGAACCGTTCCGATGCTCCATATAATCTTAATATTCCTTCAACAGACCCTAATTGCCGTGTAAGGGTGAAGAAGGCACTCCTTTATTGGGGAGGTCATGCAGGAGGTGGAAATATGGATATTGTACGGCTTAAAGGTCCTAATGGGTTAAATAAAGTTGTAACTAAAAATGATGGACATACGGAATCCAATGCTATTGTATGGGATGAGGCTGATTATTTGGTATATCGTTTGTATTTTAATCAAAATAATGGGCGAGATTTGGATATCCGGGTGCAGGTAAGTTCCCCTTATAGTGGAAATCAATTGGGTTGGTGTAGAAGTTCTTCAGATGCTTATGCACAGTGGAGTGGAGACAATACAGGCTATGGACTGGAATCCATTATGTTTGATGTAAAGAGAATGCGTCAAACTTATGGAAGTGCGATGACCCTAAGATTCAATTATAAAACCTGGTGGTATGGTTACCGAAATAATGGAGATGTAAAAATGGAGGTGAAAGGTTACCGAGGAGGGCACATGGAATTGCATGGATTTAACTGGGAGAATGTTGGAGGTACAGAAATAGGTACTTACCAATTCCCTCAACCAGTTAACATTGCTCAAGAAGGAGGAGGTTGTCGTAGTGATTATGATTTAGGGAATGTAGGTGATTTTGAATATAATGCAATTAATGGAAAACTTGTATGGCACAAACCGGATGGTACTATTTATGAGGCAGGACAAAATGATGATATTGATCCTCGTAAGACCATTATTAATGATGGAACACGTGTAACGGATGACTCTTATTATTACCGTTATGCAGATGTTACTGCTGACCTTCAAGCTTTAGCCAATGCAGGGAATCTTAATGGTACTTATCAAGTGGATAATGTCCATAATAATGGAGGACATGCATGGAAATTGGGCTCTGGATGGGCTTTAGTAGTAGTTTATGAAGACCCTAAAGCTAAAGGGAATGCCTCTAATGTTGTCTTCCAAGTACAGGATGGCTTTGAGCGAGTAGGAGCAGGGCAGGCAATTGAGCGGGATAGAACCCTTTCAGGCTTTGTGGCGGCAAATGCATCGGGAATCCCGCCTGGAACTGTTAATCAAGTGTGGCCTACCTACGGACAGGTAACTCTCGGTGGGGAAGAATCACAAGCAGGCGATGGAGTGAAAGTGAATGGAAGTGCAGGAATTGCTTATAATACTCGTGAGTCTCATAACTTCTTTAAAGGAAAAATCACTCGTGAGAATGACCCTATCCAGGAAGGAAAAGGATGGGATGTCTCTCTTTTCGGTATACAAGATAACCCTGCAGCAGGGGCGACTTCCACCACAATAAAGTACCTTGCACAGCAAGCAGGGGTGTCAGGCTATGATGCCTTTATCAATATTGTTAATACCATGTTGGTACCTACCTCGCGTCCTACTTATGAGGTGGAAACTTTAGTTAAGGACAATGCAGGAGTGGATATTTCAGGACAACGTAAGCCGTTGGGTACAGAAGCCAAATATGAAATTCGTATTCGTAACATAGGGTCAGGGGTAGCTTCTGCTCCTATTACTTTAGAGGCTCTCTTGCCTGCTAATGTAACTTATCAGAGCCATGAAGCATTACCGTTGGGTGCTACCTTTATAGGTCAGTCTCAAGTGAGCGGGCGTACTATGCTCAAATTCTCTATTCCAGCAAATCAGTTGCCTGCAGATCCTAATGCCAATCTTTCCGCACCTATCACTATTAAGGTCAAAGCCACTACGGATTGTGGAGCTTTAAGAGATGCTTGTTCAAACAGACTCGCTTTTCAACCTAAACTGATTTATAATGTAATAGGTCCTAATGAAAATAATTTAGAGCAGCTTTCTTATAAAAAAATTACAGATTGTGACCCTGCTCCTACCACCTTCTTCTTAGAAGATAATCCATGTGGACAGGCAAGCAATAATACCATCCCTTACTGTTCGGCAATGCGCTTGGACGGAGGTGCTGGTTATCCATCATATAAATGGACAAAACAAGGGAGTCCTACGGTACTCTCTACCGATCGTTTCTTGGAGGTAACCTCACAAGGAACTTATGTTCTGGAACGCGGTAACACTGAATGTAATAATGTAACTACCATTACCTTTAATATTACACAGCGTACGGGTCCGCAGGCAATCCATCCACTTAAGGATAATCCGAACATCACCGAGAAGCAGGTTTGTAATATTGATGGTACGGATTATTACCAAATAGCCCTTTGTGGTACTTCTGTGAATTTGCAGACAGGACCTCTTTCCGTGCCAGATAATAAGGTAGAGTGGTACAAATATATAGGTGCCGCTACGCCTCCGAATGATACCTGTCCTCCTTCAGGAGGTGGGGATATTTCCACCAATTCGAACTGGAGGAAAATAGGAGAGGGTAAGAACTTTACTCTTAGCGAATCGGAAGTACATAATAATGGCACACACTTTGCTATTTTTGTAAGATATGACAATTGTCCTGCTACTTACTTCTTCCGTGCCTATAAGAGTACACTTTCCTATACCTTGGATAAGGAAAATATTCTCCCTTGTGGAGGTTCTACGGTAGGTCGCCTTAAGATATCTGGCTTGCCTAATACCAATTATCAATATATGGTGGCAGGTCCCTCAAATTCTATTCCTTGGACAAATGTACCAGGACAGAACTTCAATCATGAGGTAACTGCAGGTGGAGAATATACAGTAACAATACGTCCTAAACTTACAGGTGGAGCAAATCAGTTCCAGAATAATGTGTGTAAGTTTGAGAAAAAAATCACTCTACAAGCAATCATAGGTTCGGATGCTGTATTTACCATAAGTAAGGAGGATGTTAAGTGTGTGGGTAATCATACGAATACCGGTAAGATTCGTATTCAAATTAATAGGGATGTTACCCTACCGGTACGAATTATTGTGAAGAATGCTTCCAATACTCAAGTGGCTGCCTACCAAGTAACTACCGATGCTGAGAGAGACTCTAATAATAGTACTGCACGTACTGCCCTAGAGTCACTCCCCAGTGGTACTTATACGATAACACTTATACCAAGCTATCGTCCTACTTGTAATATTACACCTCCCACTCCAATAACTATTACAAATCTGCCAGAGCTTAAACTCTTGAATGCCATTCCTGAGGATCTATCTTGTGGAGAAATACGTTATATTACCACTACACAAATAGGAGGTACTCCTCCTTATACCATTAAGATAGAAGAAGGAGCACGTACCTTGCTATCAAGCAATGTGGGATCTAATACTTCTTCACAATTAGCGATTAGTGATGGTGGATTTACTTCCGGCACCAAGACCTATAAAGTTACTTTAACTGATGCTAATGGTTGTACTGCAGTACGTAATGTACCATTCACTATCCAGCCAAAGCCTAAGTTTGCTTTTACTAAAACAGAGGCAGATTGTTCAACTACGGCGGGTACTATTACCATTAATATTACAGAAGCAGCTTTCTTGGTACCTGCTAATTTTGCCAAGTATCAGGTGGAATACGCCATTAGTAAGAAAAGTGGAGGCACATGGGGAGCATGGCAACGTCAGGCACACCCCAATAAGGTGTTCCGTGGTCTTACAGAGGGAGAATACCGTATGCGTGTTTTCTATAGGATAGGTAGTAAAGAATGCTCCTTCCCTGAAGAAGGTTATGAATATACTGACCCTGCTACCGGCAGGCGTGTACATACCTCAGGTCCTGACTTTGATGATATTACGACTACCATTACCTCAGGGAATGGACCTATTAATGCCTATGTAGGAGTATCACATTTGGCTTGTCAGCCATTAGCTAACAACCCTGCGGCACATGCACATGCTTCTATTCGCGTTGCTTCTCCTACAGGAGGTAACGGGACAGGAACAGGGAATGCTCGTTTTGAGGTAAGTTTGGACAATGGAGTTACTTGGAATAATCCACCAGCGAGCCCTTCAGGAATTACTTTTGATGCTAATGACTTGCGCTTTGATAATGTCCCTGTAGGACAGTATACTGTAAAAGTACGTAGTAAAAACCCTGCTGGAGGAGTACCTCCTTGTGAAATGACAGAGGTGGTACAGGTGGAATCTCCTCTTGCTTTGCCTGTGGTAAATTCCTCAGTAGCTTATGATTGTGATGGGGTAGCACGGGTGTCCTTTACTACTGATCATTCGGATTATAGTTATGCTTATGTAACAGGTAACAACCTTAGTACACTGGCAACAGAACATTATGGACCTTACACCGCAAGAAATATTCCTGACAAAACCTTTACCGCTGCTGATAAGGGTACTACTCAATATGTACGTATATTTTATAAGAAAACCAATGTACCTAAGCGAGAACTTATCCGTGAGGACTTTGGTGCCGGTGCAGTTACAGATATTGCTGGGTTAAATCGACCTGGAGTTTCCATTTCTCCTAATCTGACTTATGTACAACCTTGTACAGGTTGGAATCAGTATATGATCATCAATGAAGGTGATTTTAATTATGCTTGGTGGAGAACTGGTGCACCTTGTGGTGACCATAGAAACAGTACTTTCTGGATAGATTCGGCTCCTGTTGATCATACAGGACTCCCTAAAGGACGCTATATGTATATAGATATGGGAGGAAATATCCCTGTAGGAACTACTCTTTATCAAAAAGAAGTGGATATAGTACCTAATGGACCTATTGGTTTTGAAGTTTGGATTATGAATCTTAATAAGCCAACGGCTACCTTAACTCATCCAACTTCTGTAAGACCTAATATTCGTGTTCAGGTAACTGACCTTTCGGATAACGTGTTAGGAGAAGTTACATCACAAGATATTCCGTATAATAATATAGGACCTTCTAACTGGGTGAAAATTTCTTCTGATAATTTAGGGGATATTAATCCAGGTAATAACAATCGTGTACGCATTAAGATTCAGAATACTCGTAATCATGAATATGGTAATGACTTTGCCATAGATGATATTTATGTATTCCAAGGACCTGTGAACTGTCCTACCCTTAATACAACCCTTACAATTCCTTTGGCAAATAATAAGGATTTCAAGATCTCATCACATCAAGAAGTAGCGCAGAGTTGTTATGGGGTGAATGATGGGAAGATGCGAGCGATAGTAGA
>NZ_JAYKBU010000016.1:0-62920 GCF_035282625.1 Capnocytophaga sp. G2 | reverse complement strand
GCATACCAATGGTCTTGTAAGGCAATATATACCTAAAGAAACTGATTTTAAAGATGTTACAGATCAAGATATAAAGATATATCAATATAAGATTAATGATAGACCAAGAAAAGTATTAAACTTTAAAAAACCTAAAAATTTATTCTACCAAAAGGCAAGCTGAAAAATTTCACTTGGAGGTGGAATTGGCATGAGACAAAAAAAACTTTTTTTATTGAAAATATTGAAAAAAATTCTTATCTTTGTCCTCTTAAATTAATTTTAAAATATGTTGAAAAGAAATTTGTTTTTAGGGATTTCTGCGATAGCAACATCGCTTACTACTTTTGGGCAATCTTATCAATGGAAAGAAGCTCAGAGTGGGGGATATACTTACAAATATGTAACCAATGATCCTACTAATGCAAGGTTTTATACACTAAAGAATGGACTCACTGTTATTTTAAGCCCAACTAATAAAGAACCTCGTATTCAATGTTACGTAGCTGTAAAGGCTGGAAGTAAAACAGACCCAGCTACCAATACAGGTCTTGCTCATTATTTGGAACATCTGCTTTTCAAAGGTACTGATAAATATGGGACTCTTGATTGGGCGAAAGAGAAAGTAGAACTTGATAAAATTGATGCTTTATATGAGAAGTATAATAAGACCAAGGATCCTGCTCAGCGCAAAGAAATTTATAAAGAGATAGATAGGGTTTCGGGGATAGCAAGTAAGTATGCTATTGCTAATGAATATGATAAGCTGATGTCCGCTATGGGAGCACAAGGAACTAATGCCTTTACGTCATTTGAACAAACTGTCTATATGGATGACATTCCTGCTAATGCTTTAGATAAGTACATTGCAGTGCAAGCAGAACGTTTCCGAAATCCTGTATTTCGTATCTTCCATACTGAATTGGAGGCTGTTTATGAGGAGAAAAATCGATCCTTAGATAGTGATGATCGATTGGTATTAGAAACATTGCTATCCAATTTATTTAAAAAACATAATTATGGACAACAAACGACCATCGGAACAGTGGAACATCTTAAGAATCCCTCTTTAAAAGAAATCCGCAAATATTTTAATACTTATTATGTACCTAATAATATGGCAATTATACTTTCCGGTGATTTTAATCCAGATATTGCAATTGCTAAGATAGATAAGGCTTTCTCCTATATGAAAGCTAAAGAAGTACCCCAATATACTTTTGAGCAAGAAGATGCGATCACAACTCCTGTTATTAAGGATGTGACAGGTCCTGATGCTGAGAATGTAACTATTGCTTTCCGCTTACCAAGTAATCAAGAAAAAGATGCTATATTGGCTAATTTGGTAGGCTCTATTCTCACTAATGGGAAGGCTGGGCTTATTGACCTCGATTTGGTAAAAAAGCAAAAATTATTGAATGCTAGTGCTTTTACTTACTTGCTAATTGATCATGGCTTATTATATATATCAGCATCTCCTTTGCGGGGACAATCCTTGGAAGAGGTGAGAAAGTTATTAATAAATGAGATAGATAACCTTAAAAAGGGTAATTTTGATGATGATTTAATCCCTTCTATTGTCAATAATCTAAAAAAACGAAAAGTCCAAGAGACAGAGTCCTATGGAAGTAGGGCGGATATGCTTATGGGGGCTTTTACAGGAAAATTGGACTGGAGAAATCAAGTAGCTTATGTAAATGATTTATCTAAAATAACTAAACAGGATATTGTAGCATTTGCTAATAAGTATCTTGGAAATAATTATGTAGCCGTTTATAAGCATAAGGGAGAGCGTACTGATGTGGAAAAAATTGAAAAACCAACTATTACGCCCGTGGAAACCAATGCAGATAAGCAATCTGCTTTTGTGAAGATGATTAAAGAGATGCCAAGTACTCCTGTATCTCCTGTATTCTTGGATTTTAATAAAGATATACAGAAATCCAAATTAGGTAAAGCTGAAGTGTTCTATGTTCAAAACAAGGAAAATCAACTCTATCGATTGAATTTTCGATATAAAATAGGAACATTTAATGATCTTAAGATGAGTTTGGCTTCTCAGTATATCCAATTCTTAGGAACGGATAAGAAATCAGCGGAACAAATCTCTAAAGAATTCTATAAAATAGCCTCTAGTTTCAGAGTATATACAGGAGAAGAATATACCTTTGTAAGTATTGAAGGATTACAAGAGAATTTCGAAGCTGCTGTAAAACTTTATGAGGATTTGGTACTTAATGCTAAGGCAGATAATGAGGTTCTACAGTCACTTAAGGCAAGAATTCAAAAATCCCGTTCCGATGCTAAAGCAAGCAGGAATCAGATTATGCAAGCTCTTACAAGTTATGCCTTGTATGGAGCTAAAAATAAGTATAATCATACCCTTTCTAATGCAGAAATTGAGGCTACTACTGCACAGGAATTAGTGGATAGGCTTAAGAATCTTAACAATATAGAGCAAATAGTACTTTACTATGGCCCTGCTTCTCTTAAGGAACTAACCTCTAAACTTAGTAAGTTACATAAGGTTCCCACACAGTTCGCTAAAGTAACCCCTGCACGAGAATTCAAGCAAGTAGAGCAAACTAAAAATCAAGTACTTTTTACAGATTATGAAATGGTGCAAGCCGAAACACGTTGGATAAGGAATACAGTCCCTTATAACCCTAATGAAAGTACGATAATAAAAGTATTCAATAATTACTTTGGAGGTAGTATGGGGTCTTTAGTATTTCAAACCATCCGTGAAAGTAAAGCGTTGGCTTATAGTACTTATGGTATGTATAGAACTCCAAGAAAGAAAACTGAAAAATACTATATGTTAGCGTATGTGGGGACTCAAGCTGATAAACTGAAAGAAGCTATCTCAACCATGAATGATCTACTTACTATCATGCCTGAATTACCTGAAAATCTCAATCTGACAAAAGCCCAACTTAAAAAAGATATCCAGACAGAGCGTATTACTCAGGATAATATTATATATACCTATTTGAATGCAAGGGAATTAGGTCTTAATGAGGATATTAGGAAATCCATTTATCAAAATATAGATAAGATTTCTATGGATCAAGTAAAAGCTTTCCATGACAAATATCTTTCTAAAAAGCCTTATACTTATGTAATATTAGCTTCTGAAAAGAAGCTTTCAAAGGAGGAACTTCAAAAGATAGGAGAACTTAAAAAATTAACCTTAGAGGAACTTTTTGGATACTAAATTTTTGAGTATAAAAGTAAAAGGTAATAGGTAAAATAACTCCTACCTATTACCTTTTTTCGTTTTCTGTTTTTATCTTTCATAGTTTTTCATTTTTACCTTTCTAAGGTTGGGTAAGAAATAGGTAATAAGTCCCATTAAGGGGAGATAAGAACATAGCTTATATACAAATTCTATACTGGTCATATCAATAAGTTTGCCTAATATAGCAGAGGCTAATCCTCCCATGCCAAAAGCGAAGCCATAGAATACTCCTGAAATCATGCCTATTTTCTTAGGGAGTAGTTCTTGTGCGTATACTAATATTGAAGCAAAAGCAGAAGAAATGATAAAGCCAATAAGTATCACCAGTGTAGCTGTTGTGTGAGCATTGGCGTAAGGTAACCACAATGCAAAAGGGGCTGTTCCTAAAATGGAAAACCAAATAATAAATTTTCTTCCTATTCTATCCCCAAAGAAGCCACCAATGAGAGTGCCCGCTGCCGCTGCCCCTAAGTAATAGGATAGGTATATTTGAGCTTGTGCATTGGTGAAACCAAACTTATGGATAGTATAGAACTGAAGATAATTACTAATACCTGCCGTATAGAAATTCTTGGAGAATACTAAGAACATTAGTATAATCATGGAATTACGTATCTGTGCATGAGTAAGGTCTGGCAGAGGAATTTCTCTTTTATTTAGAGCTTGTGATTGTTTTAGGAGTTTTTTGCGCCATCTGCCTACGAAAAATAGAATGGTAATAGCCAGCATAGGGAACAGAACAAACCATATAAGATTCTCTAAATGGTTTTCTTCTATAAGGCTACCATTCACTGTCTTTCTTGAAAGAATAATTAAAATAACAAATAAAGGTGCAATAGCACTTCCTGCATTTCCTCCCAATTGGAAGATGGCTTGAGCGAAGGAACGTTTTCCCCCAGATGCCAAGAAGGAGATACGAGAGGATTCAGGATGAAAGATAGAGGAACCTATACCCACAAAAATTACTGAAAGCAAGATCAGGTGATAACTATTTGCATAGGAAAGCAATCCAATTCCTAAGGCACTGAAGCTCATTCCTATTACTTGTGAATAAGGCATAGGATGCTTATCAGTGTAAGTCCCTACTAGAGGTTGCAGAATGGATGCTGAAAGTTGATAACAGAAGGTGATAAGTCCTACTTGTGCCATAGAAAGAGCAAATTTGCTTTGTAAGGCAGGATATATAGAAGGAAGTACTCCTTGCAATAAATCATTAAGAAAATGAGCTACGGCAATAAGAATAAGAATATGATAGTGTGTACGTGGAGTATTATCCATAAGACTATATTTTTTAGGATTGCAAAAATACAAATAATTAAGTTCTTTTTTCCTTTGCAAGAACATTTTTTATAAACTATTTTTATTTTTGATATTATATCATTATCTTTGCCACTTGTTAAATTTATCCAGATGAGAAATTTATTATTCTTCTTCCTAATGACTTCTTTAATGAGTGTTAATGCCCAAGAGAGCAATATACGTATAGGAGCGAAAGCAGGGCTTTCTCTTTCTACTTTTTCAAGAGGCTTTTTCTATCAGCAGGATGATTTTTCATATATCCCAAGTTTCTATGCCGGAGCACTCCTTACAGTACGTACGGATCGTTCTATTAGTGGCAAGTTAGAACTTATGTATTCAGGACAAGGTTCTTATTATAAGGCTACTTATAATACACAATATGGAGGAAGGTATTCGTTAGGGTATCTCTCTTTGGGATATATCATCCATTTTCGTTTGTTTGAACATCTTTTCTTGGACGCTGGACTTACCACAGACCTCTTAATAAAGAAGGATAATAAGGTACCTTCTCCTAAAACTTTTGATGTTGCAGGACTTGTAGGAGTGGAAGTGCCAATACTTCCTTCATTGAGTCTTGAAGCACGTGTAAAATCAGGTAGAGGAAGTATTAATAATTATACAGATTATTATGGATCAGCTCCTTTTCAGACAGAATTGAATAATTTAGTGGTACAGGTGGGAGCTATCTATTATTTTTAATTTGAAAAAGAAATGATTTTATAGTCACTAAAAACTCAAAAATCGAAACTCAAAATGAATAAAGTACTTATTTTAGATTTTGGTTCGCAATATACCCAACTTATAGCACGTAGAGTGCGAGAACTGAATGTATATTGTGAAATTCATCCTTATAATCATCTGCCAAGTGTAACCGATTTCTCAGCAGTTATTTTCTCTGGGTCGCCTTATTCAGTTCGCTCAACCGATGCACCTCACATCGACCTTTCCCCCTTTCGTGGTAAAGTACCATTGCTTGCAGTATGCTATGGAGCACAGTATTTAGCACATTTTTTCAAAGGAGAAGTTGCTCCTTCTGATGTACGAGAATATGGACGCGCTTCTTTAGTATTTATTAAGGATGATGAACCTCTTTTTACAGGGATTCAACAAAATAGTCAAGTATGGATGAGTCATAGTGATACTATTAAGCGACTTCCTATAGGAGGAGTTTGCCTTGCTAGTACTCCGGATGTGGTTAATGCTGCCTATCGTATTGAGGGGGAACCTACTTATGCTATTCAGTTTCATCCTGAAGTATATCATTCCACAGATGGGAAAAAGCTTTTAGAGAATTTTCTATTTAAAATAGCTAAAATTATTCCTTCTTGGACTCCAGATAACTTTATAGAAGCTACAGTGCAAACTCTCAAAAAGCAAGTAGGTAAGGAAAAGGTAGTATTAGGACTATCAGGAGGGGTGGATTCTACAGTAGCAGCAGTACTTCTTAATAGGGCTATTGGAAGCCAATTGCATTGTATTTTTGTTAATAATGGGCTTTTGCGTAAAGGTGAGTTTGAAAGTGTTTTACAACAGTATCAGGGGATGGGGCTTAATATAAAGGGGGTGGATGCCTCTAAGGAGTTTCTCTCAGCCCTTTCGGGAATTGCAGATCCTGAACAAAAGCGTAAAATTATAGGGCGGGTATTTGTAGAAGTATTTGATAAAGAAGCTCATAAGATTAATAACGTTACTTACTTAGCTCAAGGAACTATTTACCCAGACGTAATTGAGTCAGTTTCTGTCAAAGGTCCATCGGCAACTATTAAGAGTCATCATAATGTGGGGGGCTTACCTGATTATATGAACCTTAAGATTGTAGAACCTTTGCGTACACTTTTTAAGGATGAAGTACGTCGTGTGGGAGCCTCTTTGGCAATACCAGCAGAACTCTTAGGTCGGCATCCCTTTCCTGGACCTGGATTAGCCATTCGTATCTTAGGGGATGTTACTTTAGAGAAAGTAGCTATACTTCAGGAAGTTGATGCCTTATTTATCAATGCTCTCAAGGCTAATAATCTCTATGATAAAGTATGGCAAGCAGGAGCAATTCTATTGCCAATTAACAGTGTAGGAGTAATGGGCGATGAGCGTACCTATGAGAAATGTGTAGCTCTAAGAGCTGTGGAGAGTACTGATGGAATGACTGCAGATTGGGTATACTTACCTTATGATTTTTTGCAAAAAGTATCCAATGAGATTATTAACAAGGTAAAAGGAGTTAACCGAGTGGTATATGATATTAGTTCTAAACCCCCTGCAACAATTGAATGGGAATAAAAATAATAAATTTAACGTTATTTATAATTTAGAGTTGAAAAACATGGAAATTAAAAACTACATTGAGCAAAATAAAGACCATTTTGTAAGTGAATTATTTGACTTATTACGTATGCCTTCTGTGAGCGCAGATTCAGCATACAAACCTTCTATTGAGGCTACTGCTCAGTGGCTTAAGGAAGCTCTTCTTAAGGCAGGTTGTGATAAGGCGGAAGTATGTAAAACACCTGGAAATCCTGTAGTATATGGGGAAAAATATGTAGGAGATAATCTTCCAACGGTACTTGTATATGGGCATTATGATGTGCAACCTGCTGACCCTATAGAACAGTGGCATACCAATCCTTTTGCCCCTGTAATTAAGAAAACGGAATATCATCCTGAAGGGGCTGTTTTTGCTCGTGGTGCTTGTGATGATAAAGGGCAGATGTTTATGCATATAAAAGCCCTTGAGTATATGGTGAAAGAAGGAAAACTTACTTGTAATATCAAGTTTATGATTGAAGGAGAAGAGGAAATTGGGTCTAAAAATTTGGCTTGGTTTGTTAAGAATAATCAAGAGAAACTAAAAAATGATATTATTCTTATTTCTGATACAGGAATTATAGCGCGAGATACACCTTCTATCAATGTAAGCCTTCGAGGGCTTACTTACCTTGAAGTAGAAGTAACAGGACCTGACAAAGACTTGCACTCAGGTGTGTATGGAGGAGCAGTGGCTAATCCAGTGAATGTGCTCTCTAAAATGATTGCCCAACTCCAAGATGAGAACAACCATATTACTATTCCTCATTTTTATGATAAGGTAAAAGAGATTACTCCAGAGACAAGAGCACTATTTGCAGAAATACCTTTCTCTTTAGAGAATTATAAAAAAGGGATAGGGGTGACTGATGTACAAGTAGAAAAAGGTTATTCTGTGATAGAAAGTTCTACAATTCGTCCTTCTTTGGATGTTAATGGAATCTGGGGAGGTTATATAGGAGAGGGTGCTAAGACAATTATCCCAAGTAAGGCATTTGCTAAAATCTCTATGCGTTTAGTCCCTGACCAGGATTGGGAGGAAATTACAGCCCTTTTTACTGAATATTTTACACAGATAGCCCCTAAAGGAGTAACTGTCAAGGTAACCTCTCTTGGAGGAGGTCCCGCCTATGGTATATCTATAGATAATGATGGTTATCATGCTGCAGAAAAAGCGATGCAAACTACTTTTGGCAAACGTCCTATTCCTACTCCTGAGGGAGGAAGTATTCCTATTATAGCTCTCTTTGAAAAAGAATTGGGGTCTAAATCGGTTCTTATGGGATTTGGCTTTGATTCGGATCTTATACATTCCCCTAATGAACATTATGGATTATTTAATTTCTTTAAGGGAATAGAAACCATTCCTTATTTCTTTGAATATTACGCACAAATGTATAAAAAATAAATTATTTTAAGGGGAGAATGAAGGATTATTCATTCTCTCCTATTTTATATAAATCTATGTCATAAGTAGTTAGTGGGAATGAGGAGGAAGCTATTGTTAGGGGGTAAATATTAACTTTTTATTTGAATTTATATCCTAGAAAAACACTAACTTTGTTATTTAAAAACGCAAACTAACTGTAATGGATTTAGAAAAATTTCACCTTGTTACTCGTTTTGCCTCACAAGCAGCTCTTTATGGAGATCGTGATGCAATACGTCACTGGGAAAATGGACAATGGTGTGCTACCTCTTGGAGACTATTTAACCAAAGAGTACAGCAGATTGCTTATGCTCTGTTGCATCACCAAGTGGATATACAAGAAAATATCGGAATTTTTGCACCAAACTCTCCTGAATGGACTATGGTGGATATGGCGGCAGCACATCTGAGAGCCTGTGCAGTACCTATCTATGCTACAAATACAGCTGATCAAGCATCTTATATTATAAATGATGCTAATATTCGTATTCTTTTTATTGGAGAAAAAGAACAATATGAAAAAATACAACAAATAAAGGAAAAATGTCCTCAGTTGGAATTAATAGTTGTCTTTAATGGAACTCTTGTAAAAGGAATTCTCCCTTTTGTAAATACATTATCACAGTTTACAACAATTCCTAATCAGGAAATATATACTGAAGAACTTAAAAAACGTTTTTCACAACGTAATTTACAGGATATTTATACTATTATCTATACTTCAGGGACTACAGGAAAACCTAAAGGAGTACTCATAGATTATGAAAATGTGGCTTATCAGCTTATTAATCACGATGAGCGACTAACAGTAAAGGAGGGAAATGTATCTATGTCCTTTCTACCACTCTCACATGTGTATGAACGATTGTGGCTTGCATACGTACTTCACAAGGGAGTAATTAACTGTTATTTGGATGATACTAACCGTGTAGCAGAGGCACTTAAGGAGGTGAAACCTCATTATATGTGTGTGGTACCTCGTCTTTTGGAGAAAATATATACAAAAATATATGAAAATGTAGGTAAGCAGTCTCTAATCAAACGTATGATATTCTCCTTTGCGACGAGAACAGCTAAAATACATCTTAAGCAAAAAAGAAAAGGAAAGAGAGTTTCTTTTATATTGCAAGAACTCTATAATTTTTCAGATAAGCTTGTATTTAGGAAACTAAAAGAGGCTCTTGGAGGTAATATTCAGATGATTCCATGTGGAGGGGCTCTTCTTGAACCTTCTATAGGGCGCTTTTTTCGTGCTATCGGAGTAAATGTAACTCTTGGTTATGGAATGACAGAGACTACAGCTACAGTTGCCTGCTGGGATACAAAATTCAAACTTAAGTCTGTGGGAACAGTACTTCCTAATATTGAGGTTAAGATAGGAGAAAATAATGAAATTCTTCTTAAAGGAGGCTCTATTACTAAAGGATATTATAATAATCCTGAAGAAAATGTAAAAGCATTCACTTCGGATGGTTATTTCCGTACAGGAGATGCTGGATATCTGGACAAAGAAGGAAACCTCTTTATTACGGAACGTATTAAAGAATTAATGAAGACTTCTAATGGTAAATATATAGCTCCTCAACAAATAGAAGGAAAAGTAGGAAAGGATAGCTTTATTGAGCAAATAGCTATCATTGCTGATGCTCGTAAGTATGTATCTGCCTTAATAGTACCTAATTATGATGCTTTAGTGGAGTATGCCAAATCACTTAACCTAAAATATAAAAATTATTCTGATTTGATAAAAAACAGTCAAATTGTGGATTTTTTCCAGAAAAGACTACAAAATTTGCAACAAGGATTAGCTGCCTATGAGCAGATAAAGAAGTTTACCTTACTTACTACTCCTTTCTCTATCAATAATAATGAACTTACTCCTACTTTGAAGCTCAAGCGCAAGAACATTTACAAAAACTATTTCAAAGAAATAGAGGCAATGTATGTATAGGATTAAGAAAATATTTTTTATGAATTAGTAAAAAGAAAAGCAAATGGGAAAAATAGTAGTGGAGCTCAAGGATGTCTCTATTTTCCAGAGAAGAAATCTAATACTCAGTGATATAAATCTTACCATTGAGCGAGGAGAATTTGTATATCTGATAGGGAAGACAGGAAGCGGGAAAAGCTCTTTACTTAAGATACTCTATGGAGATTTGCCTCTGAAAAAAGGAACGGGAATGGCAGTGGATTTCAACCTCACTACCTTGAAAGAATCTGAAATTCCCTACTTAAGGAGGAAGATAGGGGTTGTTTTCCAGGATTTTAAATTACTTCCTGATAGGACAGTATTTGGTAATCTTGAGTTCGTCTTACGTGCTACAGGTTGGACAGATGAAAGAAAAATAGAGGCTCGTATTAATAGTGTATTGACGAAAGTAAAAATGCAAACTAAGTTGCAAAAACATCCTCATGAACTCTCCGGAGGAGAACAACAACGAATAGCGATCGCTCGTGCTTTGCTTAATGACCCAGATTTAATTCTTGCCGATGAGCCTACAGGGAACCTGGATCCAGAGACCAGCGTGGAGATCATGAAGGTCATGCGTGAGATCAACGACTCAGGTCGTTCTATACTTATGGCTACCCATGATTACGCCCTGATACTCAAGTTCCCGTCCAAAACTATCAAGTGCGATGCAGGGAAACTCTTCGAGGTTGTCCAGCGTACAGTGTAGTTAAAAATTAAATTTCAGTTGAATATCAATGAGTTGAAATGTTTTTCTATGGTATTCACAAGCACCAAATTCAAGGATAGCTGCTCGGTGTTCACGGGTTGGGTATCCTTTGTTTTTATCCCAGTGATACATAGGGAATTGCTTATGAAGTGATTCCATATAAGCATCGCGATGGGTTTTGGCAAGTACCGAAGCGGCAGCAATACGCATAAAACGTGCATCGCCCTTTACTTGACAAGAATAAGGAATCTCTTTGTATGGTTTAAAACGATTACCATCTACCACGATAAATTCAGGGGTGAGGGAGAGTTTGTCCAAAGCCTGCTGCATAGCCTCTATAGAAGCATTGAGAATATTGATTTGGTCAATCCGCTGGGGGGAAAGATGTACTACAGCATAGCTTAGTGCTTGCATCTCTATGATAGAACGTAGCTCGTTGCGCTGCTTTTCGGTCATCTGCTTGGAGTCATTGAGCAACGGGTGATAGAAGTCTTCAGGGAGTATCACCGCTGCTGCTGTAACAGGTCCTGCCAAGCAGCCACGTCCCGCCTCATCGGTACCCGCTTCTTGAGGAGAGAAAAACCATTTTTCCATAGGGTTAATTTTGTAAAACTAATAAGTTGCAGCCACGAATATCCGCAGCATCAAAGCGCCCCAATACCTCAAAGGAGCCATCGGGATAGGCTTTGCCCAAATCCTGAGTAGCGATAAAACTACAGGAATAGTAATTGGCAAGGTCTATCACATTAATCCCCCCAATTTTGCCATAAGGTAAGGGAGAGAGAGCATCCTCGCTATCGCGGATTAGGACTTTCATCCAAGGTACAGGGTAGAACAGCCCATTTCCTTGACTATAGGCTTGGGAAAGTAGCTCCGTCATCCCATATTCGGAGTGAATTACTTCAGTACCAAAGCCCCTACACAGCAGTTCGTGTAACTCCTCACGAATCAGTTCCTTGCGCCGTCCTTTCATGCCTCCTGTCTCCATAACAATGGTGTTTTTCAGCGAGAATTGGTATTGCTCTACCAAGTCCAAGAGAGCAAAGGATACCCCCATAAGGAAGACTTTTCGCCCCTGTGTGTCCCATGATTTGAGTTTTTGAGCTAGTTCCTCTTGGTTGTAGAGGTAAAAGCCGCTTTCTTTTTGGGCATTGTGAATCAAGTCATCAGCCATATAGATAAGCGATGAACCTTTGCGCTCCAAGTAGGAGGGGAGCAGTGCCAGAAAGATATAATCCTCTATCCTTCCATAGAAGTGGGCAAATCCCTTTCGGAAACTCTCCCTATAGAGCATAAGGGAGCGTACCAAGTGTCGGGACGTTTGGCTACCTGTGGTACCACTGCTGGTAAAGGCCTCCTCAGGAGGCTGAGTAGCGGCATATACCTCCTTACTCTTGAAGAACTCTATAGGTAGGAAAGGAATTTCCTCAAGAGTATGTACCCTCTTAGGTGTCTTGCCGAAATAGTTACAAAACTGCTGATATACAGTATTGTTCTGATACTGAAAGGCGAACACCGCCAGGGCCTGCGCCTCGAATTCCGTGGAAGTATAATCGTGAAAGAGGTTATTCATGTAACAAATTACTTACTTCTTTTTGTAGGATAGGAAGATATTGTATAACAATAGCCCAAAGAATATTGTCAGAGACAGAATCATAACCGTGTATAATTCTATTACGAACATCTACAATCTGTCGTGCATTGGAGATATTTATATTACTATCCTTTTTTAGGATACGATTCATAGCCTCTCCTATAATTTCAATATTTCTCTCAATGGCTCGTTTGGTTCGTATATCACCTTGAAAGATCTCAAAACTTATATTATCGCCAATAAAGCTATCAATTTCATGAATAGCATTCAGAATATCATAGAGCCATGTATTAATTTCATTATCCATAAAGAAGTTGCTTTTTTTGGTTGATATTTTCTATAAAATAGGGATTTTTTAAAGCCTTTTCTTCTAATAAATCAATTTTTCTATTGAATAAGGTCTCTAATTCAAATTTGAATTGGAAATAATTAGAGGTATATTGTAATGCATCTTGGTCTAAGAAATCTACAAGCAAATCAATATCGCTATGAGTATCAAAATCAGAGGTCAATACAGAGCCAAAGACATATAATGTCCTGACCCTATAGCGCTCACAAAGGGTTCTGATCGTATCAAGCTGATTTCTAAGAATAAGATTCATAGTATAAACATTATAATGATTAATGACAGAACGCTATCATATCTAATTGGTTGCTAAGGCAGAATGCGATATTCTCCTTGAGTCCCATAATATGTTCGTAAGCAAATCCCTTTTCTTCGTCGTCCTCCTCCTCTCCGTCAATCATAGCTTCTACTTCTTCCTTTGTCTTATGGACTTTCTCCAAGAGGGAAGCCAGATGTTTCAGTCGGTCTTGGTCAATGAGGCTTATCATAGGAAAGTCTTCTATCTTAGGTAACGGAAAGGAGTGAAAATGATCTTCGGGGAATAGTTCCGTGTCTATTGCTATCTCTATATCATAGTCCTCAGAGAGCGTTCGGTTGATAAGGTCAGTCTCGTACCAGAACTTCATTTCTTGAGTAAAGGGCAATTCCTTTCCTAAAGTAGCGCAAATCCCGATAAAGGCATACCCATAGGCATATCCCTTTTTCTCATCAAAGGGGCGTCCCATGATGATATCGGCAAGAGCCTTAGTAGTTTCATTATCATCATCTTCTTCGGCGTAGTTTTGGAAGATTTCATTCTTCTGAACCTCAGTGAGTAAGGTTTCGTTTTTAGAGGCAAAAGTTGCCTGAAGCTCAGGAGTATTTACCCCATAAGCAAACATATAATATCCCATAGGTAAAGATTTTTTCCTATGGCAAAGGTAGTATTTTATTTTTAGAAAACAAAATATTTATGAGTTAGGGAAGAAAATCTATTTTTGCCAAATTGGAGAAATAGGAAGGAATAAAAAATGTTTTGTAAGTTGGACGAATGTTGCTATATTTGCACACAGAATACAAAAAGACTCTTATGAAAAAACATATTATGTTTCTCTTATTGATAAGCCTTAGCCTGATTGCTTGTGGGAAAAAAAATGTAAAGAATCCCCTGATAAACAAGGTAATTATATTAAAAGCATTCTTTATATGGAGGATAAAATAAAAGAAAAATTAATATCACGAGTAACACAACGAAAAATAACGTATTACTAAAAACAACAAAGGCTGTCGCAAACTAAAATTTACGACAGCCTTTTATTTGCTAATTGACAAATTTTCTAATTTGCTAATTGAATATTGAGTTCCTTGAGTTGTCCCTCATCAATAGGAGAAGGCGCATCAATCATCACATCGCGGCCGCTGTTGTTCTTAGGGAAGGCGATAAAGTCGCGTATGGTTTCTTGTCCACCGAGTAGTGCTACCAATCGGTCAAAGCCAAACGCTAAACCACCGTGAGGAGGGGCACCATAGCGGAAGGCATTCATTAAGAAGCCAAACTGTGCCTGTGCCTGCTCAGGGGTAAAACCGAGTAGGGCAAACATTTTCGCTTGCAATTCGCGGTCAAAGATACGTATAGACCCACCACCTACTTCGTTGCCATTGAGCACAAGGTCATAAGCATTGGCTCGTACAGCTCCTGGGTCGGTGTCGAGCAAAGGAATATCCTCAGGCTTAGGCGAGGTGAAGGGATGGTGCATCGCAAAGAAGCGGTTTTCCTCTTCGTTCCACTCAAGCAGAGGAAAATCCACTACCCATAGTGGGGCATATACATCGGGATTGCGCAAGCCCAAACGCTCGGCCAGTTCCATACGGAGGGCGCTGAGTTGCCCGCGTACTTTGTTGGCCTTGCCTGAAAGAATACAGATAAGGTCACCAGCTTTCGCACCAGTGCGCTCTGTCCATGCTTTGAGGTCGTCTTCGCTGTAGAACTTATCCACAGAGGATTTGAAAGTGCCGTCTTCGTTGCATTTTACATAAACCAAGCCAGAAGCGCCTATCTGAGGGCGTTTCACCCATTCTACTAGGGCGTCTATCTCCTTACGAGTGTAGCTATTAGCCCCTGGTACAGCAATACCTACCACCAATTCTGCCTCGTTGAACACCTTGAAATCGCGGTGCTTAGCAAGGTCATTGAGTTCGCCAAACTTCATTCCAAAGCGGATATCGGGTTTGTCGTTACCATACGTCTTCATTGCCTCAGCGTAGGTCATACGAGGGAAAGCACCGAACTCTAATCCTTTGAGTTCTTTGAGCAAGTGCTTGGCCAAGCCCTCGAAGGTCTGGATAATATCTTCTTGTTCTACAAAAGACATCTCGCAGTCTATCTGAGTAAATTCTGGTTGGCGGTCAGCACGGAGGTCTTCGTCGCGGAAACACTTTACGATTTGGAAGTATTTGTCAAGTCCCCCTACCATAAGTAGCTGCTTAAAGGTTTGTGGGGATTGTGGTAAGGCGTAGAACTCCCCAGCGTTCATACGGCTGGGCACCACAAAGTCGCGTGCTCCCTCTGGAGTAGATTTGATCAGGACAGGAGTTTCCACCTCTATAAAGCCTTGAGCAGAGAGGTAGTTGCGCACCATCATGCCTACCTTGTGGCGAAAAATAAGATTTTCCTTTACAGGCGTACGGCGGATATCAAGGTAACGGTACTTCATACGGAGATCATCGCCTCCATCGGTATTATCTTCAATGGTAAAAGGAGGTATTTCGGAGTGGTTGAGCAGGGTGAGTGCCGTAACAAGGATTTCTATTTCCCCCGTAGGGATATTGGCATTAACAGCCTCACGCTTAATGACGGCACCTTGAATTTGAATCACATCCTCACGGGAGAGGGTTTTGGCTTGTTCAAAGACCGCTTTGTCGGTACGTTCTTCATCAAAGATTAGCTGGGTGATACCATAGCGGTCGCGTAGGTCTATCCAGATCATAAAGCCCTTGTTACGAATGCGTTGTACCCAACCGCTAAGGGTTACTTGTTGTTTTTCGTGTGAGAGTCGTAATTCTCCACAAGTATGTGTTCTGTACATTTTTAAGCTAGTTTTGAGTTTTTATCTAAAAAGTTAAATAAGTTATATAATCTTCTTCTTTATAACTTGTTTTCAAGGGGTTTGAAATGAAATGCAAAAATAACTATTAATTTTGGAATAGCAAAATACAAATTAATTTATATCTTTGCACGAGCAAAAGAATATTTTCATAGATGACAGTAAGCAAACATTATCTGAAGAAAACTTTACAACTGTTGCTCCCCTTGCTATTGGGGCTATTTCTGTGTTGGTATGCCTTTGCCCAATTCAGCGCAGAGGAGCTATCGCTGATCAAGGAACAATTCCTTAGGGCTGATTATTCCTTTCTGTGGCTCTCGGTAGCGATGGGTTTCTTAAGTCATGTATCACGAGGTATACGTTGGCAATATACCTTGGCCTCTATGCACTATTTCCCTAAGCGCTACAACTTGGTTTTGGCTGTATTTATCGGGTATTTGCTCAATCTTACCGTACCACGTTCGGGGGAAGTCTCTCGTGCTTTGCTTATCAATCGCTATGACAAAGTCCCCTTTGACAAGGCTTTCGGGACAATCCTTACCGAACGAGTGATAGACATGTGTATCTTGCTACTATTTATTGCCGTTGTCTTTGTCTTTCAGTTTGATCTGGTATGGCACTTTTTAGAAAGCTATTTTACCTTTTCCTATATCATAGTGATACTCTTGGTCTTGGGACTTGTGTTTGTAGCCTTTCTTTATTGGATTTACCGCTCTACCTCTTCCATAGCGCAGAAAATCCGTAAAATGCTTTCAGGTATCAAGGAAGGAATTTTCTCTATAGCTCACCTGAAAAAGAAATGGCAGTTTATAGCCCATACCCTATTTATTTGGCTTATGTATTTTTTGATGTTCTATGTAGTGTTTTTTTCCATGGAACAAACTAAGGATCTCTCACTGATACAAGTACTTACTGCTTTTGTAATAGGGAGTTTTGCCATTGTCTTTACCAACGGAGGCTTAGGTGCTTACCCGCTCTTTATAGCCAAAGTGTTATTGCTTTTTGGCGTAGCCGAGACCATAGGTACAGCCTTGGGCTGGGTGATATGGATCGCCCAGTTCCTGATGATTGTCCTTTTTGGAGGATTGTCCTTTTTACTTTTACCCCTCATCAATAGAGGTCAGCGGTCAGCGGTCAGTAGGCAGTAGGCAGACTATAGCGCTGTTCGTTATTCACTTTTCACTATTCACTAATTATGACTTGTTATCACTGTGGAAATAATTGTGATCCTAAGCACCCCATTGTATTTGACGATAAATATTTTTGTTGTCAAGGGTGCAAAACGGTCTATGAAATCCTATCAGCCAATAAATTAGACAAATATTATACCTACGAGCAAACCCCTGGAGCACGCCCTGAAGAGGCAGGGGAGAAGTACCATTTCTTGGACAATCCCCAGATTGTGGCCAAGCTCCTAGAGTTTGACGAGAGGAACACCCAAATTGTCTCTCTCTATATCCCACATATTCACTGTAGTTCGTGTATCTGGGTATTGGAGAATTTACAGAAATTGCATCAGGGCGTGATACATGCCTTAGTGGATTTTCCTAAAAAGACGGTACGAATTAGTTACCTAAAAGACAAAATCACCCTGAAAGAGTTGGTAGTACTTCTCTCCAAAATAGGCTATGCACCCTATATCAGTTTGGACGATTATTCTCAGAAGAAAGACAAAAAGGGACAAAAGCAGCTATTATACAAGTTGGGAGTGGCGGGGTTTGCCTTTGGGAATATTGGGCTGTTGTCCTTCCCTGGGTTCTTTGAAGACAACGAATTTTGGTTCAATCGGTATAAGGACTTCTTCCGCTGGCTGATGTTTGCTTTCTCCCTGCCTGTGATGTTCTATGCAGCTACGGATTATTTTGTCTCCGCCTACAAGGGGATTCGTAACCGTTTTCTCACCATTGATATTCCTTTGGCCTTGGGTATCCTCACTTTGTTTGTCCGTAGTACTTACGACATTGTATCGGGTAGGGGACAGGGCTTCTTTGATAGCTTGGCTTCCTTAGTTTTCTTGTTGCTTATAGGCAAATTCTTTCAGCAACGCACCTATTCCTTTCTCTCCTTTGAGCGAGATTACAAAAGCTATTTCCCTATAGGGGTAACCCGTATGACAGGGGAACAGGAGGAGAGTGTCCAAGTATATGATATCAAGGAGGGCGACCGCTTACTGATTCGCAATGAGGAACTGATACCTGTAGATGCCGTGCTTATTCGTGGTGTAGGCCAGATAGATTACAGTTTTGTTACAGGAGAATCTAAGTGGACGGAGAAGAACAGCGGGGACAAACTCTTTGCAGGGGGCAGACATAAGGGGGCGGCTATAGAGATAGAAGCTACCAAAACTGTTTCCCAGAGCTACCTCACCCAGCTATGGAGCCAAGAATCCTTCCAGAAGAATAAAAACGAAGGTATCAAAACCCTAACCGATAGGATTAGCCAGTATTTTACCTTCTTTGTACTGCTCATTGCCTTCCTAACCTTAGCCTTTTGGCTTTTCTATGGTACCCCTACCGAGGCGTTCAATGCCTTTACAGCGGTGCTTATCATTGCTTGTCCTTGTGCCTTGGCGGTTTCTGCCCCTTTTGCCTTGGGAAATATGCTCCGACTCTTAGGCAAACGCCATTTCTACCTCAAGGATACCCAGACTATAGAACAAATGGCACAGGTAGATACCCTTATCTTTGACAAAACAGGTACCATTACCCAAAGCAATACCCAAGAAATCACCTACGAAGGCCAAATGATGAGCGCCCAACAACGCCCCTTGCTCAAGAGTGTATTGCGTAACTCCAACCATCCTCTTTCTCGTCAGCTATACGAATACTACAAGCAGGTAGATATACACCCTCTTGACCATTATCAAGAACTTATAGGCAAAGGAATGGAAGCTACATGGGGAGGAAATAGCATAAAAGTAGGCTCGGCTAAGTTTGTAACAGGTAAGGAAAACAAAGATGAAACAGCGGTATATGTGAGTATTAATGGGCAGCCAATGGGCAAATATACCTTTAAGAACCCTTATAGGGAACATATATTTACCGTTTTCCATGAGTTGGAGGACAAAGGCTATACTTTAGCGCTGCTTTCAGGGGATACTGAAGCAGAAAAGACCTATTTGCAAAGCCAATTATCGGCAAAAGTATCCTTACACTTTAACCAAAGTCCTGCCGATAAGCTCCATTATATAGAGCAATTGCAGAGAGAAGGCAAGAGGGTGATGATGCTCGGAGATGGGCTAAACGATGCAGGCGCTCTCAAGCAAGCCCAAGTAGGTTGCGCCGTGGCAGAAAACAGCAATACCTTTTCACCAGCCTGTGAGGCGATCCTTCAAGCTTCTGAGATAGAGCAGCTTCCACGCTTTCTCGCCCTAAGCAAGAAGACCATGCAAGTAATCAAGATGAGTTTTGTACTTTCCTTATTATATAATTGTATAGGCACCCTCTTTGCTATAACAGGAAATATGGAACCTGTAGTAGCAGCTATTCTAATGCCGATTAGCTCTATTAGCATCGTGCTTTTCACTACCTTATCTACAAATGTATTAGCAAGAAAATATCTAAAATAGTGTAGATTTATCTAACCTTATTAGTTTATATTATTGAGTATAATTAAAAATACTATTTGGTATATTTATAAATAATTATTATCTTTGCCCCTGATTTACAATGATTTTATGAAAATAAAGAGTGGCTTTATACTTCTATCTTTGTTTTTTGCAGTAAATACTTTTTCCCAATCTATAGAACAAAAAAAAGATAGCGTTCAAAAATTAGGAGAAGTAGTAGTTTCTGCTAAGCAGATATTAGGTAGTAAAATTCAGGCACGTAACCGAACGGGTTCAGCTTATTATATTTCTCCTCAAGAGATTCAAAAAATGGGATATACTGATATTAATCGTATGTTAAAAGCCGTTCCTGGTGTGAATGTTTATGAAGAAGATGGCTATGGATTACGTCCTAATATCAGTTTGCGAGGTACTAAGGCAGAACGTAGTGAGAAAATTACTTTAATGGAGGATGGTATATTGGCAGCTCCTGCCCCTTATTCAGCTCCTGCAGCTTATTATTTCCCAAATGCTGCCCGAATGCAAGCTATTGAGGTAGTCAAAGGAAGTAGCCAAGTTCAATATGGACCTTTTACTACAGGAGGAGCTATTAATATGGTCTCTACTCCCATTCCTAATAAATTCTCAGCACGACTGAATGCCACTTATGGGACTAATGATACTTTCAAAACTCATATAAATATAGGCGATCATAAGAAACATTTTGGCTATATGGTGGAGTATCTTAGATATCAGTCTGATGGATTTAAGCATTTTGAGGATCATCAGAATGCTGGTTTTAATCGCAACGATGTAGTGGCTAAAGTTATTGTTAATACAGCCAAAAGTGAGGGAGTGAATCACTCATTTGAACTTAAAGCAGGTTATGCCGATGAGGATTCTAATGAAACTTATGTAGGGCTTACGAAAGCTGATTTTGCTAGAACACCTTTCTTACGATATGTAGGTTCACAGAAAGACCATTTGACAACCCGCCACTACCAGTGGGTGGGGACTTATCTTCTACAATTCTCTCCACGACTGAAATTTACAACCCATTTCTATTATAATTACTTCTTTCGTAATTGGTATAAACTTGAATCAGTAAAATATGGTACTTCCTCTAATGAGAAACGTACTATAGGACAAATACTTGCCGACCCTGAAACTAATGCTGCTTATTTTGATATTCTATCAGGAAATGCAGATAGTCGTGTGTTTTATAGTGATTATGAGCGTCTGAAAAATAACCCAGGTCTCTTTGTACGCGCCAATCATCGTGAATACTTGTCACGAGGTGTGCAAACCAAGGCTGAATATAAAGCAATATGGGGTAATTGCTTCCTTAGTAATGAATGGGGTTTGCGCTATCATGCTGACCAAGAAGATCGTAATCAATGGGATGATATTTATGCAATGAAAGGAAGACAGATGCAGTTGCTTTGGAAAGGCATTAAGGGAAGTCAAGCTAATAAAATAACTAGTGCTAATGCACTTGCTGCCTATTGGCTTTCAAAGATGAGTTATAAAAAACTGACTGTTACAGCAGGTTTACGCTTTGAACATATTGAACTTTTAGAAAAGGATTATACTACTGATGATACACGTCGTACAGGGCAAAAGCGCATAGAGACTACTAATGTAGCTAATGCAGTGATACCAAGTCTTGGAGTACATTACAAAATTAATGATTGGTTTTCAGCTTTTTCAGGGATTCACAAAGGTTTTTCACCTCCAGGAGTAAGCAAAGAAAAGCGAGTGATGGACAGGAATGGAAATATTACCTTGTTGACTGAAAATCAGAAACCTGAAAGTAGTATTAACCTTGAAATGGGGTTGAGGGTTAATAGTCAAAGTTTAGAGACAGAACTTATTGGCTTTTATAATAATTATAGTAATATGTTAGGTAGTGATCTTGCTGCTATGGGAGGAACGGGCTCATTGGAACAGTTTAACGTAGGAGAAGCAGTAGTGAAAGGGTTAGAGTTTATTGTGCAATATCAGCCCATCCCCGAGGATTATGCCCTCAAAATTCCTTTACAGCTCTCTTACACCTTCACTGATACTGAGATGAAGAACTCTTTTGAAAGTAACTCATGGGGGCGAGTAATAGCAGGTGATGAGATCCCCTATATTAATCGCCATGCATTTAACTTGAGCATAGGGACTAGCTACAAACGCTATGAGTTAAATATAGGGGTGCGCTATAATAGTGCTGTACGTACTGAACCAGGACAAGGTGCTATAGCTGATCGACAAAAGATACCTGCTTATACCATTGTAGATGCTTCGGCAAAAGTGAAAATAAATGAAAACTTTACCATTAACCTAAATGCTATCAATCTCACTAACAAAACCTATTTAGTATCACGTCATCCTTCAGGTTTACGTCCAGGTCACCCTTTTGGTGTGTTTGGTGGGTTTATATTAAAGTATTAAGAGACTATGAACAAATTTTTATGTATTCTTTTTTTACTCCTTATAAGTACATCACTAAGTGCACAGACTTTTACTCTGAAAGGTACTGTGAGAGAAGTAAATGGTGATCCTTTATTAGGAGTTACTGTTATAATAAAAGAAACACATGCGGGTACCAGTACCGATATGAAAGGTCATTTTACCATTAAAGCGCAAGTAGGACAGACTTTAGTGGTAAGCTATGTAGGGATGAAAACCCAACATATTAAAGTAAAAGAAGAACCTCTGCATATAGTGCTCAAGGAAGAAGCCGAAGTTTTAGGAGGTTTAGTGATTACTGGATATCAGAAGATACAAAACCATGTATTTACAGGAGCATCTACTTCAATAAAAATGGATGATATTAAGATAGAAGGGGTTGCTGATGTATCGCGTATGCTTGAAGGACGTGTGGCAGGACTTTCTATTCAAAATGTAACAGGTACCTTTGGGTCGGCACCACGTATTAATATTCGCGGAGGCGCTTCCATCATAGGCAATGTACAGCCTTTATGGGTGATTGACGGAGCTATTTATGAAGATTTAGTCTCTTTGAGTCTTGACCAACTGGTCTCAGGTGATGCAGTTACTTTAGTCAGCTCGGCTATTGCAGGGCTTAATGCTGCCGATATAGAAGATATACAGGTACTTAAAGACGCTTCAGCGACTTCTATGTATGGGGCTCGAGCTCTCAATGGGGTGATAGTGATTACTACCAAATCAGGTAAGCGTGATACTCCTAACCGTATCACTTACTCTTATGAACAAAGTTTTCGCCAGATACCGTCTTATAAAGATTTTGATTTGCTGAACTCACAGGAAACAATGTCGCTTCTCCAAGAAATGGAACATAAAGGCTATTTTAACCTTCAGAATACCCTTTATGGTAGGCGTAGTGGTGTTTATTACCAATGGTACAAAGGAGTGAGTACACTTAATCCACAAACGGGTAACTATTACTACCCTAATACCTTATCAGCAAGAAATACTTTTATGAGAGAACGTGAGTATGCCAATACCAATTGGTTTAAACACCTTTTTTCTATCAATCCTATACAGAGCCATACGATTACTCTCTCAGGAGGAGGTAAAAATACTACAACTTATGCGTCTTTGGGGTACTATCATGATAGTGGTTGGACAATAGCCGATAATGTAAAGCGTATCACAGCAAACCTGAAAAGTACTTTCTACCTTAATGAACAGTTAAAAGCTACCTTTACGGCAGTGGGTAATATCCGTCAACAGAAAGCGCCAGGTACCTTTACCCAGCGCAAGAATACTACTATAGGAGCTTTTGAACGTGATTTTGACATCAATCCTTTTTCCTATGCTTTAGGCACTTCACGTACTTTACGTCCTAAAGATAATAATGGAAATCTTGAGTATTATCGCAACAATTGGGCTCCTTTTAATATCTTGAATGAATATCAAAATAACTACATGAAAATAGATGTGCTTGATTTTAAAATACAAGCTGAAACATCTTATAAAATCAACTCGCATTTAGAAACTACTGCTTTAGTATCGGCTCGGCAAGCACAAACTAATTCATCTCACTATATTACCGAACAATCGAATGTAATAAAGGCTTTTCGTGCCAATGAAACACCCCAAGTGGCTGCTGATAATATATATCTGCTGAAAAATAAAGACAATCCTTTAGCCCCTCCGCAAATAGCTTTGACCAATGGAGGTATCTTTAACAAGACTGGATCCTCCTTAAAAAGCTATATGGCACGTGTAGCAATGGATTATAATAGGAAGATAGGTGATTATCATGACTTTAAAGTCTTTGGATTTGCGGAAATACGCTATGCTGACCGAACTGTTACTCCTTTTCAAGGGTATGGTATTCAGTATGATCGCGGAAATCAAGTGTTTACCAATCCTCTTATCTTCCAAAAGCTTCTCAATGAAGGAAATAATTATTTTGCTCTTACCGAAAAATATGACCGTGGACTTACTTTCTCTACTAGTGGTACTTACGCTTACCAAGGTAAATATATAGTGAATGCAGTGTTGAATTATGAAGGTTCTAATACAGCAGGACGTGGCACACGTTCACGCTGGTTACCTACATGGAATATAGGTGCTAAATGGAATATAGACCGTGAGAAATTCTTTAGTAGTAAAAATATCAGCACTCTTGCCCTGAGAACAAGTTATGGACTCACTGCTAAGATGAATGAACAAGCTATCAACTCTTATAGTGTTTTTCAGAACTGGATACAAAATCGTTATCGGTTCAGTGATAGAGAGAACGCTTTGCGTTTACTCCACTTAGAGAATCGAGATCTCACATGGGAAAAAATGTATGAGCTAAATATAGGGGCTGATGCTGGCTTTTTTGATAATCGCATAAGTCTTTCTTTAGATGTGTACCAGCGCAACTCATTTGACCTGATAGATCTCATCCGTACTTCAGGGATTGGAGGTGAATATTACAAATATGCCAACTTTGGTGATATGCGTACTCGAGGAATAGAACTTGCTTTGAATACCAAAAATATTCATACTGATGATTTCAAGTGGCATACTACCTTTTCATTTAGCTATATGAACCAGAAGATTACTCGCTTACTGAATACCCCCAATACTTTTGATATGGTATCAGGCACAGGCCGTGGTAATATAGTAGGTTACCCTAAAGGCTCTTTGTTCTCCTTTAATTATCAAGGTGTAAATAATCAAGGACTACCTACCTTTGATTTTGGACTTTACCCACTCAATAACCGTCCTTATGCTAATGTGGTAGGAGCCGATTTTTCGGATACTCGATACTCAAAATCATACCTTATCTATCATGGCTCGGTAGAGCCAAATGTTATAGGAGGAATTTCTAATACCTTTACCTATAGAAACTGGGAATTTTCGTTCTTTATCACAGCTCAAGCGGGCAATAAAATACGATTAAATCCTACTTTTGACCCATCCTTTGGAGATCTTAATGTCTTTTCAAAAGAATATTATAACCGATGGTTACACCCTTACGATCAATTGCGCACTCAAGTACCTGCTTTGCCTTCACAGAGTCTTATTAACCTTATTGGTAAGGAGAATATAGAACGTGCTTATAACACCTATAATTACTCTCAAAATCGTGTAGCTGACGGTAGTTTTGTTCGTATGAAAAACATATCTATAGGTTATAGAGTACCTAAAAATAATTTAGACCATTATGGCATCAGTAACTTAATAGTGCGTTTGCAGGCTACCAATCCGTTCCTCATTTATTCTGATAGTAAGCTCAATGGACAAGACCCAGAGTATTATAAATCAGGAGGGGTGTCATTACCTACTCCTAAACAATATACTTTATCTTTTCAGATAGGATTTTAGTTAAATAAGAAGTAACAGATAAACTCATTGAAAGTTCATGTTGAGTATGTGAATAACAAGTAACAAAAAATAGAATGAAATATGTGATTAAAATAATAAGTATTATCTTTAGTAGTCTTTGTATAAGTTGCAATTATTTGGACAAAGATCCCGATGCTTCTCTAAATGTACCTCTCAATTCAGAAGAGAAAATAGCAGAACTCCTTACAGGAGCTTATCCTGATGCAAGCTATTTTCCGTTTCTTGAACCACGTACTGATAATGTAGCCCAGCGCGAAAATGGAGTACATACACGCTTGAATGAGGCTATGTATCGTTGGGAAGACGAAGATCAAGAAGATCTCGATACGCCCTTACACTATTGGAACAGCTGCTATAGGGGTATTGCTCAAGCTAATAAAGCCTTAGAACTTTTGGCTAAATATCCTAAGACCAATCGTGTAAAAGCACTATATGCCGAAGCCTTCTTACTCAGAGCTTACTTGCACTTTATGCTTGTAAATATATGGGCAGAGCCTTATAAAGGGGAAGCTTCTAAAAATGATTTAGGAATTCCCTACCTTACTACGCCTGAGAAACATGCTTTAGTGAATTATAACCGAGGCACGGTATATGATGTTTATCAGAAGATAGAAGAAGATCTTAAGTTAGGAATTACTTTGGTGAGTGATAGTTATTATAGCAAACCCAAATTTCATTTTAACAAACGGGCTGCTTATGCCTTTGCCTCACGTTTTTACCTATTTAAAGGAGAATGGCAAACAGTAATAGACTATGCCAACTATGTGCTCACCCAGCCTAAAACACAATTACGCCATTGGAAAGCCTATTATGATGAATATGGATTTAATAATCGTACTCATCTATACCAGCAATATACAAAGACTGAAGAGGAAGCGAACTTGCTTATAGCTACAACACAATCACGTTGGACAAGAGAGCTCCCAACGGTTAAGTACGGACTGACTACAAACCTTATCAATACTAATTTTAGCTATTATGCTCCAGCCACTTCTCCTATACCTATTTATAATGGTATGTATATAGCTAAGTTTGATCAGCTGTCTCTCTTTGGAAGTACAGGAAGCAAGCCTACTGACCTATATGTCTCCAATGTGCTTCTCACCACCGATGAGGTAATGCTCAATCGCATGGAAGCATACGTTATGCTTAAAAACTATAATCAGTTTCTTTTAGAGTATCGAGAATATTACAAGGTCAAATTTGATATTACTAAAAATACTACAGTAGAAGAACTTACTCTTTCTACAGATGATGATTACCAAAACTTTTCACCTTTCTATGGGCTTACTATTCGGCAGTTGGGGGCTATTAAGAATATTGCTCTATTGCGCCAGTGGGAATTTATGCATGAAGGGATGCGTTGGCTGGATATTAGGCGCTTTTATATTCCTGTAAATCGCACTGCAGAACCTCTACAGAAAGAAGACCTGCGCAAGGTAATACAGCTTCCTATAGAAGCTATTAATCGTGGATTACCCGCAAACCCAAGATAGGAGTGATATAATAGACATTTTTACAATATTAATAATAATTCAGTATGAAAAATCTTTTAGAAATAACCGCTATAGCATTTTTGTTCCTTTTGGTAAGTTGTCATAAAGAAAAACTATCTTCACAAAGTGTAGTAGAGTCCGAGACCACTCAGCAAGCTTATACCGAATTAGATAGGTGGATAGAGGATAATATCACTTTGCCTTACGGGATTGCTATTGAATACCGCTGGGATAAAAATGCTGCTCAGAAAGGCACCTATACTTATCCTCCAGAGGTAACTAAAGTAAAACCTGTACTTGAGGCTATTAAATACCTATGGCTCGAACTTTATACCGAAGCTTCACTAGGCGGTAGTAATTTTTGGAAAGGAAAGGCACCTTTAAAAATATATCTTTATGGAGGAAAAAATGTTGATGGCAATGGGCAAGAACTTATTAATAATAACTCAGCAGTAGGGCGTGAGTTTCATCTGTATAATATTAATGACTTCAACCCTCGCGATAAAGACAAAGTATACGTACTGATGCGTAGTGTGCATCATCAGTTTGCTCGTTTGCTTGGAGATGAAATATATCCTTATGACCGTCAAACATTTCTTAGTATCAGTCAGAAAGATTATCGTACTGTTTTTAATAATCAACTATATGGCTTGCCTACTGATGGGATAGCCCTATACGCTCTACGCTATTATCCTAAGAAGCGTGATCTAAATACTTGTACAACTGAGCTGCCTTTTCAGTATTTTCAATCACTCGCTCAGTGTCAGAATGCTCATGCCCAAGCGGGTATTAGTGAGGATTGCTACTTTTGTAACTTTACACAAAATACTCCCAATCATGCAGGTTTCTTTACTTTTCAAGCAATGATCTCCGCTGAAAATGATTTTGCTGAGATGATAAGTATTCCTCTTACTAATCTTAGCTCTCAGATAGATATTGCCAAGAATATAGCCAAGACTCCCACAGGTAATACTGAAAAAGAGATGCAACGTGCTGCCCTATCGTATAATAACTTACTTAAAAAGGAAGCCTTTGTAGCTGAATATTTTAACAAGAAGGTTGGCTTTAGTCTTAAGCGCTTACAGCTTTTAAGCCTTCAGCGCATTAATCGATTTAATGCTCAATAAATATGACTTCTATGATGAAAATAACTACTTTTATAACTTTGTTTGCTTTGCTGATAGCTTGTCAAAAACAAGAAAATGTTTTTGAGTATTCGCCCTCTCAGCGTATGTCTCAGCATCGTACTGAGTTGCAGAATGAACTTACTGAAGCTCCTTATGGTTGGAAAGTACTTTACTTTCCACGTACTGATTCGTTACTCTTTGCCACCCCTACCAAACCCGAGAAACGAAGTGAATCAAAATATGTGGAGAAACTAATTACACAGGGATTTGGTGGGTTTTATTTTTTGATGACTTTCCATAAAAATAATACTGTAGATATTTTAATGGATACCAATACCCAAACTATCCAAGTCGCTAAAACCAGTGAATATGCGCTCACTCAAGAATCACAACTCCAGCTGTCGTTCACTACTTATAATTATATTCATCGTCTGGTAAATAATCGCTTTCGTGCTGCTGCCGATTTTCTGTATGTAGGCAAAGATACCCTACAGAATATTGTCTTCAAGACTGCTTCCTATGCCGAACCTGCTCGTGAATATATAGTTTTTGAAAAACTGAAATCAATTACTGATAAAGAACAATTCTTACAAAAAGCATATAATAATAGACAATTCTTTGAACAGATGAACAATCCACAAATCGTCATTAGGCGTGGTAGTAAGATTTACTACCAAAGTGATGTATACTTAAAAGGTAACAATTTTGGGTTGAACACTCCCTTTTTGGAGGGATTTGTAGCCAATAGATATTATGTGTTCGAATATCGCACTAACCCACAAGAAGATCCTTCAACAGGTAGATACAAAAGTCAGTTTATAGGTTCTGGTTATGTAGGTACTGAAAAAGGACTTACCTTTAGAGCAGGATTACGCTATAATAACTCTCTTATATTTTACGATTTTGTGCGTGAAGGGAATCGTTTTATTGCTCATCATTATGACAAGAAAGGTATTGCCACAGGTTATATTGCCGAAATATTTAATAATTAAAAAATTAGCAATGAATATGATGCGTTTTTTTATCTATTTAATTATAAGTTTATTTCTATTGGCTTGTAATACCAAAGAAGAAGACCCTGCACAGGAGGATTACCGGAAACTCTTTCCCTTTAAAGGGATTGAGAAACCTACCATTAACTATGAAGACCTTGTGCATAAGCAGTGTGATATAGACCATTATACTTATCCTGGTGTGGAAACTACACAGCAGGGACATCAGTATACTCTTACCCTTACTTACCAGTGTAAGAAAGGAAAAGATAATGTTCGTGATCCTCGTTATTATGTGTGTTATGTAAATGCTCAAAAGGAGTTAGTTACCTTACGTGCTACCACTACGGAGCAAACGGTTCGTTTTTCTCTCCCTTCAGGTTATCCTCTCTATCTATCTGTTTATGGTGGAGGGGAAAGAGAATCAAGAGTAAGTGCTCAGTTGAGTGCTGTAGATACACAAGGAATAGTAAGTATTCCTACTTTGCAGTATAATGCTGCTCAGAATACCGATGGTACTGATAATGTAACTCCCTATTGTGAATATATAGTTTTACCTTAGAAAATGAATAAAATGAAATATAATCTCTTATTATATGGACTATTGGGTTTTGCATTCTGGGCTTGCCAAAAAGGAGAAGGCGAGACTGTAGAAACGGCTAATATACTTCGTCCACAGGCTGATATACCCTATACTTTCAGTCGTAACGGTCAGTCAAGTGTGGATGAACACACTGTTACCCTTTTGCGTGAACCTCTGGATATTATAGAACGACGTTTGCTCTCTGGAGCTATCTCTGATTTTACATATACTGAAATTCTTCGCTATTATACTGAAGGTACTTCTTATGTGAAACCTATTGATGAAATAGCATCTTCTTCGTTAGTGCCTACTGATAGGATTAAGGAAGACATTATCAATCTCTTCCTCTCTGCAAAAAATATTCCACTCAGGGAAGCCCATCCAGGAATTTCAGGCGATGCAGGGCGTAGAGTAGGCGATGCAGAACGTGTGTATGTAGATGAAAAAGGAATAGCTCCCGCCCAGGTATTTATGCGTGTCATAGATGGGGCTATATACTTAGATAAAATACTCTTATTGCACTTAGATGAGCGTTATTTCTCTGATACTACTCTGCGCCGTAATCATCAAAATGTAATCTTACCACCAGGTGAAAACTACACTGAGCTAGAACATCATTGGGATTTGGCTTATGGTTACTTTTTACACTTACAATCACTCACTCAGTCCGATGGGGTAGCTGCTTTGGCGGGTGTTGAACGTAAAATACGAAATGCTTTTGTACAAGGACGCATTGAATTGGGACGTTATCGCTATGAAGCACTCTATACCCAAATGCGTATTATCCGTGAAGAACTTTCCAAAGCAATTGCCATTCGTGCTATTAATACACTTACTGGGGTGATTACCCTTACCAATTATACTGAAGCTCCTAAACAAGCCTTTAAATATCTATCACAAGGCTATGGATTTTTATATGCTTTGCAATTCACTCGCAGAGCCGATGGCACTCTTTACTTTACTTATGATGAGGTGAGAGCCCTTCAGAATCAACTCATAGCAGGTATTGGTTTATGGGATGTTACACGCTTATTAGCCCCTACTGTCCAGGAAGGCTCTCTTAAAAATATTACACAACAAATTGCTGAACGCTACCAATTATGATAAAAAAACTTCTTTTCCTTCTTTTTGCTTTAGTGCTCTATGCTTGTGAAGAAAAAGCAGACACTTCTCAGCCCATTAAAATAGGTACTGAGAATACTTCACTTGTTCACTTGACTCTTTATCCTCAGAGCCGACATGATATATTACTCTCAGGAGGTAATCATAAATATACAGTAAATGTAGCTAACTCGCGTTTGGTGGGAGCCTCCATTAGTCAAGATACTCTTAAAATTCAGAGTTTTCAAGAACAAGGTAGTACCTTTATGATAATTCGTTCTCATGACCAAGCAGCACGCTTGAATATTACCGTACAACCTAATGAACTCAATTTTACAGCCAAAGAAGTAACCCTTGCACCTACGGACATCAATAAAACTATTCAATTAGGGGGAGGTGATATAGTGAGTATTACTACTGCTGATCCTGATGATATAATGAAAACTACATGGGATGGTAATAGTGGTATCTTGGAAATAAGAGGTAAAGCCGAAGGCGATGCCACTATCATAGCTTCCTCAGCAGGACTTACCTCTAAAGGGCTTAAAGTAAAAGTACGCTGTATAGATGATAAGCATTTTCTTGATAATTTAGGCGTTAATAAAAATACCAGTAGATACATCACTCAAGCTATTAATCCTACTGTCATTCAAAAGAGCCAAACTACCGGTACACTCTTTTCGGGACAGAATAATATTAATGCTACTAATAATTCATATTATAGAATTCCTCCTATTATAAACCCAGTACAAGGTACTTATATGGATTTACGCATTGAGTATAAGAAAATTAGAGGTTCGGTTACTTATGAAACTCTTAAATTTTATGTGGAGGAAGTACGTACCATTACTCGCCAAGTAGTATTACGTGGTAGGACTCTCAAGATAGTAGTTCCTTATTATTAGATAACAATATTTTATTAATTTTAATTATATTTTTTCGTATGAAGAATATCCGACTTTTGTATGTATGGGCAACTTTTGTAGCCCTCTTGTTCTCAGGTTGTAAAAAAGATGATGACAACAACGAACAAAAACTTAAGAATCTCACTTTGGAGAAAATCGCAGTAACTATGAAGGCAAGCGAAAATATTGCTGTGCGAATTACCGATGGCAATGGAGGTTATACCGTCGCATCTGCCAATAAAACTATTGCCACTGCTGTTATTGAACAAAACAATGTGAAAATCAATGCTATAGCTGAAGGAAAAACTACTCTAACAGTCTCTGATGCTAAAGGAAAAAAAGCTAACATAGCAGTAACAGTGATCAATCTCATTGTCCCTGGTGAATCACTCACTATAGAACAGGGTAGTACGCTGACCAAAGCACTAACTTTTGGCACGAGCTATACAGTTTCTTCTACCAATGAAACTATTGCTGCTGCCTCTATAACAGGAAATACGCTTACCATAACAGGGGTAGGTAAGGGGAAAACTCAAATTATTGTAAAGGATACGCCGACCCAGAAAGCGCAAACTTTTAATATAGAAGTAACTAGTTCTTTTGCTGTAGAAAAGGCAAAACTTACTCTTGTAAATGGACAAGAAGAAGTAAATGCTGTTATAAAAGGAAAGGATAAATACACTCTCTCTGTAAGTCCTGAAGGTATAGTTGCCGCTACAGTTGAAGACCGTATAGTGAATGGTAATCCTGATGGTAAAAATATTCGTGTAAAGGCTCTTAAGGTAGGTGAGGGGCAAGTTACTGTAAAAGATGATGTTAGTGGTCAAATAGCTACTTTTAAAGTAACCATTACTGCAGCTGATCTTACTATTGCTAAGACTGAAGTTGAGATGGCAACAGGAGCTACTGTTGAAGTTCGTATTAATACTGGTAATCCCGGTTATACTGTTAGCTCTTCCCCTACAAACGTAGTTACTGCTGAAGTAAAGGAAAAAACTGAAAAAGTGGCAGGTAAAGATGATACACATCATTATGTAATTATTAAAGGAATAGCTGCTGGTAATGCCACCATCACCCTCAAAGATAGTGAAAATAAAACTATAACTATCCGTGTAGTTGTGAAATCGAAAGATGATATTTTTGAGATAGATAGTAATGGTGTAGTAACCCTTAAGAGTGGTGCTATTGCTAAAGGAGATATAAGAATTCCAGATGCTGGGACAAGTATAGGAGCAGGGGCTTTTTCTGGGAATGCAGAGATTACTTCTATTGATTTCAATAACGTAACTAAAATAGAGAAAAGTGCTTTTCAAGCGTCTAAAAAATTAGTTTCTATTACAGGAAGTAAAATACAGGTAATAGGTCGAATTGCTTTTGCTTTGTCTCCTACTCTTAAAGAAGTTACTCTTCCTGAGACTATAACTACTATAGGTCAAATGGCTTTCATGAACTGTAAAAAATTAGAAAAAATAACTATAAAAGCGACTGTTCCTCCTACAGTACTGGTGAATGCTTTTAAAGGTATCAGTACCAATGCTATACTTTATGTGCCAAAAGGAGCTAAATCATCTTATGAAGGACATGTTGAATGGAAAGAGTTTAAGGAAATAAAAGAAATTGATTAAAAATTTTGGTAAAAAGGAGTTCATATTAATGGTGAACTCCTTCTTATTTGCATAAGAAGAAGCTATACTTCAACTATTTGTGATTAAAAAAAGTGATACTGCCTCTGATCGAAGAAAATTATGAATTTTATAGAGAGAGAAAGAATTATTAATATTATTGAGAATAAATGAAGAAAAAATTCTTAACAGCTTTAGACAGAGTAGCATTTAATAATAAGAGCCCCTTTTCTTAAATCATCTTTTGCTTTAGGTTCTACTTTTATTTTATAGGGAGATTCCATATTCAGAAGCTACTTCATTAATCATAACATCAAAGTCTTCACACTCTTCAAAAGGAGTGTTACATGTTTCTATTTTGTCAAGAAAAGCCATTAATCTTGGCGTCATTTCAATAGGCTGAGGTATGTCTTCTTCTTGAATGATAGGTACATTTAAAGACTTTATAAAATCTTTTATTGAATTTAGTTTATTTACATCAGAGGTAGCAAATGTTACAGCTGTTTCCATAGTCAAATATTTTTAAGAGTTAATATAAAAGCAAAAAAATCACTACTTAAAAAAGTAATGATTTTTAAATTTTTCTCTATTGACAGATAGATTTGTACTCGGAGCGGGACTGTAACTACCTATATTATACACTTTTATGAGTCTTTGTTTTTCAGTGTTAAGTTATTATATTTCAATTTTTTGTAGGAAAAATAGAAGGTTTCAGAAGCGCAATGAAATAGCATAAGATTTAAAGGAATTGCAATTTTTTCGGCTAAATTTCGGCTAACTTTTTGTCGTTTGAATTTATTGTTATATCTTTGCATTACAAAGAGTTATAAGCACCTATGAAATGACTATAAAATACCTAATACAGAGCAAAAAGGACAATTCTCCGATATATATTCGTCTAATCTTAGGAAGAGGCAAAGGTCAGGACTTGAAATGTAGGACGGGGCTTTTTATTGACCCAGCGCAATGGAGTGATAAAAAGAACGAACCAAAGCAAACCAGCCCTGAGAATAAAAATCTTGCGACCGACCTCAAGTCGTTACGTGTGTATATTGAAAATTCACTGAATAATGCCGCAAGGACAGGGGAGGAGATAACCGCCGAATGGTTAAGCACAAAAATAGATTTACATTTTAAACGAATAACAGATACAGAAACAAGGCAAAGTGATTTAATTCTTTCCCTTATTGACCATGTAATAAGCACCGCCCCAGCACGTAGGAACGGAAAGGGTATGTTAGGGCTTTCAGATAGCAGGGTAAAAGCATACCACACCCTAAGAAATATTTTCAAGGAGTACGAAACACACACCCGCAAGCGTTACAAGGCAAAGGATATTAATTTGTCTTTTCAAAAAACATTCTTGGGCTGGTTGTTAGATAAGAGAAAGCACAAAGATAGCTATGCCCTGAAACTTATTGATAATCTCAAGGCGGTATGTAATGAGGCGGCAACATTGGGAATAGAAACAGACCCACAACTACAAAGAATAGGGAAGGAAAGCCCCAAAAAAGAAACCCCTGTATATCTTACCCTTAATGACTTGGATAAGATAAGGGCTTGTCAGCTGGGAAAGCAGTATTTAAACAATGCCCGCAAGTGGTTACTATTAGGGTGCCTGCTGGGACAAAGAGGTGGGGACTTATTGACTATAACAGAAAGTAATTTTGTCAAAGGAATAGACGGCTTGGAATATATCCAAATCGTACAACAAAAAACGGGGAGGGTGGCATGTGTTCCCTTAGTGGGTGCTTTATCGGAGGTGCAAGCAATAAGAGGCGAGGGATTACCAAAAAAGATTTCAGTACAGAAGTTAGACCAGTATATTAAGGAGGTTTGTCGTTTGGCTGGTATAAATGATTTGGTGGAGCATTCTAAAGTTTGTATGATTGATAAGGAGGGAAATATAATAGAGAAAAACGATAAGGGAGAGTATCCAAAGGAGGGTACTAAACGGACTATATATGGCACTTTCCCTAAGTACGAGTTAATAAGTTCGCACACTTGCAGGCGCACCTTTGCGACGAACTTATACGGAAAATTAGAAACCGTCTTTATTATGCAAATGACAGGGCACACAAAGGAAAGTACCTTTTTATCCTATATAGGAAAAACCTCAAACGATTACCTGATACAGACCGCCAACCGATTAAAAGAACTTGAAAGTAACGTCCTTCCAAAAATAGCGCCCTACCAGCAGCAAGGGAATGAATAATTAAAAAACTAACTATATGCAAACAAACAAAGCCCGACAAAAATGGTTATTTGAGTTACTCAAAAAAGAACCAGCATGCACCTACCTAAATGCTTTCCACCAGTATAAACAGAAATACGATTTTTCAGAAACTACTTTTGTCAGTGATTGGAAAAAGGCAAACAAGGAATTAGAAACGTGGCAAAATAAGGTTAATTCTGAAGTACAAAAGCAGGAAATACAAATGGAAGTAGAAGCACGGAAAGGAAATATATTAACAAAAATAGAGGCATTGGCGGTACTTTCTCAAATAGCAAGGGGGGAACCTATCAAAAAGGATAATGAAAAGTATTACCCCTCCTTTAGAGACCAAATAAGCGCTGTTGCCCAGCTGGCAAAAATAGAGGGCTGGGAGGCTCCAACAAAGCAGGAGGTTAAAGGAGATTTTAGTATTTCGGAAGTTAAAATAATATGGGAGGGTACTCCAGAGGAATAAACCGCCCTCACAAGATAAATAAGTAAGTAAAAGTAAGTATATGGAAGTAGAAAAAATCAAAGGCTTGTATTTATCATATAATGATTTTAAAAGCAATTATGATAATGATTTTAAGGAATGGCAAATACGTTTCCCTGATAGTAGAGAAATAGACTATTTGAGATATATAGACAAACAATATAAAGAAACTTTATCTTTTTTTCAAACTCATAGTGAGGGTGATTATATTGTTTTAGAGGAATTTGTCTCTATATATGAGGTGGATAGGTTGGGGAATAGTTTAGATTATATAGCCTCTTTATATGAATATGCAGGAATTTTAAGATTAAGATTGCACAATTTTATTAAAGATGAAAGCAATGAGAATATTTATAAAATATTGAGGACAGAGAGAAGTTTAATTTATGGTTCAAAATTAGATAAGTATAATATAGAACCTAATGTACATGATATATTTTATCATTTCCTTAAAGTGGATGAAAAGGAACAAGTTTATTATGATAGTGATAAGTTTAAAAATTTTGAAATTTCTATAAACAGAATATTTGATTTTATCAGTAAAAAAAATAAAACAATCTACAATAAAACAGAAAGTGTAAGTAATAATATAACAAATAAAATAATTTGGAAAGATAATAAAAATAATTTATTGGAATTATTCAAAACATTAAAAGCAGTAGGAAAGATAGACTACAAAGCAAATAATGATACGGAATTATTAGACCTTTTAAATAAGTATTTTGATATAAAAAACGAATAATATATGGAAAATGATTTTATTTGGAAAGGCTCTCAAAATGAATTGTATGAGCTTTTTAAGTCCTTAAAATTATCCGATACAATAGAAACAATGCCCAATACAGATATAGAACTATTTAATGGCATAAGGGCTGTTGTAGGAATAAAAATCAAAAGACCAGCACAAATGAAACAAAAACATTCTTACAAAGATAGTTCAATAGTTGAAGATTTGAGAAAAAATGCAACATCTAAAGAACTTAAAGAAATGCTGAAAAATTGTAGAAAGGAATTTAAAGACTATATGAAATAGACGTATATTTAGAGGAATAGAAATAGATGTATATTTAGAGGAATAGAAATAGTTTTCTGTTAGGTATATGATAGGGTACATACTCGGTTATGTATCCTATTTTTATTTTGCTTTCGCTCGACCTTTGCACCATAAAACAACAGATACAATTTTTTTATGGACACAATTCAATTTATACAGACCAGCCCCGAGCAGCTGCAAGCGGCTATTATTGAAGGGGTGCGCAAGGAGTTAAACGAACTCAAAAAAGATTTCCAACCAAAAGAACCAACTGTTTACCTTTCAAGGCAGGAAGTCAAACAGATGTTAGGTATAAACCTAACCACTCTAAACAATTGGACAAAGAAAGGCATACTGACTTCTTATGGAATTGGGGGACGTGTGTATTATAAGAGGCACGAGGTAGAAAAAGCAATTATACAACTGCAAACCGCATAAAGCAAATTTAAAAAAGAAAAAGAGGCTTATAAAGCCCCTCTATCTTTTAAAAGTAAGTTGTAAGCATGGCGCAAAGATACGAATTTTTTATTACACCAGCGGGCAAAAGTTTCAACAATATAAATAAAGCTGGTTATTCACTACCTCCAGCGGGCAAACCAATCATTAACATACTAAAAACAGCAAAGGGAGCAAACCTATAATCGTGCGCCCCTGACATTCATTTGCCCTTTTGTAGGGGTTTGGTTGGAGTTTTGGGGTTATCTTATTGGGGTGCAATAATACCACACAAGCGGAGTTAATGTATACATTAATCCCTTTCAAGGGCGGTTAATATTACTGGTTTATTGGATTTTTCCTATATCCAACGTACCAACGTTAATTAAACCGCCTCCCTCGTTTTTGATATATAAGGGTGTTTGCATGGTTTGCTCCTGGTCTTTGGTAGGTTCTATTAAGTCCCTAACATCACAATCAAGCACCGCCGCAATCTTTCGTAGGGTCTCTATTGTAGGATTGCCTCCAATTGTTTTTAAAAAACCAACGTACGAAACGTTCATTTGCTCCGATACCTCTTTCAAGGTAATGTTTTTTTGCTTTGCTACTTCTTTAACTAATAACATATATATATTTTTTTGTGCAAAAGTACATCTTTTATTGTTAATAAGCAAATATATTTAAGGTTAAATATAACCTATAATTATAGTGTATATCAATTGATTATATTTATAATATATATTTTTATATAAAAAGAATATGTTAAAGTTTAGTTTTTGTATTGTTGAATAGTATTTTATTTATATCTTTGCAACGTAAAACAATAATTAAAAGTATAGTTTTAAAACCTACCATCATGGAAACAATAAACAGCAAAGTAATGAGACTTGCACACGCAAATTATAAAGAGTTGGTAATAGACCACGCTGCGAGGGTGGCAAAGTTTGAGGCAAACAAGGCGCAAATGACACCTGAAGAGCAAGCCAGCGAGGCGGCACGATTAGAAAGCAAAGCCCCTACCTTCAGAGGGTGTTTAAAAAGTGCTTGGTTTATATGCTTGTTAGATTATGAGACTAAAAAACAGCAAGCAGCAAAGGCAAAAGAGGCAAAGGCAAAAGCAGCAGCACAAGCAGCCTTGAAGGGCCAAACAGACATTACCAACGATCCCGCCCGCATTGAAAAGATAGCCCGCAATATCAATGCCTTTAATACGAACTACGATTATATAGACGCTTATAACGGCAGTTGGGCTTTTTTTAATGAATTGAAGGGCAAAATAACAAAGATACTCTATAAACTAAACCAGCAAAGCAAAGCAGCCGTTAAGGCTTTATGCCAGCCACAACAAGCCTTATATTTTGGCTTGTAACCTAATAGGGGGAATTCCCCCTATTTAAAAAGTAACTGAATTAATAATTATATAAAATTAAATGTTATGTATATCCAACGAATTGACCCCTTAAACAGTAAGGACAAAGAGAAAGCACTAAATGACCCAAAAGTTACCTACCTAATTAAGGGCGGTAGTGATTTTGCCTTTCACTCTAACAGCAACCTACCTATTACCTTGCAAATAATTGAGAGCATTGAGGTAATACACCGTTTTAATCTGTTTTTGCAAAAGATAGACAAAGACCCTTTACCAACGGCGCCGCTGTATAAGGTTTTGACTTGTGCCATTGAAGGAGTAGACTTAACCTACAAGGATAAAATAAACCTATTAGATTTGTTCACAACTTGTTGGGAGTGGTACGATAAATTTTACACCATACACGACGATTTAGCATTAGTGCCTTATTACGAGGTAATATACTTTGCTTGTGGCTTGTTAGGTTGCAGTGAGTATGAAAACGAAAAAATAATTAGCAAGTATGAAAGTCATTTAACAGACCTTATTTATTCGTTAGGAACTGGAGGCATGCTAAATTTTGAATTTTTGGACAAAATAGAAGAGATTATAAACCAACCAACCAATGAAACAGAATAACAAACGGACAAAGCACAAAGCGCCTTATACACAAGTAGCAAGCTGGGCGGAGGTGCTTAAACAAGGACTTTTAAGCCAGCAAGAAGGCAAAGTAATAACCTACCTTCTACAGACCAACGGAGGGCGCACCTCAAGGCAAATAGCTACTTACACAAAGATAGAACGCACCTCAATCACACGGACTTTGCGCAATCTGTTAGATAAAGCAGCAATTTACATTATTAAAATTGATGTTTGCCCTGATACTGGCAAAAAGGTACAATTCTATGATGTAAGCTATAGAGATAGGTTGTTTTAACCTTGCACGGACAAAATCAAAAAAAAGGCGGTTTGCCACCACGAACCGCCTTAAACTTCTAACTAAAAAAATATGATTGACTATTTCAAAGCATTAATAAACGTAACAAATAACAAGCGCTTGCAAGAATTAGCAGACGAGGGCATTTTTTCAACTGTTATACATAAAACAGATCCAGACACTGGAGAGCCTCAAAAAGAAGATGTTTATTTGTATGAAAATATTCATTTAAAAAACACGAGTAAAGGCATTTTAATTCAAGGCAGCTTACACAAGTACAGAAGTATAATAAAAGGTATTGCTACAGCAAAACAAATCAAAAAACAGAACGGATTTAATGGGGATTTGTTTACCTTGAAAGATATAAACGAAACCTTACAAACACTTTGCGAGGTGATTGGCTTTGCCCCCTCCCTTGCAGTCTTGCAAAATATTGAAATCGGAGTTAATTGTGAAGTATCATTTGACCCGCAAGAGTTTTTAAAGGGTATGCTATTTCATAAAGGTAACCACAATTTTAAAATAGACCACGATGGAGGGTATATACAATTTGATTATAATCAATATTATATAAAGATATATGATAAATCAAATCATTACGGATTACCCTCCTATATACTAAGAACTGAAATAAAGATAATGAAAATGCAAAAACTCCACAACGCAGGAGTGAACCTCGTAACGCTGGAGGATATAAATGAATTTACACTATTGCAAGCCTTTGAATTGCTTTACAATGAATTTGAGGCAATAACCTACTATGATTATACTTTGCGATTAGAGGAATTAACCAGCAAGCAGCAGGACAAAGCAAAAGACTATCAAAATAAGGAATATTGGAAAAAACTAAGTAAGAATAAAGATAGAAAGATAAAACAGCGAAATAGAGAGGAACTCGATTTAATGATACAAGAATTTTCCAGCAACCTAAAAGGGCAAATACAGCGGCAAATGATTGAGGCTAAAAATAAAATATTAGACACCTCCGAGAATGAAAATATGTTACAAAGTAACCACCCCTTAAATGGAGGGCAAAAGGGTACCACGATTTTACCAGCAAATCACGAATTAACAGATTTTAAGGTACAGAATTACCAAAGATTTCCAGCCTCTGAAATGTTAAAAAATGTACCAACCGACCACGAGGCAAAAAATAGCAAAATGTCACAAAATTACACTTATAATATAGGGGCAAATTGTGACATTCCTCCCTTTTTAGATTTACTTTTTCCAACTGTTAAAACCGACCCTTCTACCTCTACCAAATCGACCCCTTCGACCCCTCGACCACGTACACGAAAAAAACCGACTTCAGAGGTTATGAATGAGCCTCGCAATGAAGGTCGATTTTGTCCGATTACAGGAGTAAGTTTAGAACTTGAGAATCCAGAGACGAAGTACATAACGACAAAGACATTAAAGCACCTAAAAGAGACCGACCCCTCCCGTTATGTTTTGATTTGCTCAATGAATTTGCCACACACTGGCAAGCGTGCAAAGTACGAAACAGACATAGACGCACATATAGCAAAGCAAATCAGGAATTATTACAGATACCGCCACAATGTCAAGGGCAAAGAGTGGGCAAAGCAATTAACCTTTGACTTTGATACCCCTTCGGCGGTTAATGAGTAAGCAGCACGATAAAACAAAACAGACAAACAGACCTACTAATTTTAAAAACCTACAAAAATGACAAATACAAACACCACAGCGGGCAAATCGTTGAAAAACCAGCCCAGCGAATCAGAAACAGAAAAAGACATTACCAGCTTGAACGAACTAAAAATGCCACTGGCTGATTACCTCTCATTTGGTTACCAGCTTAATGAGGTGCAATGCTTGGAGTTGCGCAATGAATGGAATGAATTAGACAGTCGTGAGGTAGAATTGACTGTAGTATACACGCACAAGGATGGAGTTTATAAGGGTTATAGTCTTTGTCTTGCGTTGTACGACCCTGAAACAAAGCAAACTCAGCTATTTTATCCAAGTGCATTTGAAACAGACGAATTTATAAAGAACCTCCAGCGCATGCAAGCAGTGGTTAATAAGCTAAACCGATTAAAGCCCACACAGGAACAGGATAAATTTTAATCTTTTTCTTTTAGATGTATGATTTAATCACGAAGATAAAAGATAATCAAAAAAGAATCTTTATTTTAATCTACCAATTTTTTTGAGATTTTGCACCCTCGTACATTTGCGGGGGTGTTTTTTTTCTTATTTAAGGTCGTGGAGGTTTCCAAAATTTTTTGGAGGGGTGTTTTTTTGACTCCAAAATTTTTTGGAGTGGTAATACGTAGAATTTACGCATTTACCAGCAAAATAATTTAAACACGGGATTTCACGTATTTAAAGCAAAAAAAGCATTTGGTTTTTTAGTTACCCAGAATTCTGGGTATTTAAAACTTTTTGAATTTCAAGGACAAAAACAGGTCATAACCTTTACAAAATGAACACTCTCTAAGAGGCAAAAATGCCTTTTGAAGGTTGGAACGCTGAATTATAATCAAGATTATGTTTTGCCCCCCGAAATTGGCGAGCAAAAAGGAAGAGGAGGGTATAATAAGGTAGAATATGTTATCACCCTTGACATGGCAAAAGTGGTATTTTCTCACAAATCAATAAATACAAGTCCTTGCGAGGTGGCAAGATAGAAAATTTACACCTTTTAACCACCCCTCCCAGTGGCAAAAATGCAACCTTTATTGTGCCTTATATGCTGGTGGTGTGTACCAGGACGGTTTATATTAGTTTATATACTTTCAGTAGTCAATATAATCAATATAATCAATATACATTTAATATTTTTTAATATAGTTGCAAGGTGTGGTAAATATGAAGTAAATCGGGGTAAATTAGAAGGCAAAATATACAGTAAAGAAACATAAGGCTTAAGTTTGAGGGTTGGGAAGAAAGGCGGGTATATTTTGATTTTTGTCGCCTTTATAAAAAAAGCCTCCAGCGTATAAGTTGCTTTTTTTATTCCTTGTGTTTGACTTCAGAAGGAGAAATAAAAAAATAGTAACTTGAAATTTACGCTTTAGTTGTTGATAAATTTCTTTCCTCTGAAAAACACTTTTTTGAAATTTTCGGCTAGATTTCGGCTAAATCACTACTTAAAAAAGAAAAACCCCTTGAAAAGCAAGGGGTTATAAACAAGGGTTGTACTCGGAGCGGGACTTGAACCCGCACAGGCATTGCTGCCCACTGGATTTTAAGTCCAGCGTGTCTACCGATTCCACCATCCGAGCCTCTTATGATATACATAAAAAGAGCGAAAAACGGGATTCGAACCCGCGACCTCAACCTTGGCAAGGTTGCGCTCTACCAACTGAGCTATTTTCGCATTTCATCTTTTCCTTAAGACGGTGCAAAGATACAACCTTTTTTGAAACTGACAAAGAAAAAGATGATTTTTTCATGAAAAGGATAATTGTGTTTGTATATTGTTTATAATAAATATGCTACAAGGCAATTCTACTTATTAAAGATCCTTTTCATTGTAAGTCCCGCTAATACTAAATATACCAAACACAGTGCCCACATTCCCAGCCAATATGGCATAATGGTAGTGATATGAGCTCCCATCTGAGTAATAGATATAAAACCCTTGCTCCCTAAAGTAGTAGGTACAATATACGAAAAAACACTCAGCCATTCGGGCATCGCTACGGTAGGCCACGAAAAGCCAGTAAGCATTACCGCAGGCAAAGAGGTATACATAATGAGCATAATGGCGTCTTCACGACGGCGCAAAAAGTTCAGCAAGCAAAGCCCCATAAATACAATCGACAGGATAAATGGTATCATAAAAACCATAGTGCTTAGTATCGTGCTACGTACAGGAATGCCAAACAAAGGCATTATAATTCCTAAAATAATGAGTAATATCACCATTGAAAAAGCTAAATAAGTAGTAGCTTTTCCCATCACAATAGGCAAAGCTCCCCAAAAACTATCGGAGTTAGGATATATTTTTTTTAGTTTGTTGCCTTCTCGCATCGTTCCTCCTAACATACCTACGGCAGTGAGTATGGTAGTTTGAAAGATAATCACAAGCACTATGGGAATAAGGAAAGTAGCATAACCCAAAGAGGGATTGTATAAGCTCACTACTTGGGCACTCACAGGCATTGCTTCATCGTGCGCTTGGGTAGGGAGTTTGCCTTGTGCCGAAGTGTGCTTCACCTCAACCCCTGCATTCAGGTAAGTAGCCGACACTTTGGTGGCGGTGAGTACTTGCTTGTAATAGAGCATATAAGAAGCATCGGCATAGACCGATATAGTGGGTTGTTCCCCGCGTTGTAGGTCACGTGCAAAACCGTTGGGAATGGCTACTATCCCCCGTATTTTCTCCTGCTGAAAGGCTTTTTCAGCTTCGTTGAGGTTGAGGTAACTGCTGTAAATAGCGGTCTGACTCGTGGCATCAATCATACGTAACAACTGACGGCTTTGGGCAGTATTATCCTCATCTACTACTCCAATAGGAAGCTCTTGCAAAGTCTCTTCGGAATAGAGATAAGTATAGATAAACGACACCGCAATCGCTACAATTACAAACGAAAAGAACACCGCCTTGTCGCGAAATATATATTTGGCTTCCCAAAGCATCGCACGAGTGAAATCGGCTGAACTTTGATATATGTAACTTCTAAACTGTTTCATAACCTCCTGATTTTATCTTTTTCACAAACATAGGATAAGCCACTATAAGCAACAGTCCAAAGAGCAATAATGCCAGAAGCGGTTGCCACGTCATCTCTACAGGAATACCCTTAATGGCGCGATTTACATAGTATTTCATAAAATGAGCATACGGAAAGATTTGCGCTAAATACTGCAAACTCTTAGGTAACCCTTCCATAGGAAAAGTATAAGCTGCAAATGAGAAGGCTATCGCTGTAAAACCACTACCTACTGTCAGAGCCGTACGGAAATCGGGGGCAAAGGATACGATAGCAATCCCTATAATCTGATAGATAACAACCAAGGCAAAGGTAATGAGTACCACATTGAACATCGGAATGTGCAGGGGTGTGCCTATAAGCCCAAAGAGTAGGTAATTCATCCACCACGCTACAAAAAGGAGCACTAATGTATAAGGGAAGAGTTTCCCCACAAGGGCTTTCAGCGGACTGCCACCTGCTTGTTTGAGCCACTGTTTCCCTCGATGGTAGCGGAATTCTACTCCTAATACATACACCGTAACCATCATTACAATCATTTGGAGCATCATTGGCAAGAGTGCTGTGAGCAGGTAATAGGCATAGTTAGAATAAGGATTGTATAGACCATGGTCGTCTACCTTTACGGGTTGAGCTTCGGCGCGTACTTTCTCGGTTTGTTGCCCTTTTTGCATTTTCTTCTTCATCACCAAGCCTGCTGAGAACATCCCTACGGTAGTTTGGAAATCCTTTTGGATAAGACTTGCCCCCAGCATAAACTGACTATTGGTATAGCAAATCACCGATTGGTTTTCGCCCTTGAAGAGTTTTTGTTGGAAGTCTTGAGGAATGACGATAAAGCCCATGATCTGCTGTTGCTGGATAAGGCGTTGGGCTTCTTGCTCATCGCTTAGCTTGGTAGTAAGAGCTATGTTAGGTGTGGCGTCAAGCATACGCAAAAGGTTCTCGGACAGCTGACTTTGGTCGTAATTGATATATGCCATAGGCAGGTCGCGGGGTACCCCTTTGTAGAAAATAGCCGCAAAGAACCCAAAGATGATCAAGGGAAACACCAAAACGTAAAACAGCCGTTTGGGTGATAGGAAAAGGTTCTTGCATTCGGTTTTAAAATATTTCATAGTATAATTAGCAAATTAGTTCATTTGTATTGCTTTGAGAAAGCCTTTGGTGTGTAGGGTATAGAAAAATTGTATATTCTCTTCGGGGACATCGCCTAAAGCACGCAGTACACTTACCGCAAAATGCAATGCACTATCCCCCTTGGCGGTTACTACCTTGTGATCAGTTACGGCTTCATTGGCGGTAAGTACAAAATTTTCGCCATTGGTATAAAGTGCGGCATCTTTTATCTCATCAAAAGTATTAACGGTATGTTTCACATCATTCAGCAAACCATTCACAGCACAAAAGCGTGCGCTATCACAAATAGCTCCTAATACTTTGCCATTAGATTTTACCTTCTCAGCAAGGGTTACCAGCTGAGAGGTTTGCTCCTTAGAAAGATTATGCCACGAACCTTCTGCCCCAATAAATATGAGAGCCGAAATATCTTCGGGAATTTCGCAGATACTAAGGTCGGGTAAGGCTTTGAGATTGCCGATAGAGGTTTTCACTTCTTTATCGATTGAAGCATACAAAACAGTGTATTGCTCTGTACCTAATTGTTTTTCGTCAAGGGCAGCAGAAAGATAAGCCAGTTCCCAATTAGCAAACTTGTCTAAAATGATGAATACTATTTTTTTCATACGATGTTATATGAGTTTTAAAAAGTCACCAACTTGGTGGCTTTTTGTAAGTTGTTGATTATAATTTAATTATATTTCTTCAGCGTCTTCTAAGTTTTCTATTAGGATAGGTTTTTCTTCTTCAAAGTGAAAAGAAACTCCATAAGGCTCGCAAAAGCTGAAACCACCTTCAGCAAAATGCAATATCCATTCTTTGTTGTCATAAAATAGGAACTGCGGATTTTCAAAAGGAACTTCCTGCAAGGGAACACTTAGCAATTGTTTTTCTTCTTCCGAAAGATGAAAGCCATCTGAGCATATCAGTAGTTGTTCTTGAAAATAAGAAAGAGCTTTGGCAACCAACTTATCTGCGCTGACAAGGATTTGTTCAATAAAAGCAATAGTATCAGGTGTGATGGTCTCTCTTTTGCTAAACACAGAAAAAGGCAACTGTAAAGTTTCTTTATAGAAATCACTTTCCCACTGGAATGAAGCCTCCCAAAAATACTCGTCTCCCACTTTTTGTGAGAAAGCAAGAGTGCCAAACTTGGTGTTATAACTTGATGTGTTCATTGCTTTAACCAATTAATTTCTTCTTTACTAAGGAGAAAATATTTATATACAAAGTTTTCGCAGGCTTCTTGTTCGCTATCAAAAGACTGTTCATCACAAAAGCAACGAGTATCGGCAAGGCATACCACCCATTGGTTTTCTCGTTGCAGAAAGCAAGTGTTATCCACAGCTACATTTCCTTGCTCAAAAGTATTTGTTTTAAAATAGCACTGAGCAGGGTTATAGTTCAAGGCTTCTAAAGCTTGTAACAACTCTTTGAACGTGGCAATAGGGAGCTGTTCTTTTATCCGAGTTAAAAGTTGTTGTCTTTTCTTCCTTTCTTGTTTGTTTTTTATCAAAAACCAAATGAGTATAAATACCCAAACCAAAACAGCTATTAATAGAGGGGCAAGTATATTGTAATTCACAAGAGCATTCCACATAGGCTTTTAGGTTTATTCAAATATAATGAACAAAATTGAGGCTATTCTGAGGGTGATTTTGTTATTGTCTTCTTGTTTTTAACGAGTGTCGTAATTCCTAATACAAAAAATAATACCCAAGAAAGTACCACAAAGATACATTTCATAAGAGAAAAATAGGGTGCTAAGGTCTCTATCCATAAGTTTTCAGGATAGTGTGTGAGCATTGTAATGGTACTAAAATTTTCTGAATAATCAGAAATACCTCCTATTATTGGAAAATATGATAAGAAAAGGAGCTTTCTTTGGTTGAGTTTTTCTAAAAAGAAACGTATCAGTTGATAGTAGGTAATAGCAAACAGACCGGGATATATCATATCCACAGGAATTTGTCGGTATAAATAGAAATGGCGACCTTCTTCACCTAAACGACTAAAAAGCTCTTGAATGTAAGTGGCATCATAAAACAGAGGTACATCTAAAATATCCATTCCTCCAGCCATTGCTTTAAGAGCTGGTACGGTTACCAACATCAAATAGGCATATACTGAAGTAGTAATGATAAAAAGTATCCAAAGTTTTTTCTTTTTCATTTCTAATTAATTTTTATTGTTTTTCTAAATTATCACGGATATTCCCAATCCTAAGAAAGATTACGGAGTTTACACCCCTAACGCTTCTCTTTCCTTCTTTGGTACTTTGGCAAGTACTTGGTTGTAAGAGTGCTGTACCATTTCTTTGATAAGGACTTCGGGAAGACTCTCTAAAAGGATGGTATTCCAATGTTTTTTATTCAGGTGATAGCCTGCTACAATCTTATCGGGGTACTGCTCACGGAGCTCTACCGCACGCTCAGGTTTGCACTTAAAGCTAGCACGCAAGGGGATTGTATCCAAACTTGTAAGCACAAATATACGATTACAAATCCGAAATACCAAAATATCTTCACCAAAAGGCATATCTTCAGTAACGTGAGGCAAAGTTAAGCAATATTCTCTAAGTTCTTCTAAGTTCATTTTGTTTAGGTAAAAGGTAAGAGGAGACTCGTTCCTCATTATCAATTGTGTACACGTGTGTGCAAAATCTTTAAAATCAGTATTTTTTGTTGTTGATTTACTTTTTTTATATATCGACACACACTACTAATACATCTTTTTCTTTATTACGTGCAATGGTATAAAAATAATCTTTATACCAAAGCATTTGTTGCTCGTAATCAATAGTGTATTTGCTAATGTCTAATGAATAAATTATCTCTCCAGTTAAGGCATTCATAAGTATTGGCTTTTGTTTTTTATCACTTATAATGATACGTTCTCCATTTCGTACAAAGTGTACGGTTTGTCCTGTATTATAACTAAATACCGTCTGTCCGTTATTCAGAGAAACCCCATAAAAATAGCCTCCTTTACCTGCAGTACCAAAATATAAGATATCGTTATACTCCTCTACTTGAGTGTAAAGATAAGCAGAGAGTTTGTATTTCCAAAGTGTTTTTTGGTTCTGTTTATCTCGGCAGCTCATCATAAAGGGAGATTGCATAAAAACTTCTTTATCTCCAAAAGAATAGACTTTCGTATCATTGAAAATTCGCTTTTGAGGAATACAGCAGAAAGGCTGTTCTATTACTTCATTTTCAGTAATTTCAAATACCTTATTGGTTACAAAAATGTTGCCGAGTTTATAGTATTCGATGAGTATAAAAAGTCGTTCACCTTCCCCATAATAGTAAGCATCACTTCTATAACAAGGTTCACCTTCCTCAAAGAAGAAAGAAAGTCGTTTTTGTGATGTAAAATCTTCTGAAAAGATATCTACAAGAATATAACGATCTACATACACTCCGTTTTTCACCATCTTTTTAGAAACATCAGCTGAGGCAAATTGCAATACAGCTATTTTCTCCTGAAAAGGGACGATATCTATCACCCTATAATGGCGAAAAGGGTTATTAAAAGTGTTTAAGGTATGGTAGTTTGTCATATATTACTCAAAAACTAAACGATTCTCAATAAAATGGTTTCTTTAGGTAGTGGGTTATACTTATTTAGTAACGTTTCTTCCTCTCCTTCGTGTAGCAAGGTAAGAAATGTATAACAACCTCCAGATGTAAGTTTTCTAGTATATTCTTTAATCTCTCTTTTGTAAATTTCCTCTAATACCTCCGCTTGTTCTTCCGTTAAATAGGGACGATGAGTACGAAGTGTCTGACGTAGATTTTCATAGAAATCCCCATAACAAATAAAACTTATGTCGTGAAAATGCGCTACCAACCATTTTATTAATTGGTAAAAGATAAAGTTCTGCAAATTGCTTGAAAGGATATCTACCTCTCCATCTTCTCTAATAAATACTATACTTGGTTCTTGCGTTGGTTTTTCTTTGTCATAACAAAAACAATAAACCATATAGTCATCCACTACAGCCCTTGCAAAGGGAGCGAAGAAGAACTTTTGGTTCTGAGGATATTGTGTTAAATGCTGATTTAAAAACTCAAATTCTTTTGCGAGTTGTGAGGGTTTAAGCACCTGAAACCAATCTACATACAAAAACAAAGGCGGGTTCTCTTTCAGTTTAGGATACTCCTGTTCCAACCACTCTTTATTAGGCAATCTATCACCATTTTTGTATTCCATAGGACAATAAGAATGATATGGATATTTTGCGCCCACATCCAGCATACCATCCTCATAAAGCTGGTGATATAGCTTGGGGTACTGAAAGCTATAGGTTTGTTCTATTTCTTGTAATGGGTTCATCTTGGATGTTTTTTATGCAACAAAAGTGCTTGACGTTCTGTTACTATTTTCTGTAATTGCTGGTGCAAAATAGCTCGTGAGGAGAACTCAGTAGCCAACTCAATTATCGCTATAGTGTTGTGACAATTTGTAAATCATTCTTATGTCAATTAGTCAATTTAATAATTCAATATTAAGTTACTCACTCGAGAAGGAAAGAATGTCTTTCTTCTTCAGAAACTAAAATAGGATTGTATTCCTTCATTAGTTCTTCAAATTCTTCATCTGAAAGAAGAGCAGTATAATCTTGGTAATGTATCAAGGCAGTTAAAAGATTATTTTTTTTAACTTGTATAGCTTTGTAGGTAGTGAGTTTACGGCTGTAAATCTTCTCAATTACTTCAACTTGTTTCTCAGTAAGGTAAGGGCGATGTGTACGGAATAAATTAGCAATGTTTTCATAAAAATCACCCAAACAAATAGGAGCTTTTGTATAAATGCTATGTACCATTGATAGCATCCCATAAAAGATGAAATTTTGCAAGTTATCCGCTAAAATCTCAGCAGAATCAAAGTCGTACCAGTCCTTTACGATAACAGGAGGTTGCTCTGGTTTTTCTCTATTATAGAAAAAACAAACATCTCCTGCACATTCTGAAGCAAAAGGCACCAAAAGATATTCAGCTTTAATTCCTCGTTGAGATTTATAATCTTCTATTAAATTTACAATCTCTTCTGCATCATCCAATGCCATAAATTGATCTCTAAATAAAAGTAATGGAGGATTCTTTTTTAACTCAGGAAATATATTTTTCCACCAACCTTCTTGCCAGCGAATATCCAACATACTATCTTCCCAAAGCTGATAGTATAACGTTGGGTATTTGAAATGATAAGTTTGTTCTATTTCTTGTAGTGTTATCATAGGAGTTAGGTGTCAGCCAAGCCAAACTATTAGACAAAGTTTAAATCGTAATCTCCACCATATTGCCATCAGGGTCAAGAATAACGCTTTCGTAATACCCATCACCTGTGGTACGAGGAAGACTAAAACACACATAGCCTTCATTTACGATTTTCTGAGTAAGCGCATCAACTGCTTCTTTACTCCCTACACTGAAAGCAAAGTGTATAAGCCCTTCATTCATTATCTTGTCCAAACGTTCACTAAGATTGGGACGCCACATAATTTCTAAGCGAGCTCCACTATCAAAACTTAGAAAGTAAGTATGCAAGTCCGTTTTAGGATTATGGTACAACTCGTTTGATTTTGCCCCGAAGAAAGTCTCATAAAAGGCTTTAGATACTTCCAAATCTTTTACATATAAAGCGATATGATCTATTTTCATAGTGATAATTTATTAATGAGCCAATTAAGCAGTTTTTACCATTTTGTATTTCTTCCTTTCTCCCTCTACAGTGGCTACTACTTTAAAACCAAGTTTTGTATAAAGACCTTTAGCTATGGGGTTGTCATCAAATACATTTAGGCTAATAGAATGAACTCTTTTATCCTCAAAAAGCATTGCGATAAATAACTGCATTGCTGAGGTGCCTAATCCTTTTCCTGTAAGCGAAGGATTGATAAGAAATCTACCAATATGTACATTGCTCCCTTCTACTCTTATTTGCTGAATTATCCCTATAAAACTACCCTCTGCCTCAATACGATAACAATGAGACAAAGCATTGAGTGCTTCCATTGTAAGAGGATAAGGCAAAGCATCTCCTGCCCATTGTTGCAAGAAATCAGCTCCTTTGCTATTTGTCCAATGTATAATAGCTTGCTTATCTTTAGTTGATAGCCCTTCAGTTATTCTCATTTTTCACTTACTAATACCGACATTCCGGGTCTTAAATCCTTTACTTTTTGAGTAGGGTAGGCTTTGATAGCAAAAGTTTTCTTGTCGAAGTCGCCTTTGCTTTTGGTAGCTGTCCAAGTGGCGAAATCAGCTTGTACGGCTATGTGTTTTACTTCCAATTCTATCACTTGATTGGCAAGAGCGGGCACGATGCCTTTGAATTTAGTGCCTATCTTGAAATCTGCCATTTTATCTTCGCGTATGTTGAACACCACCCACTCGTCCTGAGTATCGATGAGGTTCATCACAGGGTAACCCGCATTCACGATTTCGCCTTCGTTGGGGATAATAGTTTGTATCTCAGCATCGGCAGGGGCAAACACTTTAGCACCATCTTTATAGGCATTTACCTCAGTAATGACCCCTTGTGCTTGGGCTACAAGGGCTCGGGCAGCGGTTTTATCTTCTACACGAGCTCCGTTTTTCGCCATTTCGTATTGTGATTTGGCTGCTTCGGCTTGTTTTTGTAAGGCAACCATTTGGGTATAAGCCTCGTCTTTCTTTTGAGCGGGCAATACCTTATCGTTATAAAGGTTGCTCACACGCTGATAGGTTTTTTCAGCGAGCTGGGCAGCCGCTTCGGCTTGTTGCCATACATTGTAAGCCCCTTGAATCTGTTCGCTACGAGCACCGCGTTGTGCTTTGTCGGATTGAGCTTGTGCTGCCAAACGTGCCGCTTCGGCTTGAGAAAGTTTGGCATCGAGTTCAGTGCTTTCGAGTTCCAAAAGGAGGTCGCCTTTGTGCACTTGGTCGCCTTCCTGCTTGTAGATAGCTTTCACCCTACCAGGTACTTTGGGGGCAACGTTGATTTGTTTGGCTTCTACTTGTCCTTGCAAATACACAGGTTCGCGATTGCTAAAGAAGTAGATAGAGAGAATAAGAACTACCGCAAATACAGCGATAGTGATAATAAGACCGATGATATTTTTATTTTTCATAGAATGAATAATTAACGCTGCAAAAGTATTGAAGTTTTATTAAATAAAGCCTCTTTCATACGTTAAAAATTTTAATCTATCTTAAATTCGTAAAACAGACATTCTAAAAAAAATGTATTTTTTTCTTCGGATAATTGCCATAAAAGTGGTAACTTTGCCCTACTAATAGGAGATATTTTTCTTTTTGACCGAAAAGCTAACAAACAACTGTAATATCTTATGGAAACATTGCGTGAAATTATTCATTCTATACAGCAAAACAAAATCCGTACTTTTATGTCCGGCTTTGGGATTATGTGGGGGATTTTCATTTTGGTACTCCTCTTGGGGGTAGGTAAGGGAGTAGAATATGGGGTGCAAGACCTGCTTAAGAGGTTTGCCTCCAAGACAATATTTATTTGGAGTGGGGAAACCTCCATGAAGTATAAGAACATGCAAGAGGGAAGGCAGATTTTCTTCAACAAATACCTCTTGGAAGATATCAAGCGCAAGTTTCCCGAGATAGAAGGACTTTCTCCACGAACAACTATTTCTAAAAATGCTATTTTTGGAAAGAAAAATTACTATACTTCTGTCACAGGAATTACACATGATTATTGGTCTTTCTCAAGTTACAAGATGATAGAGGGAAGCCGCCCTTTCAATCTTATGGATGACAAAAAGGCACGTAATGTGGCTATTATAGGAAAGAAGGTTGCTACCAAGCTCTTTCTTAACGACAATCCTTTGGACAAGCTCATTGATGTAGGGGGAGTGTATTACCGCGTGATAGGAGTGATGAAAAATGATGATATGATTAGTCAGCAAGCAGAATCAGAAATCTTCGTACCCTATCCCAGTTTTACCCGTAATATCCAAGATACTCCCGATATTTCTTCCTTTGGCTTCTATTTGCGTGATGATGCACAAATCTCTGTTTTAAATTTTAAGAAGAAGATAGTCAACTATTTGGCACGTACCCTTCGTTTTGATGAGGATGATCCCAATGCCATCTATGTACAAGCATTGGAGGAACAGCTTTCCAGTATCAATAGTATCTTCACAGGGATCAGTGTCTTTATCTGGATCGTAGGGGCTTGTTTCCTTATTAGTGGGATGGTGAGTGTAACTAATATTCTATTTATTGTAGTCAAGGAGCGTACCAATGAATTTGGTTTGCGTATGGCCATAGGAGCTACTCCTTACCATATTACCATACAAGTACTCTTGGAAGCACTGATTATTACCTTAGCTTCGGGGTTGATAGGGATGTTCTTGGGGGTAGGGGTACTTAAAGTTATCAATATGGTTCTTACGGCTACGGGTGGTATGGGCTTACTGAAAACTACAGAAATAGATATGGGTATTGCCTCCTTGGCAGTCTTTATTATGGTGCTTTCGGGTATCTTTGCAGGTACTTTCCCAGCACACAAAGCATCCAAGATAGAACCAGTAGCTGCTATGCGATATGAGAATAGAGGGTAAGAAGGAGTGAAGAATAGGTGAAAGGGGGCGAAAAAAATCTTACTTTTATTCGGATATTTTCTCAAAAAGTAGTAACTTTTCCCTACCAAATAATATTGTGTTTTGCAAAGAAAAGGATAAACCAACTAATAACTACAATATCGTGGAAACATTGCGTGAAATCATTCATTCTATACAGCAAAACAGAGTCCGTACTTTTATGTCCGGCTTTGGGATTATGTGGGGAATTTTTATCTTGGTACTCCTCTTGGGGGTAGGTAAGGGAGTAGAATATGGGGTGCAAAATCAGCTTAAGAGCTTTGCCCCTAAGTCTATTTTCGTTTGGGGAGGGGAAACCTCTATGAAGTATAAAAATATGCAAGAGGGAAGGCGAATTTTCTTCAACAAATACCTCTTGGAAGATATCAAGCGAAGATTTCCCGAAATAGAGGGACTTTCACCAAGAACTTCTGTTTCTAAAAATGCTATTTTTGGGAAGAGGAACTACTATACCTCTGTAACAGGGCTCACCCATGAGTATTGGTCTTTCTCCAACTTCAAGATGATAGAAGGCAGCCGCCCTTTTAATCTCATGGACGACAGAAAAGTGCGCAATGTGGCTATTATAGGGAAAAAGGTGGCCACTAAGCTCTTCCTCAATGACAATCCTTTGGACAAACTCATTGATGTAGGAGGGGTGTATTACCGTGTGATAGGGGTGATGAAAAATGATGATATGGTGAGTCAAAGAGTTGAATCAGACATATTTGTACCTTTTCCGAGCTTTACTTGCAATATTCAAGATGCCCCCAATATGTCTACTTTTGCGCTCTATTTAAGTGATGATGCACAAATCTCTATCTCCGATTTTAAAATAAAAATAACCAATTACTTGGCACGTAATCTGCGTTTTGATGAAAGTGATCCTAATGCGGTCTATGTACGCGCTTTCGAGGAAGAAATATCTAGTGCTAATAGTATTTTTACGGGTATCAGCATTTTTATTTGGATAGTGGGACTATGTTTCCTTATTAGTGGGATTGTGAGTATAACTAATATTCTATTTATTGTAGTCAAGGAGCGTACCAATGAATTTGGTTTGCGTATGGCCATAGGAGCTACTCCTTACCATATTACCATACAAGTACTCTTGGAAGCACTGATTATTACCTTAGCTTCGGGGTTGATGGGGATGTTCTTGGGGGTAGGGGTACTTAAAGTTGTCAATATGGTTCTTACGGCTACGGGTGGTATGGGCTTACTGAAAACTACAGAAATAGATATGGGTATTGCCTCCTTGGCAGTCTTTATTATGGTGCTTTCGGGTATCTTTGCAGGTACTTTCCCAGCACACAAAGCATCTAAGATAGAACCAGTAGCTGCTATGCGATATGAGAATAGAGGGTAATAAAGAATCTCCTATGATCGCTTATTATTTGAGATATAGCTTTTTATAATGGTATTAAAGTCCTCTTGAGCGGTTTCTGATAGGAAATAAGTTTCAATGGGAAGATAAAAAATTTCAGGAAGATACTCTGATAACCGAACAAAATCCTTTTCGGTAGTGAGGATCTTCCTTTTTTCTTGCAAAAATTGTATTTCTTTGGCTGAAAAATGGTGATGATCATTGTATTGCAAATGCTCAAAAGAAGCATTTTCTCCTTTTAGAAAATGTACTAAAGGAAGGGGATTAGCAATTCCTGTTACCAAAGTAAAGGGAGTTTGTATAAAATTAGTTAGAGGAATCCTATTATCATTATTTGTATATACCATTTCACTATAATGAATCCCTGTGAAAAATACTTTTTGATAGGGAAAGGGATTGAGTTCCTTAAGGATCTTTTGTTGTTCTTCCTTGGAAAGAGAAGGACATTTGGTAACAATAATAACCTGTGCCGCTTTTGAACGTTGAGTTACATCTCTGAGGTTGCCAACAGGGAGCAGAAAATCTTTTGTATACAAGGTAGGGTAGGAGGTGAGTAGTAGTGTAAGCCCTGCTTGAACTCCTCGATGTTGCATAGCATCGTCCAAGAGAATTACCTTTGGGGTGTAATGAGCTAATAAAGTTTCTATTCCTGTAGTGCGACTTTCACATACAGCTATTTTGCTTTGAGGAAATTTGTGATGAAACTGATAAGGTTCATCTCCTAAGCTTAAGGCAGAGGAGAGGTTGTTTGCAAGAGAAAAACCTCTGGTCTTGCGCTTGTATCCACGGCTTAGGATAGCTACATGTTCCTCCCCAATAAGGCGTACCAGGTATTCAATCATAGGTGTTTTCCCTGTTCCTCCTACGGCTAAATTTCCTACACAGATGATAGGAAGCGGATAACTTTTGGACTTGAGCAGATGATGATCATATAGAAAATGACGCAAACGAACTCCTAATCCATAAAGGAAAGCAAAGGGGAAAAGTAAATATCTCAATATTTTCATAAGGTTATTTGATAGAAAAGAGGAATTCTACAGTAGTTTCTTTTTTTGTTTAGGAGGAAAGATAAAACTCATAGGGGCTTTTTTCAAATGTCTGAAGACGGCTTTAATAAGAGAAAAGACTTCCGAAGAAGGGATGTTTCTTGAACGGAATGCTATCCAAATAGAGAGTCCAAAACTAACAATAAAATTGATAAAACCAACAATGATTAGCCCAATAAAAATCCATATCCACATACTCCAAATCAGATAAAAATGTGTACCATAGAGTCCCATAGCTATATTTCCACTAACAAAGGTAATGTGACGGATATCCAGGTCAAGCCCCAAGAAACTTCCTATAGAGAAGGTACTGCCCATAAATACCCCAAACCAGAAGTTGGAGATAATACCAGGATACTTATGTGCTATCCAGAGTCCTAATTTTTTAGATTTTGAAGTGCCAATCATTCGTTTTAAGAAAGGATGTTCTTCTATACGATAGGCAATTTGGTTATGTTTTTGATTATTAGAAACATTCCCCGCAATAATTCCTGAAATGAAGAGAAAAACACCAGCAATAGCCGCATGTAAAATAAGTTTGGAATGGGTAGGACTGGCATCGGAAAGCAATTTCTCCCAACTATGAGCTACAATATTTTCCCCCAAGAACTTGTCTATTCCCCATACAAGTAATAGGGCAACCCCAAAAGCTATAATAACATTCCCTACGAAAGCAATAAACTGAGAGCGCCATAAGCGAGCAAAGAATTCAGCAAATTCACTGTGCTTATCTTCTTCTTTACTTTGTTTCTTCATCCCTTCTTCCACTACACGAGCCACTGTAGTTGCTGTCATAGAAGGTTGTTTGGTGGCTAATGCGGAACCTGTGAGATAGATGAGGATAAAGCCAAAGGCATAGTTCATACTATAAAGAAAAGCATGTCCAAATTCACTAGTATCTACCTTATGGAGGAGTATCTTGAAAATACATAAGAAACCAACAATAAATCCTGCACCAAGACTTGCTCGTAGCATCTTAAAGTAGTCTTTAGCTGTCTCAGTGATATATTTCTCTCCGGTAGAGGCATTGAACTGAGTGATTTCATAGGCAACTGTTTGGGTACTTTCCTTGATAAAGGAGCGAATATTATTCTTATAGCAGTTATATTCTATTAGTTTGAGTGCCATACAGATAGTGTTATCTATCTTATCTTTTTTGGTATTGACAACTAACAAATCTATAAGTGTTTTTACCCGTGCTAATTGTTGGTTAATACGAAGAAGTCCCTGATTGACTCGCATGGTAATTCCATACTTAGAAGTATTTTTATAAGCATGTTGTACAAAATCTTGACACTGACGAAAAAGTACCATAAGTTGCTTATAATTGATGTTATTCTCTTGGAGAGGTTCCCCATGAAGAAGATTTTCACGTACTCCTTCAAACTCGCGTTCAAAGCTCAAAAAAGGACTTTCTAAATATCCATATTCAGGTACCATATAGATAATATCCGACTCCAATGAGCGACCACTCATACGCTGGGTAATAAGCCCAATAGCATTACACAATTGATTAAGCCCGTAAGATGAAGTTTGTTCAGAAGCAAAAATATCCGTAAAATTTAACAGTTCAAACAAGGAACGATATTCATTATGATCTATCTTTTCAAGCCATATATAATCAGAAGCTCTATAAAATACTTGATTTAGCACATATTGCAGTGTGTCCTTTTCAGGTTGAAAAGGAATGAATTTTTCCATGATACGTTTTCTTAATTCATAGAAAAAGCTAGAATCTTGTAAAATACCTACTTCGGATATCATTCGCCCAAAGTGACGATTGGAAAGTAAGTTCTTAATATAATCTGATAGAATCCTACAATGGGAAGGATGCTCCTGTAGGTAGCCAATAAGTTCTAACAAAGAAATAGTATGGCTTGCTCTTTTAGGGCGGAAATAACGAACTAAATCATATAATAAATGTAATTCATTATGAGGAAGAAGCGCTTCTCCCTTTATATGTGTTTCAAAGACTTCTTTTACACTATATTGTTTTTTTGTTTTTATCATACAAATGGATAGTTTTTTACAGTACAAAAATAGATAAAATAGTGATTATATTTCCTTTTTAAGTTTTTTAAAAAAGGATTTTTCACGTTGAGCTATTAAATATAATCTTTGTGAGATATCCTCATATACATTGAGCGTATTATTACGATTCTTGTAGAGACGAGCTATCACTACGGCAAAGTCACGCCAAAGGTCTCCTATCTGAGTAATTTCTTGTGAGAGTTCTTTCAATCTTTCATTTTTTAGAATCTCAGAGGCTTCCTGTAAAAAGGCACCATAGATAAAGCGAAATCCACCTCCTCCTGTACCAATTTCTTCCTGCATACGTATCATTTGAACAAGATAATGATTGGTAGTTTTATTTCCTAATTTTTTTTGCCATTTTAGAATGTCTTTGCTTACACGTTCTATTGCTTTTACCCCTACAATAGGTATAGGGGAGAGCATCCAATTGCAAGTGTTCTTAATTCCTTGAACAATAGCTTTTTCTAAGGAGAAAGATTCAGGTAAATGAGTTGGGTAGTATATATGCCCCTTGGGGGACAAGACGCCTTTGGCAAAACGTACTTTCTCGAGCTCCTGTGAACTTAGTTGGGTAGGGTGTTCTATAACAGGATCACTAATAAGATAAGTATCCCCTTTCTTACCATATACAACAAGGTTGTGCGCATTAAAGTGAAAACGGTATTGATCGGGAAAGTAGGGAAGATGAAAAACTCCTACTTGCAACCCTACGGGGATTCCTTTTTGAAGGGTTTGGTCTAAAACTCTTTGAGCTGTTGCTTTTGAGGAAAATTTTTGTCTTTTTATCTGAAATCCTAAACGCTTTGCCACTTTTGAAAAAATCTGTCCAGGCATGGTACGGTAGCTAATGACAGGTGCTTGATTGACTTTTATCCAAGGAAAATAAAAAAATAAGAGACCAGAACCAATTCCAAAAACCATAGGCTCACTAATATCTAATCCATAGTATTTCAATAAATTAGAAGCAACTCCATTCTCACAGTGAGCAGATTGCTTGTGTTCAAATTCTAATTGCATATCTTGATAATAGGGGGCAAAATTACAAAATTTTTTTTAAAGAATAAGGTATTGGTAGTATTTCTAAAATATAGTATCTTTGCACGCAAAAAATATACATAGTTATTATAGTAAAAATGCTTATTTTACAACAATTTACATTTAATCCGTTTTCAGAAAACACCTATATATTATATGCTCCTCAAGGAGCAGCTTTCCTTATAGATCCAGGCTGTTTTAGCCATAGTGAGGAAGTTATGCTGAGGGATTTTATTAAGCAGAAGAAACTTACTATTGAGAGAATTTTGCTTACTCATGCACATATTGACCATGTTTTTGGTTTGCAATGGGCTTATGATACTTTTTCTGTACCTATTCATCTGCATGTTGCAGAGAAGGAAGTATTAGAGAGAAATCCTCAAGATGCACGACTTTTTGGTTTTGACTTCCCTGCCTTTGAAGGACAGTACACATTTATAGATGAAAAAACAACTTTGTCCCTGGAAGGGATTCCTATTACTATACGTTTTGTACCAGGACATTCGCCCGGAAGTATTGCTTTTTATATAGAAAGTCAAGCAATGATTATCTCTGGAGATGCCCTATTCCATAGAAGTATAGGACGTACAGACCTCTATAAAGGGAACTACCAACAACTCCTTACGAGCATTCGTACTCAGTTGTTTTCCTTACCTGAGCAAACTCAAGTGTATAGTGGTCATGGTATGACCACTACTATAGGAGAGGAAAAGCAACTTAATCCTTTTTTACAAGCTAATTAATGATGAAACCAACTACTTCACGATTAGTCTTTATTGATGTCATTCGAGCTTTTGCTATTTGCATGATGCTTGAGGGACATTTTATTGATGGCTTATTGGCTCCTGAATATCGTGATGAAAACAATTTACTTTTTGCTACATGGCTTTATATTAGGGGGATGACAGCTCCAGTATTCTTTACAGTTTCAGGATTTATCTTTACTTATTTGCTTATTAAAGAACAAAATCCGGAAAAAATGGGGTGGAAACATATACGTGTACAAAAAGGAATTCGGCGGGGAATTTCACTTATTATCATTGCTTACTTGCTAAGGACTAATTTGTTCAATATCTTTTCTGATTATACAGATATGAATGTCAGAATGGTAGATGTGCTTCACTGTATTGGGTTATCTCTCTTATTCCTTATTGCTATTTATCTATTTACTTATAAAAGAAGAGGGTACCTTCTGCCTATTATATTATTAGGAATTACTTTTGTTTTATTTGTTTTTGAACCTATTTATGGACATCTTACATACCAGTACTTACCTATATTTGTAGCTAATTATTTTACAAAGATTAATGGATCTGTATTTACTATTTTCCCATGGTTTGGCTATGCTTCTTTGGGAGGGTTTATGGGTTATTTATTCTATAAAAACAGAGCATATCCTCATCTTTATCGTAATGCTATTCTATGGTATATTATATTAGGGATAATTCTATTGTTTTTTCCCTTATGGATTGGAAAGATAGCTCAAATGATGCATTCACATACATTACAGTTAATTGCCAATGGAGATTATCTAATAAAGCGAATAGGAAATGTGCTTCTCTTCTTTGCTATTTTTATGTTATTGAGAGGAGTTACTACTTCTGCTCGTTTGCAGAAAGTAGGTCAAAATACACTTACTGTATATGTTATTCATTATATCATTCTCTATGGTAGTTTTACAGGATTAGGGTTATATCGTTTCTTCTATCATAGGCTTTCACCCTGGCAGGCAGTGATAGGCGCAATTCTTTTTATCTTAGTAACTATCTTTTTCACATTTATTTATACTAGGAAAGAAGCTTTAATAGATGAAAAAATAGATTTTGTAAGCGAAAAAATATTACTCTTCTTCAAAAAAGCAAACCAATATACAAGAATCCTTTTTTATAGAATAAAGAATAAAATTGTATCGTTTTTTTGTAGGCAAAAATATTAAAAATATATGGTATTATGATTGAAGAACAACATTTGCTTACTTATTTAGAGGGGTTCATTACACAGGAGCGTAAGGAACGATTCTCCCAAATACTTGCACAAAGGACTCAGTACTTTACAGTAGCTATAGAGGATATTTTTCAAATGCATAACACAAGTGCGGTAGTCCGTACTTGTGAGGTCTTTGGAGTACAGACAACTCATATTATAGAAAAAAAATATGGAAAGCGCTTAGATTCCAAAATTGCCATGGGTGCTGAGAAATGGGTAACTATTAAGCGCTATTCTAACACACAATCCTGTATAGAGGAACTTAAGTTACAGGGCTATAGAATAGTGGCAACGGTTCCTGCTCCTTCAGCAATTCCTTTGGAACATTTTAATATTGATGCTAAAAGTGCTTTCTTTTTTGGTACAGAGAGAGATGGACTTTCTCAGGAGGTAATCTCCCAAGCAGATGAATTCCTTACAATTCCTATGGTAGGGTTTACAGAAAGCCTTAATATTTCAGTAAGTGTAGCAATAATTTTACAGTATCTTACTAATAAATTGCGAAAATCTTCTATTAATTGGAGACTTTCGAAAGAAGAAGAATTATTATTGCAATTACAGTGGACAAAAAACTCTGTCCGTAGCCTTACAGATGTCTTATCCCGATATTATTCAACAAAGAAGTTATGACGAAAAAATACTATGTTGTATGGAAAGGATATCAAGTAGGTGTGTTCTCCTCTTGGGAAGAGTGTAAGAAAAGTATCTCAGGCTATCCTACAGCCAGATATAAGTCATTTCCTACTAAAGAATTAGCTGAAAAAGCTATTAAGGAAGATTATAGTCTCTATTGGGGTAAGAAGGAGGTTAAGCCTATATTTACATACGAGGAATATAACCCTAACAGTATAGCAGTGGATGCCGCCTGTAGTGGTAATCCTGGCACTATGTATTATCGAGGAATAGACCTTACTACAGAGGAAATTCTCTTCTCACAAGGTCCTTTCTTACAGGCAACAAACAACATAGGGGAATTCTTAGCTATTGTTCATGCTCTTGCCCTATTATCACAGGAAGAGGGGGAGCGTATTATTTATTCTGATAGTAAAATAGCTATTTCTTGGGTAAAACAAAAAAAATGTAAGACCAAGCTTGTTCCAGAGCATGCCAATAAGAAAGTTTTTGACCTGATCGCTCGTGCGGAGAAGTGGCTGTATACCCATAGCTATCGCAATCCAATCCTTAAGTGGGAGACCCAACTTTGGGGAGAGATACCGGCGGATTATGGGAATAAACGATAAAATAATATTCTGGCGAGCGAGAGATTGACTAAAAATTTCTATCAGTTCCTCAGATATTAGGAATTAGAAGCAATAGTCAAGGATAAGATATTAGAGTAGTGTTTCCCGCCGCTAACCGTTAATATTAAGTTAAACTTTAAATAATAAGAGATTATGGATCAATGAGATGAGAGATAAC
>NZ_JAYKBU010000015.1:0-64800 GCF_035282625.1 Capnocytophaga sp. G2 | reverse complement strand
TCATACAAACTCGCCGGTAAATCTACACTCAATGTCAATGACCTCCCCGCACACTGCGTCGCTGAACTAGAACGCACTGTCGGAGATGCTAATGACCCAAAATCCGGTACAGGAACAATCCTATCCAAACAACCTGACTCAAACTTCACCTCATACGTGTCACTCCCTGATAAACGAGGAACATCATTAAAAGTCGCAAAAGCATCACTAAGATTTGCAGGCTTAGTGGCTATTGTAATCGGTGCTATCTGCGAACTATCTGCATGAGTGGCTATCGTCTTATTCCCCCCTGATACCTTATATAAAGTATAGGTGATGGGATATTTAGGTTCAGAGCCTGCAGGCATCTCTACTCGAATTATCCCTGTATTTGGATTGGAAGGATCACACATGCCTACAGCTGAAAGTGGCACTACATCCGTTACTTCCTTTACTGTAAAGGTCTTATAAATATAGGTATGAGCTAACAAACCAACCCCTCTTTCTTGAGGTCTAAATCCATAGGTATATCCATTCTCCTCTGGCTTATAGACTGCTGTATAATGGTGATTACCTCCTGTACCAATTCCTAAGATATAATTACCAGGAGGCAAGTTGTCTATCTCTGCTTTTTTCTCATATTTGGAAGGATCTGATGAAAGCTTGGCAACTGTATATCTCGCTTGTCTTATATAGTTTCCCGTATTAGCCCGTTTGTAAAGTGGTTCTGTTCCTCCTGGGTCTCTAAAGACATGTAGCCAACCCAGTACATTGTTATCTACCTCATCTACTGCCCTGTAGATAAGCTTTCCTCTTCCCACTTGTCCATTCTTACTACATTCTACCTCTACCTTTAAGGGATCTATCTGTATGTACGGTGCAGGAGTCTCCGCTACAGTAAGAGGAAGGTTACGGGTAGCACAATTATTCTGAATATTTACAATATATTCTCCTGGCGGCACATCCATAATCAGTATATAGCCTGTACGTATATCTGCCTCCTTGTAAGTTCTCTCAATAGGAAATTTTATCTTATAGGTACCTGCCAAGCCTTCAGGACCAGTAGCTATATAGGTCTTTATCCCTTGTAAGCCATCCTTGCGACGGATAGAGACCTTCAAGGGGTTAGCATCAGTTACTATATCTCTCACACCATATAGCTGTACCCTTTTTCCTCTGTGTTCCCACTGTAGGACTGCCCCGTACCCATTATAGGCGGCATGTACCCCTATATTATCAATCAAGTCAGGCTTAGTAAGGGTTATCTCCTGAGAGACATAGTGCTTGCAATCAGTAGGTGTAGCGGGGTTAAAAGGCGTAGAAGCTCCCGCATATTCTACTTGATATTTGTTAGTTATGGTAGAGACTGGTACATACATCCTATGGCGATTAACATCATATTCGTCATAGAACTTATACATGATATCCGTTACTGGGGTGGCTGCCTGCCAAACATTGGAGGTCTTCACACGCCCTTTCATTCCTGTGAAATTACAAAAATCGGTATAGGAAGGCGTTCCTCCATGTTGGAAATGAGTGGTAAGTTCCACCTCTCTGTCACAATCACTTCCTCCTATTTTCTTACGTACTCCTATTTGAGTGTAAGGCTTGTAAGGTGTAGTAACAACCGTATGAGTGAGCACTATAGGAGTTGCCAAGGCACAATCCTCATAAGTAATGGTGATTACATCTCCTCCTTTTACCTTATGAGCGGACTTATGCACCATGGCATCGTAAAGACTACTCAGCCTAAACTCATTATTCCCATACACGATCCCATGAGCGTCTATTCTCGTTTGTGGCAGGGCATCGGTATTGGTGAATTGTTCAGGATATCCTGGAAGCATTACCCCACCACGCTTTACTTCAACCCTTAGAGTATAAGTATAGAACTTATCACGGGTTATTTGATAATTGAGAATACTATTTCTATTAGGGAACTTAGGTGCTACGGCAAACTCGTATTCCCCACAGTCAGCACAGGTGTGTGCCAAGTGAAGTCTCAAGGATTCTGCAGAGAAGCGAAGTGGATTGGTCTGGGTACGTTCGGCTACACAACCTGCTCCTATGTCTTTTATCTTAATAATATAATCCTTTCCTATCTCTAACCTCTTACCTGCATCAGGTTCTATTTCCTTCAGAGTAGTTCCTGTAGCACCTCCTTTAGGAAAAGAAGCATCCGGATTCCCTGAGGATACAATTAACTGGTTATTATCTTTCCGACGTACCTCTACCTGAAAGGGACCTATAGCATTAGAATTATTAATCTCTACCGTGAGCATTCCTCTGGAGCCTTTGAGAACTCCTTTCTGTTTGCAACTCTCTAAGGTGAGACCTCTAAGGAAAGAAGCTGAAGCTGGCTTGGTAGTGAAGTTTCTTACGTTACGGTTTTCTTTTTTTTCGCACATTCCTCCTCCTACTTGGTCAGTTACCTCTATCTCATACTTAGTATTGGCTTTAAGACCTGTGGTAATTTGTACAGTAGTCTCATTGCCTGTTTTATTAGTAGGGGCTGAAGTAGCTGCAGCGGTAGCTTGCCCTACTTCATAGAGCTTTATCACAAAGGGACCTGCACCATTTTTTATCTTAAAGGTCATTTTCCCGTCGGAGGTACATTCCCCTACAGCACGTTCGGCATCAGTCTGCTCGAAAGGCTCTACCACGATAAAATCCCTATAGGTGGAGACTACCGCTTGGGTAACTACTGTAGGATGGGTCATAGTACCATCCTTCCTGACAAGTTTTACTTTATAGGTGCCTGAGGAAAGATTCTTGAATTCTGCCTTTCCTGCACTATCAAATGCCTGCTGGGATTGTTTATTAGCACCACTATTATCATACAGCTCTGCCCACCAGTCAGCCACATAAGCAGCTCCTTTAGCGGCTACAGCAGCACTCCAATCCACCTTCACTGTACCTCCACATACTGTGTTCTGAACACTCGTACTATATGGAGGAGGGGTAGTTTGCGATCTACCTAACAGAGAAAAGCATAAAAGAAAAAGTAAATATAAATACCTATTTGTTTTTATATTAGAACTATTGATTTTCATAATCTTATAATTTTATTAGCTATTTATAAGGTATTTTGTGTGCAAATTTATAAATTATTATTAAGATACCAAGTATTTTTTCTTTATTTTTTTTTACAATTTGAAATTTAACATTTAAAATGTTAAATATTTTCCTATTGACAATAATTATAAGCAAACGGATTTCAATAAAAAAATGGTTAATGACAAAAATCATCAACCATTTTCTAAATTATTTAATTAAATTACGCTTCCCCTGAGTTTCCGAAATGAGTTTGCTTATTTAAGATATCATCTTCCGAAACTTTATCATGTTCGTATTGATAGAGATTACTACTAAGGGTATGTATCAGTTGTTTGGCTTGCGAGGGAGTAATAATTATCCTACTCTGCACCCTCGCTTTGGGGACTCCTGGCATAATGCTTACAAAATCCAAAACAAACTCAGTTTCTGAATGATTTACTACCACTAAGTTAGCATATACACCACTGGCAATACTATCATCCACTTCAATACTAATCTCCTTTTTTATTACCTTCTCCATGAGATCATATATTAATATTTTGTTTTGCTAAGTCCTTACGGGAACCTACTATGATATTTTCATACCGTTTCATTCCTGTCCCAGCGGGGATACGATGACCTACAATCACATTTTCCTTCAATCCATCTAAGTAGTCCACTTTACCTTGTACGGCAGCTTCATTAAGTACCTTCGTGGTTTCTTGGAAAGAAGCAGCAGATATAAAGGATTTTGTTTGTAAAGAAGCTCGCGTAATACCCTGTAATACAGGAATAGCAGTAGCAGGAACTACCTCACGAGCCACTACTAAGTTTTTATCCTGACGCTTAAGGAAGGAATTCTCATCTCGTAACTGTCGCATGGTCACCATTTGTCCGGCTTTAAGGTTTTCGGAATCTCCAGCATCCACAACTATCTTCATGCCAAATATCTTATCATTTTCCTCAATAAAGTCATCCTTATGTACCATCTGTTCTTCCAAGAAGAGTGTATCCCCAGGATCCTGAATTTCTACCTTGCGCATCATCTGACGTACTACCACTTCAAAATGTTTATCATTGATCTTCACCCCTTGTAAGCGGTATACTTCTTGTACTTCGTTCACCAAATATTGTTGAACAGCGGAAGGGCCTTTTATCCTTAGGATATCATCTGGTGTTACAGAGCCATCAGAAAGTGGCATCCCTGCACGTATATAGTCATTCTCCTGTACCAATACTTGATTAGAAAGTTTCACCAAATAAGTACGCTTTTCACCTGTTTTGGATTCAATAAAGATTTCTCGGTTACCACGTTTTACCTTTCCAAAAGAAACGACTCCATCTATTTCCGCTACAATTGCAGGATTAGAAGGATTACGTGCCTCAAAAAGCTCAGTTACACGAGGAAGACCTCCTGTAATATCCCCAGACTTAGCGGATTTACGAGGTATCTTAACCAAAATCTTACCTTCTTTTATCTTCTCTTTATCATCTACCATGATGTGAGCTCCCAAAGGCAAGGTGTAGGAACGTAATATATTGCCCTCCTTATCTTGAATATGCAAGGTAGGAATGAGTTTTTTATTACGTGATTCAGAGATTACTTTTTCTTGGAAACCTGTTTGTTCATCTATTTCCACTTGGAAAGTAACTCCTTGTTCTATATTTTCATAAGCTATTTGTCCGGAAAATTCAGAGATAATTACTGCATTATAAGGATCCCATTGGTTAATTACATCTCCCTTTTGAACGGTATCTCCATTCTTCTTAAAGATAAAAGAACCATAAGGAATATTAGAAGTACTTAATACCATGCGGGTATGAGGCTCTAAAATCTTTACCTCAGAGGTACGAGAGATGACTACCTCTACTGCATTACCATCATAATCTTCTCCGCTAACGGTCTTAAGATCATCAATTTCAAGAATCCCATTGAAGTGTGCAATAATCTTATTCTCTTCAGAGATATTTCCAGCAGTACCTCCCATGTGGAAAGTACGTAGAGTAAGCTGAGTACCTGGCTCTCCGATGGATTGTGCTGCCACTACCCCAACGGCTTCTCCTATCTGTACCATCTTACCTGTAGAGAGGTTACGTCCGTAACATTTGGCACAGATACCATGTTTTGCCTCACAGGTAAGAGCAGAACGTACTTCAATATATTCAATAGGGGCTGCATTAATCTTAGCTACAGCATCCTCACGAATTTCTTCTCCAGCAAGGACAATAATTTCTTCATTAAGTGGATTTATAACATCATTAAGAGCTACACGACCCAATACACGTTCCCCAAGAGTTTCAATTACTTCTTCATTTTTCTTGAGTGCACGTATCTCAATACCACGAAGAGTTCCACAGTCATCAGTATTGATAATCACATCCTGAGATACATCCACCAAACGACGGGTAAGATAACCTGCATCGGCAGTCTTAAGAGCAGTATCGGCAAGCCCTTTACGAGCTCCGTGAGTAGAAATGAAGTATTCCAAAATAGAAAGACCTTCCTTAAAGTTAGAAAGGATAGGATTCTCAATAATTTCTCCTCCTCCTGCGGTGGATTTCTTTGGCTTTGCCATCAATCCACGCATACCAGTAAGCTGGCGAATTTGCTCCTTAGAACCACGTGCTCCAGAATCAAGCATCATATATACAGAGTTAAACCCTTGCCTATCCTCACTAATACGCTTCATCGCCAAATCTGTAAGACGTGCATTGGTAGAAGTCCATACATCAATTACCTGATTGTAACGTTCATTATTGGTGATAAGCCCCATGTTATAGTTATTAATGATTCCCTGCACCTGTTCATTAGCATCGGCAATCATCGCCTGTTTTTCCTTTGGAATAATGATATCGCCTAAGGAGAAAGAAAGACCTCCTTGGAAGGCAAACTTATATCCCATGGATTTGATATCATCTAAGAAATCTGCAGTACGTGGAATACTAGTGCATTTGAGTACATGCCCTATAATATCACGAAGCGATTTTTTAGTCAATACGGTATTAATATATCCAGCTTCTTTAGGCACTACCTCATTGAAGAGTACACGTCCCACAGTAGTTTCAATAAGCTTGGTTACGATATTACCCTTTTCATCCAAATCCTTAGTACGTACCTTAATAGAGGCATTTAAGTGTACTTTACGTTCATTATAAGCAATATTCACTTCCTCTGGAGAGTAGAATACGGAACCTTCTCCTGCAATAGGATCTTCAGGAGTACTCTTACGAACCTTAGTGATATAGTACAATCCCAAAACCATGTCCTGAGAAGGCACTGTAATTGGTGCTCCATTGGCAGGGTTCAATATATTATTAGAAGCTAACATAAGCATCTGTGCTTCCAAAATAGCCTCAGGTCCCAAAGGAAGGTGTACTGCCATTTGGTCACCGTCAAAGTCGGCATTGAAAGCGGTACACACCAATGGATGCAAGCGAATTGCCTTACCTTCAATAAGTTTTGGTTGAAATGCCTGAATACCCAAACGGTGCAGTGTAGGGGCACGATTCAGAAGTACAGGATGCCCTTTAATGACATTTTCCAAAATATCCCATACTACAGGCTCTTTCTTATCTATAATACGTTTAGCAGATTTTACAGTTTTTACAATACCACGTTCAATGAGTTTACGTATCACAAAAGGTTTGTAAAGCTCAGCTGCCATATTCTTAGGAAGTCCACATTCATAAAGCTTTAACTCCGGCCCTACTACAATCACAGAGCGCGCAGAGTAATCCACACGTTTCCCTAATAAGTTTTGGCGAAAACGTCCTTGCTTCCCTTTTAGAGAATCTGACAAGGATTTCAACGGACGATTGGCATCCGTTTTCACAGCAGAGGATTTACGGGTATTGTCAAACAAAGAATCTACAGATTCCTGTAACATACGTTTTTCATTACGTAGAATTACATCTGGAGCCTTTATTTCTATCAAACGCTTAAGACGATTATTACGAATAATCACACGTCTATACAAATCATTAAGGTCAGAGGTCGCAAAACGACCACCATCCAAAGGTATAAGCGGACGAAGTTCTGGAGGTATCACAGGGATGACCTTCATGATCATCCATTCGGGCTTATTCTCTCTATTTTTCTGGGAATCACGGAAAGCCTCTACTACTTGCAAGCGCTTAAGAGCATCTGTTTTACGTTGTTTAGAAGTTTCTGTATTAGCCTTATGGCGAAGGTCATAAGAGAGTGCATCCAAGTCCAAATCATGAAGTAGATCAAAGAGTGCCTCAGCTCCCATCTTAGCAACAAACTTGTTAGGGTCAGTATCCTCTAAATATTGGTTTTCTACAGGAAGTGATTCCATAATATCCAAGTACTCTTCTTCGGTAAGGAAATCCATCTTCTGTAATGGATCTCCATCAATAGTTTTGGCAATACCTGGCTGGATTACTACATAACGCTCATAATAGATAATCATATCCAACTTCTTGGAAGGGAGTCCCAGCAAGTAACCTATTTTGTTAGGCAATGAACGAAAATACCAGATATGTGCAATAGGCACAACCAAGCTAATATGCCCTACACGTTCTCTACGTACCTTCTTCTCAGTAACTTCCACCCCGCAACGATCACACACAATTCCTTTATAACGAATACGCTTATACTTCCCACAAGCACACTCGTAGTCCTTTACAGGACCAAAAATACGCTCACAGAAAAGCCCATCACGCTCAGGCTTATGTGTACGATAATTAATCGTTTCAGGTTTGGATACTTCTCCCCTAGAGACCGCTAAAATACTCTCAGGTGAAGCTAGTCCGATAGAGATTTTATCAAATCTCATTACTGCATTTTTCTCTTTTACTCTTGCCATAGCATTTTTTAATAACAAATTTGTTCCCATTTGGACAAACACACGAAAAGAGGAGGCTACATAATCACTCGACTACGTTACCTTCTCCATCACGTTCCTTCCTCCTAAAGAGAAGGAAAACAAGTGTTTGTATGTGTTAGGAAAGTCAAAATAACTTCTATTGAACACTTTACCAAATTGCGGGCAAAGATACAAAAACTTTTTTATATTACAATTTTTTTGATGATTTTTCTTTAAAAACAAAATCATTAAATATTGTTAAAATCAGCTCTCTTCTCAAGAAATATCTTTAACCATAAGATCATTAAAACCCTATTGCCGTATCATCGCCACGAGGATCAGCACCTCCCTCTAAGGAACCGTCTCTTTCAACCAAGATAGCATCTACCTTACCGATAATCACAAAATTCTCTTCCTTAGGTTTATAACCCTTTGCCTTGAGCTTAGCTACCACTTTGGGATCAAAACCATTAGGTTCAAACATTACATCATCAGGAAGCCATTGATGATGAAAGCGAGGTTTACTTACAGATTCTTGCATGGTCATTCCATATTCGAAGACATTTAAGAGACATTGCAGTACTGAGGTAATAATAGTAGAACCTCCTGGTGTACCAATAACCATACGAAGTTTCCCGTTCTCTTCCACTATGGTAGGTGTCATAGAACTAAGCATACGTTTATTGGGTGCAATCGCATTTTTCTCAGAGCCTACCAATCCGTATGTATTAGGTTCTCCTGGCTTTATACTGAAATCATCCATCTGATTATTAAGAAAAAAACCTCCTCCTTTTACATACACTTTTGAGCCATAATTTGTATTAAGGGTAGTGGTTACGGCTACTGCATTCCCTTGTGCATCTACTATAGAATAATGAGTAGTTTCATCACTCTCATAACCTACTATCTTCCCATGAGCTATTTCAGCAGATTTGCTTGCCTTATCCCAAGAGAAACTTCTCATGCGTTCCTTAAGATATTCAGGAGAGAGGAGAATTTCTGTAGGAACTTTTACAAAATCAGGGTCTCCCAAGTAATAGGCTCTATCGGCATAAGCACGACGCTCTGCCTCTACCAAGAGCTGTATGTATTTTTCTCCATTATGAGGATATTTTCCTATGTTATAAGGAGCTACCGATTTTAGAATTTGTGCTAAGCAAATTCCACCACTAGAAGGTAGTGGCATAGAGGAAATAGTATAATTCTTATAATTAAAAGTAATAGGAGTACGCCACTGAGAATGGTAATTCTTTAGATCCTCAAGGGTTAGGATTCCTCCTAATTCTTGTACATAACTGACAATTCGCTTAGCCGTTTCTCCTTCATAGAACTCAGCACGACCTCCATCACGAATACGTTCTAAGGTTTGTGCTAACTGTTCATACTTAAAGCGCTCACCTGCTTTCCACCCTTTATCAAAAGGAGTTACATAGTTATTGGCTTTTCTAATTTCATCAACATTTTTCCCCATATAGAAATCAGCTTGCAAGGGCGTAATAATAACTCCCTTACGAGCCAAATCAATAGCTGGCTGTATGAGTTCTGCCATTGGAAGCGAACCAAATCTCTTATGTACCTCAAAGAGGGCATCAATAGTTCCTGGCACCCCTATTGCCAATGCCCCAAAAGTGCTCTTATCAGGAATTACCTTGCCATTGGCATCCAAGTACATATCACGATGTGCCTTACTAGGTGCTTTTTCACGATAATCTAGAGCTCCTTTTTCTCCATTGGCAAGACGATAGACCATAAAGCCTCCACCTCCAATATTTCCTGCATTGGGGTAAGCCACAGCTAAAGCAAGTTCAGTAGCTACCATAGCATCAAAGGCATTACCTCCCTTTTTTAGAATAGAAAGCCCTATCTGAGAGGCTTCCTCCTTGGCACTAACCACCATCGCATGTTTAGCTATTACTCCCTTTGCGGACTGCTGGGATATTTTTGAGGTAGTGCAAGCTCCCATGAGGAGAAGCACAAGAAAGAACAAAAATTTTTTCTTGAAAATCATATCCATTATATTTAAATTGATTGTGCAAATATAATGAATTTATCCATAATTCAGACAAAAGAGTATTATTTTTTATTTCAAAGGAGATCTTTTCTAGTTAATTCTTTATTCCAAGCGACACGGAATCTTACAGGCCTACTTTCCTTAAAAGAAAATTCAAATGGATCCACTGCAAAATAGCAATTTTCCTTAGTTTAAGAGGTTTTTAAGTAATTACCCTTAAGAGAGCAAGAGCAGATGTCTTTTCGAAATAGTTGTCTTATTATCCTATCTTCTTCTTTGATAATCATCTCTTTCTCATAGAATTTTGTCACTTCCTCTCTGGAGAAAGGAGTACAAAAATGCAGTGAATAATAATGATTTCACCACTAATTAATCTTTAAAAGCGTTTGGATATTTAGCTTTTATTTCTTTGATATATTCGCCCCAACCATACTTATAGTACTGAGGTGCAGGAGAGAATTCCCCAGCTCCCATATCCAAATCTCCTGCACAAGGAACACGATAATGACCCCAACTTACTTGCTGAGACTTATGTGTTTGCTTACTTGTCCAAGTTCCTATATAGGCATTATTCAGGTAAGGGTCTGCCATGAGATAGCCATCGTTATATTCTATTTTTCCCTTTTTGGAAAGAAACCACCATAGGAGTACTTTTCCCTTGAATATGCCCGTAGCGGGAAGATCTTCGTATTCGTCCAAAGTAAAATCCCCTACAGCCACGCCTTCCTCCTGTACACCACTATTTTTCGTATTGAGTTCTCCACTTGCATCCTCTGATTTACCTGAGACAAACTGGGTTAGGATTATACGTCCCTTGAATTGACGTATGTTCTTTCCTACACGTGTTTTCCCAGCTACTTCATACACCAAAGGATGCTTTGGGTCACGCTTAGCGGAAGAGAATATGACTACTAATCGTTTTTTATGGACCCCTATAGCTCCTAAATAATCCGTACTTTGGTCAAGAATAAGTGAAGAAAAATCCGCCTTTTGAATATCTATCTTAGAAGGATAAGTCTTATCATAGAACATCGTCATTTTCTGCAATACCTGCTCATAGGCACAAGGTTGTGCTATAGCACAAAAAGGGAGCAAACTTAACAGTAGTGTAAAAATCACTTTCTTCATATCTAAAAGTTAAAAAGGGACAGAGTTTTCTCTATCCCTTATGATAAGTCTTTCTTGAACTATTTCATAGCCTGAATAATAGTGATAAAATCATCTACTATGAGGGCAGCTCCTCCTATGAGTCCACCATCTACATCGGGGTTAGCAAAGAGAGAAGCAGCATTCTTAGCATTACAACTACCTCCGTAGAGGATGGAAAGATCATCAGCTACTGTTTTTCCATATTTATCAGCTACAATCTTACGTATAAAGGCATGTATTTCCTGTGCTTGTTCAGGAGTAGCTGTCTCCCCTGTACCAATTGCCCATACAGGTTCATACGCAAGTATGATACTTGTCCATGCTTGTTGTGGAAGATGAAAGAGAGCTTTTTCTATTTGACCTTTCACCACTTCAAAGTGCTTACCTGCCTTACGTTCAGCAAGCTTTTCCCCTATACAGAAAATAATACGGAAATGATGTGCTAAGGCTGTATCTACTTTCTTGGCAAGGCTCTCGTCAGTCTCGTTAAAGTATTCACGACGTTCGGAGTGCCCTAAAATGGTAGTCTTTATCCCAATAGCTTCAAGCATAGAAGCGGAGACCTCTCCAGTGAAAGCTCCTTTTTCAGCAAAGTGCATATTCTGCGCTGCTACAATAATGGGAGAATTTTTTGTTTTTTCCACTGCCAAAGCCAAATTCACAAAGGAGGGCGCAATAACCACCTCCGCATGAGTTTGCGGAAGCTTTTGTAACAAGGTATTAATGAGCTGAACAGATTGCTCGGCATCATTATTCATCTTCCAGTTTCCTGCGATTACTTTTTTTCTCATAAGTCTGTTATTAAAATAAATTGTTTGTTAGTCCTATCGTAAGGAGGTGTAAAGGTAGGATTTTTTTATTGAAAATGCAAAAAGAATAAGGACGAATTTTCATTCGTCCTTAATTCTCATTTAATTAAAAAATTATTTCACACCATGCATGAGTTTCTTAATCATAGGATGCAGAAGTATTACCAATATCCCTGCTGCTGTTGCTATCACAGCAAAGATAAGGAAGAAAGAACTTAATCCATAGTTCTGTTTTACATACTCTATTTGTCCTCCTAAGGTAGCGGCTATCTTCTGAGCAATGGCTATACCTAAGTACCACATACCAAACATGAAGGCAAGCATCCTTGCGGGTACTAATTTGGAAACATAGGAAAGTCCCACAGGAGAAATAAACAACTCACCTAAAGTATGGAACAAATAGGTAAGGATAAGGAATACTACAGAAATCTTAGCTCCATCACCCAAATCCACTGAACCTAACCATATTGCTAAATATCCAATAGCAACAAAGAACAAGCCAAAGCCATATTTATAAGCTGCAGGTGGATTGAACTTAGATTCCCATATCTTGGACACCGAAGAGGCTAAGGTAATAACAAAGAATGGATTTAGCACAGAGAACCATGATACAGAGATTTCAGAATCTGTTTTAGCAAACTCGCTCTTAAGCATATATACCACTACTACCCAAATCAAAAAGAAGCAAAGAAGAAGAATCATATTGGTAATAGGAATGCGTTTCCATGTAGCTATAGCAAGTTGCATCAGCACATAAGAAATAATAATCAATGGTACTACTATAATAAGACTATTGATAATATTAAAGGTAAGCAATCCACTACCACTAAGACTCCTATCCACATGATCACGAGCAATAATAATCAAAGAAGAGGGTGCCTGATCAAAGGTAATATAGAAGAACATAATAAAAATTGCTAAACTCACTACCGCTAACATTCTGCTACGTACAACCCCTTCGTAACGCATGATACGAGAGAAAAGTACATAGATAAATAAGACTAAAGTAATGATAATAAAGAGTGTTTGCCCTCTCATAAAAGAGCTATCCGCCCACTTGAAGACATCAAATATCCCATTCTTAGACAAAGGGTCATTGAAAGCATAGGTAAGTCCTAATATAGTAACAACAACAATAAGAATACTATCTACAAGAGTAAAAGGATTACGTTTATCAGTATCTACTTTTTGTTCCTGTTTATGAGGTTCTTCCTTCTTAAGTACCCCTAAATCACCCATAAGGTTCTTAGCAAAGATAAACTGAAGAGTACCCAATGCCATAAAAATACCAGCTAAGCCAAAGCCCCAACTCCAACCTTGAGTCATGGCAAGATAACCACAAAGCATAGTACCAAAGAAAGAACCAGAATTCACGCCCATATAAAAGATAGTATAGGCACTATCCTTCTTATCGGCATGCTCCTTGAACATTTCCGAAAGGATAGAAGGTACATTAGGTTTAAAGAACCCTACCCCAATAACAAGGCAGGTAAGTCCCAAAAAGAACATAATAGGGGTTGATAGGAATAGACATAATTGTCCAAAGGTCATCACTACTGCCCCCGTAATTACGGCATTACGTGCTCCAATATACCTATCGGCGATAATACCTCCCAAAACAGGAGTAAGGTAAAGAAGCATCGCATACGTACCATAGAGTGATGCCGCTTGTTCAGGGGTCCAGCCCCAACCTCCCTTGGGATCACCAAAGAGAATTTCGGCAGTTAAGAATTGCACCAAGAGTACTCGCATCCCATAAAAAGAGAAGCGCTCCCACATCTCAGTAAAGAACAAAAAGAAAAGCCCTGAGGGTTGCCCCAGTACTTTTGTGTCAAAATAATGTTTCTTTTGCTGTTCCATAGTATTTATAATAAATAATTTGCTGTTTCTTATCTTTTACTGATTTATCTGCAACACTTTTGCCTAAAAATCCCTTATGACAGACTTATTCTTTGCATTTTTGATAATATTCCTTTTCTGTAAGAAGCTGTCAATTACCACTTTGCTATTAAAAATAAGTCTTTCAAAAACGGTTATAAAATTAAATCTTTTTTTTGAATTTTCCTAATCTTTATCTGTAAAATTTATTCTTTTACCTTTTAAGAAAAAATTGTACCTTTGCACATATTATCTAAGTCATCCTTTTCTGATGAAAAAAATAATTTATATTTTTCTCCTATTCTCCTATTCTCCTCTCTTTCCTCAAGAGAAAGATACACTTTCATTACTCTTTGTGGGAGATATCATGGGACATTCTCCACAAATCCACTCAGCTTACAATAACCAAACTGGACGTTATGAGTATGACCCTGTTTTTGCTAAGGTAGCCCCCATTTTTAAGGAAAATGACTTTGTCATTGCTAATTTAGAGGTTACTCTTGGAGGAAAACCCTATACAGGTTATCCTACTTTTTCCTCTCCAAATGCATTAGCAGCAGCTTGTTATAATAGTGGGATCAATGTAATGGTAACGGCTAATAACCATTCTTGCGATCGTGGTCTGAAAGGGATTACTAATACCCTTTACCAATTGGATTCCTTAGGTATCAGGCATACAGGCACCTTCTATGACCTAATGGACAGGGCTCGAAGAAACCTCCTTGTCCTAGAAAAAAACCACATCCGTATAGGTATTCTTAACTATACCTATGGTACTAATGGTTTACCTATCCCCAATCCTACTCAGGTGAACCTGTTAGATACGTTACAAATTAAGAATGATATTTATCATGCCCAGAAATTAAACTTGGACAAGCTCATCACGGTAGTACACTGGGGTATTGAATATGCTAATAAGCCTAATAAAGCTCAAAAAGATATGGCTGATTTCCTCTTCAAAAATGGTGTAGACATTATCATAGGAGGACACCCTCATGTACTACAACCCATGGAAATACGTCCCTGTAAAGCCCCTTACTCTGACCAATTTATCACCTATTCTATAGGAAACTTTATCTCCAACCAGCGAAAACGTCACACCGATGGAGGAGTAATGGTCAAACTTACTTTAATAAAGAATCAACACAAACAAACCTATTTCTCTGCTCCTAAATACTACCTCACTTGGGTACATATTTATAACAAAGAAGGAAAAGCCCACTATGAGATTCTTCCTTGCACTCAAGTAGAAAAGGAAAATTTTAAAGGTATGTCCTTAGAAGCTATAAAGCAAATGAAAATTTTTATAGAAGATTCTCGAAAGCTATTCAAAGAGAATAACTCAGGGGATATTTTTGAAAAAAAATAGTCTTTAATGACCCTTAATAGAAGTTTACAAGGAGAAAAAACACTACATTATATATAGATTTATAAAACTACATATCAAAAAAGATATCTTTCAATAACTTCACAATCTTACACATCTGTTTGAATTAAAACTAAATACTAAATAATGCAAATTAATTGTAAGGGTGAATTAATCACCTTTGATACTCCTAAAGTAATGGGAATACTGAACATAACCCCAGATTCTTTCTATGCAGGGAGTCGTACCCAAAGTACAGAAGTACTCAAAAGAACAGAAAAAATGCTTTTAGATGGGGCTTCTTTTATAGATATTGGTGGATATAGCTCTCGCCCCAATGCACAAGAAGTTTCTCAAGAGGAAGAGATCCAACGGGTAATCCCTGTAGTGAAAATGCTTGTGGAACATTTTCCTGATATTCGTATTTCGGTAGATACCTTTCGTAGTGAAGTAGCACGACTAAGTCTTGAGACGGGAGCCTGCATCATCAATGATATTGCTGCTGGACAAATTGAGGCTACCATGTGGGAGGTTATACAGAAATATCAGGTACCCTATATAGCTATGCACATGCGAGGTACACCACAGACTATGCAAAACTATACCCAATATGAAAATCTTACTAAGGATATTCTCTTCTATTTCTCCCAAATAAAGGATAAAGCACGTAAGTTGCAGATCAATGATTTAATCATTGATCCAGGTTTTGGTTTTTCTAAAACTCTTGCCCAGAACTATGAACTTATGCAACATCTGTCTCTTTTTAGGGAACTGGATTGCCCTATCTTGGTAGGTATTTCTCGCAAATCCATGATATACAAGCTCTTCAATTCTTCTCCTGAAGAGGCTCTCAATGGAACTACTGTATTGAATACTTTTTCTTTGCTTCAAGGAGCAGATATTCTCCGCGTGCATGATGTAAAAGAGGCTATAGAATGCATAAGAATTATAGAAGAACTAAGAAAAAAATAGAAAAGAGGCTGTCCCAAGAAAAAGTCTGGGAAGCCTCCTGTAAAGAACTAATTTTTAAATTTATTTATCTATGGTACCAAGTACCCGCCGCATAAAAGCATTAAGAGCATCCTTCTGAGGAGTACCTTCTTTGATAAGCTTTTGTACCTCCAAAGCTCCATACATATTAGAGAGAAGTTCTCCGATAACATCTACCTCTTCCTCTTTAAGGGAAGAAAGCTCAGTGAGATACTCTAATACTTCTATTGTTTCTATCAAATAATCCTCATCATTAACCTCAATAAACTGAGTAAGGTGCTTAATTACTGGTAATTTCATCAATCAATTCATTTAGTACCTCTTGTTTATTGGTTTGTACGTCTCTGACAAGCTGTCCATCTACAAAAATAGCAAAGGTAGGTAGGTTAGTTACATTAGCGAGTTTACGAGATTCTGGAAATTGCTCTGCATCTACAATCACAAAGGTAATATCCTCTCTCTCTGAGGCAAGTTTCTTAAATTTGGGCTTCATAATACGGCAATTCCCGCACCACGAAGCGGAGAATTGTACCGCCACTTTTTTAGTAGCTTGTACTATTTCTCCTAAAATATCAGTGGTGAGTTCTACTAACATAATTTAATAAAGAGATATAATATTTTTTTGTTTTTAGATGTGAGAACTAATGTTTAGCTAAGTATTCTGCTGTGCTCTTCCTATCGGCAGTCATAGCATCTTTGCCTTCTTCCCAATTAGCAGGACATACTTCTCCAAACTTTTGTACATGTGTATAAGCATCAATAAGTCGTAGGTATTCTTTAACATTACGTCCTAAAGGCATATCATTCACACTTTCATGGAATATTTTCCCTTGTTCATCAATAAGGTAAGTAGCCCGATATGCTACATTAGAACCTTCAATAAGATAAGTTTCTTGTTCTTGGTTATATACATGCTCTGCGTCCAGAATCCCCAGAGCATTAGAAAGATTACGAGTAGTATCGGCAAGGAGAGGATAAGTAACTCCTTCTATTCCACCTTGATTTTTCGGGGTATTAAGCCAAGCAAAATGTACTTCACAGGTATCCACGGAAGCACCTATAATAATTGTATTACGCTTTTCAAATTCAACTCGTAACTCCTCAAAAGCATGTAGCTCTGTAGGACATACAAAGGTAAAATCCTTAGGATACCAGAAGAGAACTACTTTTTTATTCTTCTTAGTGGCTTCTTCTAAGATATTAATTCGAAGATTATCACCCATTTCTGACATAGCGTCAACGGTAATATTTGGAAATCTTTTTCCTACTAATGACATATTTCTCTTAATTTAAAATAAACTATATTTCTACTTTTTTTCAGTGGCAAAAGTATAAAGAAAAACTATAGTATGTCTACTATCTTAATCGTTTTTTTCTATAGTAGAATAAGTTTTCACAATACTTGAAACTCTTGAAATTGTTAAAATTCATCATTCCTAATTCTCATTAAACAAGAATTACTATCTTTGTACTTTTAATTTTTTAAACCTTTATATTATGATAAGGAAAATATGCTTTATGTTATTTACATTTCTTTCGCTATCTCTTTTAGCACAGGATAAGTACAAGTGTATGATACAGATGACCAACTATACAGGAGAATCCGCTTATATGGTAGTTTCTTTGATTGATCCAGAGGGAAATTATCAAAAGACTCTTCATATTTTTGGAGACAATGGTAAGTATTATGACTCTCTTAAAAAGTGGTTTGGTTTTTATTCTTCCAAGAAAGAAAAAGTAGATGCTATTACAGGAGCTTCTATTACTCAAGGTGATCGTAAGACTATTGTACTAAACCTTGAGAGAAGCCTATTGGACAAGGGATACAAAATTCGTTTTGAGTCCGCCGTAGAAGACCAATATTACTACACTACTGATGCGGAAGTACCCTTTTCCTCAGAGGGTTTGAAAAGTAAAACAGAAGGAACTGGATACATACGCTATGTACGCTTTATTGAAGTCAAGTAACTCCTTCTCTTAACCTATTGAAAATAAAATATTTGATTTTCATTTAGAAAATAGAGCATTTTTTAACAAAAAAAAGAGACTTAATCACTTGCAAAAACAATAAAAATTCCTAATTTTGCAATCTCTAAAATTTCCAAATGAATATAGCCTTTAATAAGAATGAAGATTATAACAAGCTTGCTCGTGACCAAGTTCGTCAACGATGGGAGCAAATAAAACTTGGAGGTGGAGAAAAAGCTATAGAGAAACTTCATTCACAAGGTAAGCTAACTGCACGCGAGCGTATTGATTACCTATTGGACAAAGATAAATCACGTTTGGAAATAGGCGCTTTTGCAGCAGAGGGCATGTATAAGGATTATGGAGGTTGCCCTTCTGCAGGAGTTATTGTAGAAATCGGTTATGTGAAGGGTAGGCAGGTGATTGTCGTTGCTAACGATGCTTCAGTGAAGGCAGGTGCTTGGTTCCCAATGACTTGCAAAAAGAATCTTCGCGCACAAGAGATATCAATAGAAAATCGCTTGCCTATCATCTATTTAGTAGATAGTGCAGGCGTTTTTCTTCCTTTACAAGATGAAGTCTTCCCTGATAAGGAACACTTTGGACGTATTTTCCGTAACAATGCACAGATGAGTAGTATGGGAATTGTTCAGATAGCAGCCATCATGGGAAGTTGTGTAGCAGGAGGCGCTTATCTGCCTATTATGAGTGATGAAGCTCTGATAGTTAACAAAACAGGAAGCATATTCTTAGCAGGAAGTTACTTAGTGAAGGCTGCCATAGGAGAGAATATTGATAACGAAACACTTGGAGGAGCAACTACACATTGCCAAATTAGTGGAGTTACAGATTATCAATGTGAAAATGATTATGATGCCTTAAAGGTTATTAAAAATCTTGTTGACAAATTAGGAGACGCTCCTAAAGCCGGTTTCAATAGAATAAAGAGCGCAAAACCCAAACTCAAAGAAACGGATATCTATGGTATTCTGCCCTATGATAGGTCTCTTCCTTATGATATGAAAGAAATTATCCTTCGCATAGTGGATGACTCCGAGTGGGAGGAATACAAAGAAGGTTATGGAAAAACAATCCTTACAGGTTATGCCCGCATAGATGGCTGGGCTGTAGGGATTGTAGCTAACCAACGAAAGGTGGTAAAAACAAAAAAAGGAGAGATGCAGGTGGGGGGAGTTATTTATTCCGATAGTGCTGATAAGGCAACTCGCTTTATAGCTAACTGTAACCAAAAGAGGATTCCTTTGGTATTTCTACAAGATGTTACCGGCTTTATGGTGGGTAGTAAGTCCGAACATGGAGGAATTATTAAGGATGGAGCAAAGTTAGTAAATGCAGTTGCTAATTCTGTGGTTCCAAAATTCACTATTATTATAGGCAACTCCTATGGTGCTGGTAACTATGCCATGTGTGGCAAAGCGTATGACCCTCGCCTTATTGTTGCCTACCCCACAGCTCATATAGCAGTAATGGGAGGGGTACAAGCTGCTAAAGTACTCCTACAGATAGAAACAGCAACCCTTAAGCGTAGAGGAGAGAGCCTTTCACCTGAGAGAGAAACTCAGTTATTGGAGGAGATACAATCAAAATATGAAGCACAAACCACACCCTATTATGCCGCTGCACGCTTGTGGACAGATGCTATCATTGATCCTTTAGATACACGAAAATGGATCTCCCAAGGGATAGAGGCTGCCAATAACGCCCCTATTGAGAAGAATTTTAACTTAGGAGTAATTCAAGTATAATAATTAGAATAAATAAGACAACACAACATTTTTCTAACATAAAAACACTTTTTTATAAAAATACTAATTAATAAAAATGAGTACCTACATTAGAAAAAATGCTTTGGAATTTCACATTGATTTGCGAAATGTACATGATGAACGCACTTTTTTGATGAGAATGAAAGAAGGCTTCTCTTTTCCGGATTATTTCGGATACACTTTGGACTGTTTGGATGATTGCATGCAATCCTTAGACTGGATAGAACATAAGCATGTATTGGCAAAGTTCTATCACCTGGAGGATGTGAAAAAGCACAATGAAACCTTGTATGGGGAAATCGTCAATAGTCTTAATCTTTATCGTTCTTATTGGACTGGGAATAAAGAAAAGAACGTTCAATTTGAATATTAATCCTTACGAGAGATCGCTATCCAAAAAGTATAGTTAACAATAATCCTTACCTCCTGTAGGAGGTAAGAGGAAGAGTATTTGCAGTTTTTTGGACAGTTTTTTTCTTCAAATAGAACTAACTACTTAAAAATAAAGCAACCTATATAGGTTGCTTTATTTTTATTTATCATCTTCTTCCTCGTCAAAGGCTTCATCATCAGGTTCATCATATTCAGATTCATCTTCCTGATCTTTACTCTTGGATTTTGTCTTTGTTTTTTTCTTAACAACTACTTTTCCTTCCCTAACAGCTTCTTTAATTTTATTTTCTATCTCTTCTGCCATTTCAGGATTATCCAAAAGTACTGTCTTCATAGCCTCTCTCCCTTGAGCCAAACGTGTACCTCCATAGCTATACCATGCCCCACTTTTAGAAAGAATATCATAATCCGTTCCCCAATCTATAATTTCTCCTGTTTTTGAAATTCCCTCTCCGTATATAATTTCAAATTCAGTATTTTGGAAAGGAGGGGCTACTTTGTTCTTTACTACTTTTACTCTGGTAAGGCTTCCATAGGCTTCTCCTTCTTTATTTTTCAAAGGAGAAGGTTGTCGGCGTACATCCACTCTTACAGATGCATAGAATTTTAAGGCATTTCCTCCAGTAGTGGTCTCAGGATTTCCAAAGGAAACCCCTATTTTTTCCCTGAGTTGATTGATGAACATCACCACACAATTAGCCCTACTAATACTCCCTGTTATTTTACGAAGCGCCTGAGACATAAGGCGTGCATGTACCCCCATCTTGGATTCTCCCATATCTCCTTCAATTTCCACTTTAGGAGTAAGGGCTGCTACAGAGTCCACCACAATAATATCCACTGCTCCTGAACGAATAAGATTGTCCACAATCTCCAGAGCTTGCTCTCCATTATCAGGTTGTGAAATAATGAGATTATCTATATCTATTCCTATTTTCTTAGCATACCCTGGATCAAAAGCATGTTCTGCATCAATAAAGGCAGCTGAACCTCCTTTTTTCTGAGCCTCTGCAATAGCATGCAAGGTAAGGGTAGTTTTCCCTGAAGATTCCTGACCGAAAATCTCAATAATACGTCCACGAGGATAACCTCCTACCCCTAAGGCTATATCCAACCCTAAAGAGCCAGAGGGGATTACCTCTACCTTCTCAGCAACCTTATCGCCTAAGCGCATTACGGTTCCCTTTCCAAAGGTTTTATCAAGTTTCTCTAAAGCAAGTTTTAAGGCTTTGGCTTTAGCTTCTTTATCCTTGATTTCCTCTACTTTTTCTTTTTCTTTTTTTGCCATTGATTTTTAATTTTTTAATAACCTTAAGGCAATCTTTAAGCTAATTATCTTCTGTAGCAAAGATTTCCATACATTATGAGGAAGTTATAATACAAACTTCTTAGCAGATTGCCTTTGATAACGTTCTATGCATGCTTCGTATACTTCAAGTGCTTTTTCTGCATTTCCCCATCCTCTTACCTCTACCTTCTTGTTTTCAAGGTCTTTATACACCTTAAAGAAATGTTCTATCTCCTTAGTCAGATGAGGGTTTACTTCATTAAGTTCATTAAGAAATCTTACCATGGGATCCGCCTTAGGAACACAAAGAACCTTTTCATCTCCTCCTTTTTCATCGGACATATAAAGGATTCCTACAGGTTTAACTTCTACTACACAACCAGGAAAAAAAGGGATAGTAGAGATAACAAGTACATCCAAAGGATCTCCATCATCGGCAAGGGTCTCTGGGATAAAACCATAATCCGTAGGATATACCATAGAGGTATGGAGCATTCTGTCAAAACGCATTTTGCCTAACTCAAAATCATATTCATACTTATTTCTACTTCCTTTCGGGATTTCAATAAGCACATCAAAAGTTGTCTCTTTTGTCATCTTTTATATTTCTTTGAAAATTAAAGAGCAAAGGTATATATTTTTTTTTTATTATCAAAACAAATATTATGTTTCTTTGCCCAGAAAAAAGTTGTATATTTGCCCCATAATTTTGTAAGATATGTATTCAGAACTTTCAGAAGGACACCCCATACGCACCTACTTACATGAGACAGAACTTATTGAAAACCTATTAGATGAGATCATGCGTACTGATCCCTCTGAGGATTATCAGAAGTTCTACAACCTTTTCAATCAGCTTTCCACTGTTGAAAAGCGCTTCCAGCGTAAAGAAAATCAACTCTTTCCTTTCTTAGAGCAACGCGGTTGGACAAATCCTTCACAAAATATGTGGTCATTCCATGATACTATTCGTGATATGTTTCGTTTAGTACGTAAGAACTTGGAGGAAAAGGACCTTGTAGGCGCTAAAAACAATATGGTATATGTAGAAGAAAATTTGCAACGCTTACTCAATATAGAATATAACATCCTTTTTGCACGTGCTTTGGATATTCTTTCTGAAGATGATTGGATAAAAATGAGACAAGGAGAAGAGGAAATTGGTTGGATGCTCCCGACCCCTCCTCCTCCCTACCCTAATGAATCCACCTATATACATCCTTCTATGGACACCACTCTACGTACTGATGTTGTCTTTGATGAAAAGGCACAGCATTATAATGAAGGATATATGACCATAGAGCAGGTAAACTTACTGCTAAAGACTCTTCCTGTTGATATTACTTTTGTAGATGAGCATGATAAGGTTATCTTCTATAATCGTGGAGAAGAGCGCGTGTTCCCTCGTAGTGCAGGTATTATAGGTCGTGAAGTCAAGTTCTGTCATCCTCCAAAGAGTGTAGGAACTGTACTCAAAATAGTAGAAGCTTTCCGTAATGGCACTCAGAATGAAGCTAATTTCTGGTTTAACTATCGCGGCAGGCTTATTTATGTGCGCTATTTTGCTGTACGTGATGCACAGAAGAATTATAAAGGGGTGATAGAGATGTCTCAGGATATTACTGATATCAAAACCATCGAAGGAGAAAGGCGCCTTTTAGAGTGGGAGTAAATAATCTTTTTTATATTTTCAACCTTGGCAAAAATCATAGAACAAATAAAAGAACCCATCGCTCAGGAGATGGCTACCTTTGAGGACAAATTCAGACAATCTATGTCCTCACGGGTTGCTCTACTGAACCGTATTACACACTATATCGTAAATAGAAAAGGAAAACAAATGCGCCCCATGTTTGTTTTCTTAGTAGCAAAACTCATCTCCAATGGTATTATAAACGAACGCACTTACAGAGGGGCTGCTGTAATAGAACTTATTCATACCGCAACCTTGGTGCATGATGATGTAGTAGATGATAGTAATAAACGACGCGGTTTCTTCTCTATCAATGCATTATGGAAAAATAAAATTGCTGTTCTGGTAGGTGATTATCTTCTTTCTAAAGGACTTCTGTTATCAATAGATAATAATGATTTTGACCTGTTGAAGATTATTTCCGTCGCCGTACGTGAAATGAGCGAAGGAGAGCTCCTTCAAATGGAAAAAGCCCGCCGGTTGGATATTACTGAAGAAGTATATTATGAAATCATCCGACAGAAAACAGCCACTCTTATTGCTGCTTGTTGTGCTATGGGTGCCTGTTCTGTTGCTCCTGAGGATACTACGCTAATAGAAAAGATGCGACTCTTTGGAGAATGTGTGGGCATGGCTTTCCAGATAAAAGACGACCTTTTTGACTATACAGAAGAGGCTATTGGAAAACCTACAGGTATTGATATTAAAGAGCAGAAAATGACCCTCCCCCTTATTTATGTATTGAATACAGTGAAAGAAAAAGATCGCCACTGGCTCATTAATAGTATTAAGAACCATAATACAGATAAGAAACGGGTAAAAGAAGTCATTGCCTTTGTAAAAGCTCATGGAGGTATAGAGCGGACTCAAGAGAAAATGAGAGCTTACCAAAGAAAAGCACTTGCTATTTTAGATGATTTTCCTACTTCTCCCTTCAAAAAAGCTCTCTTACAAATTGTGGACTACGTAATTGAACGAACAACATAATATAACCCTCACATTTTCAATTTTCTATCATATCCATTAGTTCTCTGTAGAACAAATAGGTGGGGAATCCTACTACATTATTATAGGAGCCTTTAATTTGAGTGATTCCTACGGCTCCTATCCATTCTTGAATTCCATAACTACCAGCCTTATCAAAAGGATGATAATTAGTTAAATAGTAGTTAATCATCTCAGAGGTAAGAGGAGCAAAAGTTACCTCAGTAGTATCACAAAAGATTTTCTGTTTGTCCTTCATCGTAAGGCATACAGCCGTAATTACCTCATGTGTTTTCCCAGAAAAAGCAGTAAGTGTCGCCAAAGCATCTGCATAATCCCTAGGCTTACCGATAGCTTCACCTTCAAACCAAATAAGCGTATCAGCAGTAATCAAAACCTCCTTATTCCTAAGTTCCTTAAGGAAGGGTACTGCCTTACTCCTAGCTATATAGAGGGGAATTTCTTCTCTACACAATTCAGGAGGATAATGTTCCTCAATTTCTTTGATGCGTACTTGAAAATCAAGCCGTAACTCTCTTAAAAACTGTTGTCTACGAGGAGAGGAAGAAGCTAAAATAAGTGTATAATCCTTTAATTTATCTAATAACATGATGCATTAATCTGGAACAAAAATATTTTCACCATCCTCATTTTCATAAAGTATTCCCAAGCGTTTACCCTTTTCTTTAGAAGAACCATCAGAGGGAGAGCCCCCCTTAGTTGTCTTGTATTTAGTAATTTTTTCTCCTTTTTTCTGAATAATTTCCATATCATCTCCGTTCTTATTCACAATCGTAAAATCTCCTCCGGTAAAGAAAGCCGAGAGATTTAGGTTCATTACCATGGAAACCATCAATGCTACAGAGAAGACCATAGCTACATCAAAGAGATTTACTACCACACTTAGGGGATCTGCATCATCATCCTTGAAAGGCATTGTTCTACGCGTATTTCTCATTTCTCAATAAGTTGTTGGTTATAGGTACGAGTAATATAATCCAATTGGTTCACCTCCTTAGCATACCAGCGTTGCTTGAACTGAAGGGTTATCAGCCCTACCAGGCTCACAACAAGCCCTACTACAGTAGTGGCAAAAACCACCTGCATATTGGATGCCATCTTGGAAATATCCCCTTGAGAAAGTCCTGTAAGAGCAGGGCTCATAGCAATAAGCGTCCCGATAAGCCCTAATACAGGACCTACTTTTGCTAATAATTTGGAAGTAACTATATCTTTTTCCGCTTCATTCTCAAAATTAGTTATCATATAATCAGTATAAGCATCATCCGCAGGATGTTCTAATATTTTACGCAAGTACTTTACAAACAATGAATTATCCTTCTTTGGTAGTACCTTATGTAATTCAACTACCGACTCAGGAGTAAGACTCTGAAGTACAGGGCGAAGCTGCCTCTCATTCTTATACTTAGTAATATACTGATTGTAAAAGCTGCCTACCAATAGTAAAGCACGTACAAAAAGTACCAATAGCACAATAATATCAGGAATAAGGAGGCTATCGGAAACCAAAAAGAGGATTTGTGAAATCTGATCCATATCTATCATTTTTTTGCGGAGCAAAGATACGAAATTAATTCTATTTTTTGTTTTTACTTATTCTAAAAAAATATTAACTTATCTCTTTTTTTACAATAGGATGTAATAGCTATGAAAGCATTTGTAACTTAATGAAAACAAGAGAAAAGGAAATTTTTCACTTTTCATTTTTCACTATTCACTTTTTTTGTACCTTTGCCCTTTCAAAGAACAAGATGAAACACTTAGAAGCTATCGGGCGCTATTTCCTGATGATATATGAAATATTTCGTAAGCGAACCAAATGGTCTATAATGAAAAAGCTCATTATGAAAGAGATAGATGACCTTATGTATAGTTCATTGGGGATTATTGCCTTTATTTCGCTATTTGTAGGAGCTGTAATTGCTATACAAATGGCACTGAATATTGATAATCCTCTTATTCCTAAGAGTTTGATTGGTTTTGCTACACGTCAGACCATTGTACTGGAGTTTGCTCCTACTTTCACCTCTATCATTGTAGCAGGGAAAGTAGGTTCCTTTATCACTTCCAGTATAGGTACTATGCGGGTTACCGAACAGATTGATGCTCTAGATATTATGGGGGTCAATTCACTGAATTATCTAATCTTCCCTAAAATTATTGCTTTGCTTTTGTATCCCTTTGCTATTACTATGGCAATGGCTTTAGGTATCTATGGAGGATATATAGCAGCTACTGTAGGACACTACGCCACTTCAGCAGAATTTTTAGAAGGTTTAAAACTTCAATTCCGTTCCTTTGATATTACCTACGCACTAATTAAGAGTGTTATCTTTGCCTTCGTGCTGGCGACTATCCCTGCTTATCATGGCTATTATATGAAAGGAGGTGCCTTGGATGTAGGAAAGGCTAGTACAGTATCCTTTGTATGGACAAGTGTTGCCATTATTATTATTGATTTTATCATCACTCAAATACTTCTTACATAAATGATTGAAGTACAGAATATAAAAAAATCCTTTGACGGAGTGGAAATTCTCAAGGGAATCTCTGCAACCTTTCATAAAGGAAAAACGAACCTCATCATCGGACAGAGTGGTTCTGGGAAGACTGTTTTTCTTAAAACTCTTTTGGGACTTTATGCACCTGATAGCGGAAACATTATTTATGATGGGGTCAAATACACCGATATGAACAAGGAGCAGCGCCGGAAGTTACGACAGAAAATGGGCATGGTTTTCCAAGGAAGTGCCCTCTTTGACTCCATGACAGTGGAAGAGAATGTAATGTTTCCCTTACAGATGTTCTCCTCCCTCTCCTCAGCAGAGATGAAAGACAGGGTGGATTTCGTTCTGGATAAGGTAAATTTAGTAGATGCCCATCACAAAAAACCTTCTGAAATATCAGGAGGAATGCAAAAACGTGTGGCTATTGCTCGTGCGGTAGTCAATGAGCCCAAATACCTATTCTGTGATGAACCCAACTCAGGATTAGATCCCAAAACAGCCATTGTAATAGATAACCTTATCCACACAGTAACCGAGGAGTTCAATATCACCACCATTATTAATACCCATGATATGAATTCAGTGATGGAAATAGGCGAACAGATTATCTTCCTTAAGAATGGCTACAAAGAATGGGAAGGCAGCAAAGATACTATCTTCAAGACAGATAATGAAGCGGTTACCGACTTTGTATATTCCTCTGAACTCTTTAAAAAAGTACGGAAGATGTATTTAGATAATGATTAATCATTATTAGCGTTAATTATTGCCTGGTATGCCTCCGCTGTAAGAAGGGTATCCCACTGCTCTATTTGGGTAGGTTTTATTTGGAGAATCCATGCTTGGTAGGGAATCTTATTAATTTGTTCAGGCTTGCGGACGAGTTCTTTGTTGAAGGCAACAATCTCCCCAGAGAGGGGCATATACAGGTCAGAGAGGGTTTTTACCGCCTCTATAGTGCCAAATATCTGATCCTTTTCGAGTGTTTGCCCCTCTGTTTCTACCTCTACATATACGATATCACTGAGTTGTTCTTGAGCAAAATCAGTAATCCCTGCATAATACACTTCTCCTTCTTGTCGCACCCATAAGTGCTCCGGAGTATAACGAAGATCTTTAGGAAAAAACATATTAATTTTAGTTTTTAAGTTTTGAATTATTTAGTCATGAAATAAGTTCTTTACTTCTTATAATTATAGTTTCTTGTATATACCCAAAGAAGAGAATTGTTTTCATTGGAGACTCCTACTTCTATGAAAACATCCTCCCTTTGAAGTTCTTTGCTCAGAAAAAAAGGTTTTGCTTCTTCCCACTTTTGGGTTAAAATAAACTGTTCTCCCTTGCCCTTGTAAGAAAGACTATACTGAATATTGTTTGTAAGACGGAATTCTTGAATCTCATCAGAGATACATTGTACCGATTCCTCTTCATATTCTCCCTTTTCGCTTTGCACATAAGCTCTTAGTATATCACAACAATTTCCTTGTATGAAATAATCATTTCCCTCTTTACGTAATCGAATATGTGTTAACACTATATGTCGGGTTGTCCTGTCCATAGCTATATCTTTATCACAATAACACTCCTGGTGGATAGCCTGTTTGTTTTGCGGTAAGAGATTCTTTCTTTGCGCATGACAAGAGAAGAGTAACCCAAATAATAAGAATATTATTCTTTTTTTCATAAGTATTAATCATTGATAATTAATCCCTATTTCCAATCTTTTTTCTTAGAGGTCTTCCCAATACCTGAGTTAAAGCTATTGGTAGGATCCAGTTCCTTATAGAAGTTCTTAAGGGAATCCTTGGCGTGATATAGGTGACCGACATTATGTTCGGCGGGATATTCCGCTCCTCTCCTATCAAGTATCTTAAGCATTTCTTCCTCTATCTCCTCACAATTATAGCCTTTCTTAATCACATAATCCTGATGGAAAACATGACACATAAAATGTCCATAGTAGAGTTTATGTAGGATCTTGTTGTCTAATTCGGCAGGGAGTTGTTCAAACCAGTTCTCCTCATTGCGCTTAAGAGCTATGTCCAAAGCTACAATATCCTCTACTTCTTTTTCATGTACGGAGCGGTAACGAATGGCTGCTGATGCTACAGCAAAACGCAAGAGCATAGCTGCTTGGGCAAGCTTAGCATCACACTCAAAATAAGCTCCTTTATTCTTATCAGCAAAGTATTCCTTAAGGTATTCTCGAGCTTCTTCTACCCCTTTTCCACCCATTTTTAGAATAAGGTGGTGTTCATATTGATTACGATAATCCCACATAATCTGAGGTAAATGCTTAGGCATAAGTTTAGAGGTACCCTGTAGGAATTTTTCACTAAAATGATGTGGCATAAAAGGGAGTTTTTTTGCCACACGGTCTGCCCATGCTTTAAGAGAAAAGAGTTTAGGTAGGTACTCAGTACCTACATGCTTGATGTACCAGAAAGTATCCTTACCATATTTAGCAGCAATGTCAAATGCTGTACGGTGAATATACTCTCCGGAGATAGGAATCTGCTCAAAGGTTCCAAGCATGTGTCGGCGTAGCTCAGTGAGTACCTTAGTGTCATTAGTACCAATGTAGAACACTGCTGTATGCTCTTCGGCAGGGAAAGTATCTACACGCACGGCAAAGATCGCAAGGCGACCTGCACTTCCTGAAGCTTCATATAGACGAGCAGGGTCAGCGTTAAAGCGAGCAGGAGTATCAGCATCTATCTGACGAACATGATTACAATATTCATGATCATGCCCTCTTTTCCCAGTGTCCTTGATATCCTTATTTTGGTATTTCCCCTCCTGTAGGTTAGTGAGTATCTCCTTAGGAGTCTCCCCTAAATCAATTCCCAAATGATTGATAAGCTCCAGTTTCCCATCAGCATTACGCTGAGCATAGAGCGCCATCTCAGTATAGGCAGGACCTCTCTGTACAAGAGAGCCTCCTGAGTTATTACATACTCCACCAATCACTGAAGCTCCTATACAAGAAGAGCCAATCACCGAATGAGGTTCTCTCCCATAAGGCTTAAGTTCCTGTTCTAAATGATTCAATGTAGAACCAGGTAAGCATACCGCTTGTTCTCCATTGAGGATAAGTTGAATATTATCATTACGCATAGTATTGATAATCACTACATCACGGTCATAATCATTTCCAAAAGGATTAGACCCTCCTGTAATTCCTGTATTTGCAGCTTGAGAGATGACAATTACATCTGCATCCATACAAGCTTCAAGGATTTGCCATTGTTCCCACAGAGTAGCAGGGCGCACCACCGCCAAAGCATTTCCTGTCCCAAATCGGTAACCAGTGCGATAGCGTTCTGTCTGTGAAGGGTTTGTAATCACATACTTACTCCCCACAATCTGACGTAGTCTTTCTAATAAATTTTGTGTATTCACAATTTACAAATTGTTAACAATGTAATATTTAATAAATTGATAATTAATTAACCATTGATTTAATTCCTTTTTCAAGCCATTCTTTATAAGTTTCTGTATCCACATATTGTACTGGGGTAGAGAGAAGTTCTGTATTAGGTGAAAGGAGGACATAATATGGCTGGGAAGCCGTAGAGAAATTCACCTCTTGAAAAGTTGCCCACTTATCCCCTATAGTCTTTATATACTCCACACGACCGTTGCGATGCTTAAAATCAAATTGCTGTTCCTTAGGGAGTTCCTCCTTATCATCCACATAAAGAGAGATAAGAACATACTGTTGCATAAGTTGCTTCACTTGAGAGTCCGTCCATACATGTTCCTCCATTTTACGGCAATTCACACATGCCCATCCTGTAAAATCCAACATCACTGGCATATTATGTTCCTTAGCATACGCCATTCCTTGATAATAGTCCTTAAAGACAATCTGTCCACTACTTTGCTCTTTAGGGAAGAAGGCATAAGATTCTGGGGGAGGGAAACCACTAAGTATACGCAAGCTATTCTTTCCGAAAAGTCCTAAAAGCAGATATATAGAAAATAATCCCGAAAGTACCCCTATAAACAAACGACCTTTGGAGTATTGTAGCAATGATTTTTTAGGTCCATCATGAGGAAAACGAATAAAACCAAAGAGATATAAGGTGAGTAAGGCAAAAAGAATAAACCAGAGCCCTACAAATATTTCTCTTTTAAGCAATCCCCAGTGCTCTACCAGGTCAGCATTAGAAAGGAACTTAAGTGCAAAAGCCAATTCTAAAAAGCCCAAAAATACTTTAGCAGTGGTCATCCAACCTCCTGATTTGGGTAAAGAATTCAACCAAGAGGGGAAAAGAGCAAAGAGTACAAACGGTAAAGCCAAGGAAAGCCCAAAACCTGCCATTCCTAAAGTTAGTTGAGTAGCTCCTCCTGAGGAGAGTGATCCCGCCAAAAGTGATCCTAAAATAGGTCCCGTACAAGAGAAGGAAACTATGGCTAAAGTTAGTGCCATAAAGAAAATTCCAATAATTCCCCCTATATTAGAAGCATTATCCATCTTATTCCCCCATGATGCAGGCAACGTAATTTCATAGAATCCAAAGAAGGAAAAAGCAAAAAATACAAAAATTACAAAGAAAATTACATTCAACCATACATTGGTAGAAATAGTATTGAGAATTTCGGGATCTATATTATCCAAAAAGTGAAAGGGAATACTTAAAAGCACATATATCAATAGGATAAAAAGCCCATATAGAAAAGCATTGAATATACCTTTTCTACGTGTTTTGCTCTGCTTAGTAAAGAAAGAGACTGTAAGAGGTATCATAGGAAATACACAAGGAGTAAGTAAGGCTATAAAGCCTCCTAAGAAGCCTAAGATGAATACTGTCCAGTTGGATTCTTTTTTTGTTTCCTCAATAAGTTCTTTGTTCTTGAGAGGGAGCTCGAGATTTTTTGCCAAATCCTGACTACGTGCATCTATGTGTTTTTCTTCTACTTGAGCCACAGATCCATCCAAAGAAAAGGCAAAATCCTCCTTGAGGTTGATACATACATCTATACAAGCTTGGCAGAAGATTTCCCCTTTGATATACTTTACATTAGGATCAGTAAGCTTAACTTTTTGAGTGATTTTTATATTTTTCTCAAAGAAAAGTTCGTTCGCTCCAAAAACATCATTAAAAGCTTTCTGTAGACCTTCCTCTTGAGATTCTCCCATAAGCTCTATTCCCTGTGTTGTATAGGTAATGACCATAGGAAGGGCTCCTCCTTCTGGATTTTTCTGAGAATAAACATGCCATTTTGGAGCAATTTTCCCACTAAAAGTAAGCAAATATTCTGTATCAGAAAGTCTCTCCTGAGAGAAAGACCATTGTACAGGATTTTCATCACGTTGTTCAAAGGGTTTACTCCCAAAAGAAATTTGGGCTTTAGCCATAAAACTCCATAATATGGAAAAGAATAAAACAAAACTACTTTTTTTCATATAAATTAAGTTATTCAAATGTAAGATTAATCATTATCCCTCGTGTATAGAGTCCCTTTATATTACTTGTCCAGGGACTGGCAGGGTCATTATCCCAAATAAGTTCATTATTAATAGAAAATAACCCACGTATAGAGGGGGTAAAACGAAAATGAGGTGTATAAAAATCAATTCCGAAACCCAACTCATAAAAGAATATTGTGGGATTCACCCGAAACTTTCCTTCACTATTATCTGCATGAGATCTGTTATTAGCACTAAGATTCAAAGTCATAGAAGCTCCAGCGGTTATATAAGGCTTAAAGTTATACCATCTCTTAGCACCATATTTCAAGAGAACAGGAACATAGATATAAGTAGAATTAATATCCCTTATACGTTCATTATCATTGGTAAAATTAGGAAATTCCAAATGCCGCTTATTATAGATAAGACCCGGTTCAAAACGTAGGCTCAAGTGATCCACAAGACGTAAATCCCCTGTAAGTCCCACATTAAAACCTGCTGATTTTTTCGTTTGGATATCTATAAGATTATTAGTAGTATAGTCCAATTTCTGATAATCCAAACGGAAATCTAATGAGTTAAGTCCAAAATAATAACCCCATTGGAATTTTTGATAATCAAAATCCTCTAAATTAGTAATAGGTTGTGCCTTTGCAAAGAAAGGTATTACAAATAATATTCCTATAATTTTCTTCATATATACTTATTTATCAGCTATATATATAGTAGCTACGCCTAACGTTTGGGGCTTGTAGATAACCTTTGAAAAGCCTATTTCTTTAGAAAGAATCTGTGACAATCTTTCTCCAAAGGGAAACTTAGCAGCGGACTCTGAGAGATAAGCATAAGCATTTTGGTTCTTTGCTAAGAATTTTCCCATGAGAGGGACTATAAATTTTGTATATAACTTATATCCCTGTTTGTAAGGAAAACGAGTGGGAACAGAGGTCTCCAAAATAACCAATCGTCCTTTAGGACGGAGTACTCGCTTAATCTCAGTAAGTCCTTTTTCAAGATTCTCAAAATTACGAATTCCAAAAGAAACTGTTACAGCATCAAAACTCTCATCAGCAAAAGGTAGGTTTTCGCTATCGGCTACCTGCATAGTAATACGATCTGATAAGTTCAACTCTTTTACCTTCTTCTCTCCCACTGAAAGCATTCCTTGAGAGATATCTACAGCAATAATATGTGCTTTAGGAATCTTAGAGAGTTCTATAGCCAGATCTCCCGTTCCTGTAGCTACATCAAGTATTGTGCCAGGTTTTATTTGAAACACTTTTTCTCTCACATGTTTTCGCCAAGAAATGTCCATACGCAGGGTCATTACCCTATTGAGCCCATCATAGGAAGAAGAAATAGTATCAAACATTTCTTGTACCTGTACTTTTTTCCCTTTATCTGAATTCTTATCTGGAGTTACTATCTCTTCTTGTTTCATAAATTTCAATTTAGGCGCAAAGATACAAATTAATGATTAATTGTTAATTATCAATTATTAATTTTTTAGGATAAAGAAAAGGAGTACTCTAAGAAAGAGCACTCCTTGAGTTTTTAATTATGCCGAAAAAAATAAAATTTTCACTATTCAAAAGCTCCACCAAAACGAATACCAAAAAAGAAATTCAGCTCTTTAGCATTGTTCTTAGCTATCAAATTAGTCAAAATACTACGAGATCCGAAGAACAAAGGTCCTAAACGAACCGCTGTTCCTACATTAAATTTAGATACTGAATTAATACTCATAGGCAAATAAGCGCCAAAAGTATTATTTTCCCAACGAGGAGTTAGCACAAAGTCATTTGCATAACGTGCATTATACTCATTTTTCTTTACTACATTGAACTGGCTGGAAAGGTTCAAATATACTCCTTCTATAAAGCGGTAATCCAAATTGATATTCAGTGTAGTAGGCAAAGAAGAGGCAAAAGATTCTCCCTCTTGTGTTCTTTTCAAAGCATCTGACATTTTATCAAAACTATCTTGCATATTTTCAAGATTAATATCTTGATTATGAAGAGTGTATGTAAAAGAGTTTTTATTTGTCTTGTACTTGAGACGTCCTAAATCTAACAAGGAAACCCCCACCTTAAAATCGTAAGGAATATGTCCGTCGCAATTAGGACAACCATCTTGGCTATATTCATACACAAAACCGAGGTCAAGTCCTACAGTAGAAGCCTCTGATTTAAAGAGGTCTCCTAACGAACCATCATTAATTACATTCAGACCACCACTCCTTACCTCTGCATATCCATTCCCTACATGCATAATAACATCACCATTCTCTCTGCGAAGAGTTACATTATCACTGTTAATTCCTGAAAATCCCATACGGAAACTACCTGAACCTTGTACATACTTAAGAGTTGCTCCCACACGCATAAGATTATAACCATCATTATATAGGGTATAAGCATAAGTGGCTCCTATCTCCATAAAGGCATTGACCAATAAGTTCATATCATTAATACTCTTCACCTTATAGTAATCCGAAGGATTGGTAGGTAGTTCTAAATTCTTAGCTGATAAAAATGCCTGTAACATCTTAGCATCTACGCCATCGACACTTGCCATAGCTCGTGCACGAGAGAAAAGCCCTACTGCATGTTTCTTATTGATACGATATAGAAAGGAAGGACCTAAAATATCCGCTTTAATGTTAGCATCAATTACATTATTCAACCCCTTAGAGAAATCCTCAAGGGACTTTGTCAAATTTGGAGAAAATCCCATAGTATTATTTCCCATATCAGCATCTACAGATATCAGATTGGCATCCCAAGGACGTGCTCCAAGTACATTAGCGGGATTAGAAATGGGAGTTAGTGTGCCTCCATATACGCTGGTTCTTAATCCCGAAAAAGATTGTTGTGCAAAGCCCTGATAAGTGGCTAAAACAAGCAACGAAAGACAGATTCTTTTCATATTTATAATCTATTTTTTCACGGGGCAAATGTACAAAAATAATGATTAATTATTAATTTTTAATTATTATTTAACGTTTATGGTTGTTAAAATCCAAATATAATAATTTTACCATGTTTATTATACATTCTGGAAAAATTAATGCTTAAAGATATTTATTAAGAAATAAATCTATTTAGCATTGAAAATAGAAAATATTTATTACCTTTGCCTATTCTTAAATTGATTCAATATGAATTTCTTAAAATTAGCACAAACTCGCTATACTACTAAAACTTATAGCAATCAACGCATTCCAGAGGAAAAAATCCAAGAATTAAGAGAAATTCTACGACTTTGTCCTTCCTCTATCAATAGCCAACCATGGCAGTTTGTATTTGTGAGTGATGAGAAACTTAAGAACGATGCTTTTGCCAAAGTTTCTTTCATCAATGAACAACGTGTAAGAGAGGCAAGCCATCTGGTAGTATTCAGGGTAATAGCCAGTGAAGAACTCTTTGAGGAAAAATCTAAAAGTTTCCTTTCCGAGACAGGAGCCAATTTCTACCGACAAACAATAAAAGCTAAAGGAGAAGCTTTCGTTCGGTCATGGCTTGCCCACCAAGTGTATATTGCCTTAGGTTATTTCCTTTCTGCTTGTGCCTCTATAGGGATTGACTCCACTCCTATGGAAGGTATTCTTCCTGAAGAATATGACAAGATTCTCCAAGAGAACGATTATCGTACGCTTTTTGCTGTAGCTATTGGCTATCGTAACCCTGAGGATAAAAATCAACCTTCTTTTACCCCTAAGAAACGATTACCTTTAGAAGAAGTAGTAAAAAATAAATAAAATTAAGGTTAGTACAATAAGGCTGTTTTTTTATCAGCCTTATTTATTTTTGTCCCAAAGAAATATACTTAATATTCATTAGCCTTTGATAATTATTTCCTATCTTTGCCCCTACTTTTTAATCTTATAATAAATGTTGAATGTCAGTGGCTTATCTATTTCATTCCAAGGAGAAACACTCTTTTCGGAAGTAGCTTTTATGCTCAATGGAGGCAATCGTGTAGGAATCATTGGAAAGAATGGAGCTGGAAAATCCACTTTGCTTAAAATTCTCTCCGGTCAGTTACATCCCGATACGGGAACTATAGCCTTGGAGAAAAACACTAAAATAGGTTACTTAAGGCAAGATATTGACTTTGTTGCAGGGCGTACCGTCCTTGAGGAGGCATACCAAGCCTTCTCCAATCTCATTGATTTGGAAGCAGAAATGGACGCTATCCATTTGGAGATGGCAGAGCGCACCGATTATGAAAGTGAGAGTTATAATAAACTGCTCATACGCCTACATGACATCACTCATGAATATGAAATTCACGGAGGTTACTCCTACAAAGGGGATACGGAACGTATCCTGACGGGCTTAGGCTTTTCTAGAAAGGATTTCACCCGCCTAACCGATAGTTTCTCAGGAGGTTGGCGCATGCGAATAGAACTTGCCAAACTCCTTTTGGAAAAAAATGACATTCTTCTCTTGGACGAACCTACCAACCACCTGGATATAGAATCCATTATATGGTTTGAAGGATTTCTTAAGACTTTTCCTGGAGCAGTGGTGATCATCTCCCATGACAAGATGTTCTTGGATAATGTAACCAATCGTACTATTGAAATAGTAGCAGGACGTATCTATGATTATCCTAAACCTTACTCTGCTTTCTTGGAACTAAGAAAGGAGATGATAGCCCAACAGCTTTCCGCTCAGAAGAATCAAGAAAAAATGATTCAACAAACGGAAAAACTTATTGATAAATTTCGTGCCAAAGCCTCTAAAGCTTCCATGGCACAATCACTCATCAAAAAATTAGAGCGTATTGAACGCATTGAGGTAGATGAGCAGGATAATTCTGTAATGTCCGTACATTTTCCTATTTCCCAACAACCAGGCAAGGTAGTTCTGGAGATAAACCATGTGAGCAAGAGCTATGGAGCAAAGAATATTTTAAAGGATGTAAATCTCCTGGTAGAACGAGGAAGTAAAATAGCCTTTGTAGGACAAAATGGTCAAGGGAAGACCACTCTTGCCAAAATGATTATAGGAGAGATTCCCTTTGAGGGTAATATTCGCTTAGGTCACAATGTGGAAATTGGTTACTTTGCTCAAAACCAAGCCCAGTATTTGGATGGTGAACTCACCTTACTTGATACAATGCTCAATGCTGCCAATGACTCCAATCGCACTAAAGTACGGGACATATTAGGGGCTTTTCTTTTCCGTGGCGATGAAGTGGAGAAGAAAGTAAAAGTCCTCTCCGGGGGCGAACGTAACCGTTTAGCATTGGCAAAAATGCTCCTTTCTTCTTTCAATGTTCTGGTAATGGACGAACCCACTAATCACTTGGATATTGCCTCCAAAAGTGTCCTCAAACAAGCCTTACAACGCTTTGAGGGAACACTGATTATTGTTTCCCATGACCGTGATTTTCTTACTGGACTCACTGAAAAAGTATATGAATTCAAGAATCATAATATCAAAGAGTATTTAGGAGATATTGACTTCTACTTAGAGCAAAGAGCCGTTTCCTCCTTCCGAGAAATAGAAAAAGGTGAAGAAGTGAAAAAAAATGCTTTGGTAGATAAGGGAAAAACTTTATCCTATGAAGAACAAAAAGAACGAAAAAAACTCACAAATCAACTTAGTAAAGTAGAAAATCAGATTAGTAACTTAGAAAAAGAACTTGCCCTATTGGATGAACAGTTACAGAGTGTATCTCCCACAGCCTCTCTCTTAGAAGAATATGGACAGAAGAAAGAAGCCTTAGATACTCTTATGGAAGAATGGGAGAAAATTTCATTAATGATTAATGACTAATCAAAAATAACTAAAAAATTCATTCTCGATCATTAAAAACTAATTATTATTTTCGTATCTTTGTCGCATGAATCCATTTATAGTATCTGCACGTAAATATCGCCCACAGACATTCAAGGATGTAGTGGGTCAACAAGCCATTACTGACACTCTGGAGAATGCTATCGCTAATGATCACTTAGCGCAAGCCCTACTTTTTACAGGTCCTCGTGGAGTGGGCAAAACTACTTGCGCCCGTATCCTAGCAAAGAAAATCAATGAAAAAACAACCTCTACTCAAGAGGAAGATAATGATTTTGCCTTTAATATATTTGAGTTGGATGCAGCTTCTAATAATAGTGTAGAAGGGATCCGCTCCCTTATTGAACAAGTACGTATCCCCCCTCAGGTGGGAAAGTACAAAGTATATATCATTGATGAGGTACACATGCTCTCTAATGCTGCTTTCAATGCTTTTCTTAAAACATTGGAAGAACCCCCTGCACATGCTATTTTCATCCTTGCAACTACCGAAAAACATAAAGTAATCCCCACTATTCTCTCCCGATGTCAGATATTTGATTTCAAACGGATTACTATAAATGATGCTCGTGAATATCTTAAGTATATTGCTAAAGAACAAGGATTAAATGCTGAAGATGAAGCCCTACAAATCATTGCTCAAAAGGCAGATGGTGCTATGCGCGACGCTCTTTCTATTTTTGATAGGGTCGTGAGTTTCTGTGGGAAAACTATCACCCGACAGGCTGTTTCAGAAATACTTAATGTATTGGATTATGATACCTATTTCAAAATTACCGACCTTATCCTACAAAATAACATCCCACAACTTCTAGTAGAATTCAATGGTATTCTTGCTCATGGTTTTGATGGACAACATTTTATAGCAGGATTAGCAGGGCATTTTAGGGATTTAATGGTTTGCAAGAATAGCAAAACCATTGCTCTTATGGAAGTAGGTGAAGAAACCAAAAGGAAATATGCAACCCAATCCGAACAATGTGATTTTCCTTTCCTTATAAAAGCTTTAGAAATTACCACCAAATGCGACCTAGAGTACAAGACAAGCCGTACCCCTCGCCTACTGGTGGAACTTACCTTAATGCAACTTGCCTCATTAACCTTTGAAGGGGATAAAAAAAAAATGATGGATATATAATTCCTGTTGCTTTCTTTCATAAAACCACAACACAAGAGACTGTAAATAAAGAAGATACATATAATATTTCAACAAAAGAAAACAGTTCCTCCACAACGGTCTCTCCTCCTGAACATAGTGTCTCGGCTACTTCTCTCAAGAGCATTCAACTTAAGCGTGAAGCAGCTAAAGTACGTGATGACAAAAATATACACGCACAAAACCTTGCTACCGATGACTATTCATCAGATGATTTTGCGCGTGTATGGCAAAACATGTTGACTATTTTAGATAAAAGAGGAGAACACCTCCTTATCACTAATTTGGGCAAAAATACGCCTACTATTAAGGATGATATGATCCAATTAGAAGTAGCTACTGATATTGCACAAATAGAAATCCTCTCTCAACAAAAACGATTGCTTGCCTATATTTGTAAGTCACTAAACAACTATAATATTTCACTACAGATTACTGTAAATAAAGAAAATACCTCCAATATTGCTTATACTCCTGAGGAGAAATACAAAGCATTAAAAGAACAAAATCCTTATTTAGAAACCTTTATTCGGGAATTAGGCTTACAATTCTGATAATTTCTCTTTATTTAAAAAAGGAAAGAGGTTTTTTACCATCCCATTCATAAGGCTTTTTACCTTGCTCAAAAATACGAGCTGTAAGTTTGCCCTTGAGTGTAAGTTTACCATTTTCTATTACAAGCCAACTTCCTTCACGTAAGCCAATAACAGGAGTCTCATTTAGTACATGAAACTCATTGATACGGGTTTCACGGGTTTCTCCCTTATGCTTGCTCTTAGGATCTGGGTCAAGGTAATGTGGATTGATATTGAAAGGCACTACCCCTAAAGTTTTAAAACTGGGTGGGTAGATGATAGGCATATCATTTGTAGTTTGCATACTCTGCCCTGCTATATTGGTTCCAGCACTAGCTCCCATATAAGGAGTTCCATTATTAACGGCTTCACGAAGAGGTTCTATTACTCCATTCTCATAGAGCTTAGTCACAAGTAAAAACGTATTCCCTCCTCCTGTAAAAATAGCTTTGGCTTTTCTTACTGCTTCTGCAGGATTCGAAAAAGTGTGTATTCCCACGACCTTCTTGCCAATGGTGGCAAAAAATGTTCTTGCCCTTTCAGTATATTCATCATGAGAGATACCACTGGGACGTGCATAAGGAATAAATAGAATTTCATCTACCCCATCAAAGAAGCGTACAAGTTCTTCTTTCAAATAGGATAAATAAGTACCTCCGTAAACAGTTGAAGTACTGGCAAGTAGAATTTTTTTCATAGGAGTTTGCGTTTGGTTCTCTTGAGGATTATTCTCTAGAGAGATTCTCTGTGCACTAACAAAATTACCTACTAAAAATATAAGTAGGGAGAAAATCATTTTTTTCATATTTCAAAATCTTTTAGATATGTTTAACTTCTACAAAACTACGTTTTTTTTATGATTTACCCAAGAGAATCACTTAAAAAGTATCTATAATTATTTCTTCGTTAAAATAATCAGTTCATTATTTAATTCTATTTTTGAAAAAACTAAGATATTATATTCCTCCTTAAGAATATGCATAAAACTCCTATTTCTCTGAAATTCTTGCTTATTCTTCACAATTGTATTAAACAGAATTATCCCTTCTTTGTTTATGATGTTATTAATTTGATTAAAGAATAAAGGCTCAAAAAGGAAGTTAGGCATTCTATCGTCTTGAAAAATATCTACTATTACCAAATCATACCTATCGTGTGTTCTTTTTATATAATCCTGTGCATTCTCTATAAATATCTGCAGGTTTTTTATCTCTCCCAAATGGAAGTATTGCTTTCCTATCTCTATTACCTCTTTATCTATATCTACTCCATGTATTTCTCCTTGAAAATTAACCTCTTCTACTAAGGTCTCCACTACGCTTCCTGCCGCCAAACCTAATACAAGCACCTTTTCTTGGCTGCGAATAAGGTCAAAACCTATCTTATGGAGTCCAAAGCGCAATACACGTTGGAGACTCCCATAAGAATAATCAGTATTAGGAGAATTAAGTATTTGTTTTCCATTGAGAAGTGTTACAGAAAGCAATCCACTTATAGTTGATTCTTTCTGGAAGAGAGAGAAAGGAAGAATATAACTAAAAATACGTTTGAACATTATATATCATTTAAGGAATATTCAAGTATTTATGCATCTGCAAGGAAATTTTCCATTGAGGATGTTCCATTACATATTCTACCATCTTAGGAATCATTTTCTCCCTTCTACTCCACTCAGGTTGTAGGTAACGGATACAATCCGTACGAGTGAGAACGGACATTTCCTCCGCAAAAAGGAAGTCATGCTGATTATAAATAATCATTTTTAGTTCATTGGCTTTTTGGTGAATTGGTGGAAGTGGGCGCTTATTCTTTTTGGGAGAGAGACATATCCAATCCCAAACACCTGTAAGAGGGTGAGCACCAGAGGTTTCTATATGAGTACGAATTCCTTTACTTCTAAGAAGTTCTGTCAGAGGATCTAAGTTATACATCAGGGGTTCTCCCCCTGTAATAATCGCTATTTTTGAGAATTTAAAAGCTTCTTCTACCATTGTTTTAATGGGAACTAGTGTATGTATAGAGGCATCCCAACTTTCCTTAACATCGCACCAATGACATCCTACATTACAACCTGCTAACCTAATAAAATAAGCCGCTGTTCCCTTATAAAATCCTTCTCCTTGAATAGTATAAAAAGACTCCATCAAAGGAAGCACTTCCCCTCGTGTTATAAGTTCTTGCATTTAATTTATAAGTGATTCTAAATAAATATTCAGGACTTAGATATTGAGTAAAAGGTAAAAAGTAATAGAATTTATTACTTTTTACCTTATTACATACATAAGATTACTTGTCTTTAGATTACTTATCTTCTGTTTGTTGTATTCTTCGAGAGTAATCCAAGGACACGGCTGTGCGTTCAAATTTAAGCTTTCCAGAAAGGGTTTCTATCACTACAGACGTATCTGTAAGTTCCACTATCCTCCCATGTAATCCACTCTTCATAATTACCTTATCTCCCTTTTTAAGTGATTCGTAGAATTTCTTTTCTTGTCGTTGTCTTCTCATAGAAGGAAATATCATAAAAGCAAACATGATAACGACCATTATCAGGATAAAAAGGAAATTACCTCCTCCCCCCTGAGGAGCTGCTTGTAATACTATATTCATAAAATCTGTGTTATTATTCTTTTACAAAAGCCTTAATAGTAAGGAGTTCTGTACCTTGTTCTGTATTAGTGGTAAGGGTGACTGTCTTAGAGATAGCATCCTTGCCTGAACCATTATATACTACTTTTATTGCTCCTTTCTCTCCTGGTGCAATAGCTTCTTTAGGATATTCTGGAACAGTACAACCACAACTACTGGTAGCATTGGTAATTACTAAAGGTACTTTTCCTGTATTTTTGAATTCAAAGGAGGTTTCTACTTGCACATTCTGTTTGATTTCTCCAAAATCATGAGTAGTTTCTTCAAATTTTATTACGGGAAACTGATTTGCTTGTTCTGCTGTCCTTTGAGCTTCTTCTAAGTTACTTTGCTTGATCTTACTGGCAGCATTTGTACCATTTTCTGAGCAAGAAGCCAATAAGGCAATTCCTGCTAAAAAAAATATTTTTTTCATAAAATCCTTTTTTTTATTAATTCTTTATCATTATAAAAGTCCTCTACCTATTTTTTTGAGTTTTCCTTCTTGTATGAAATCCTTAGAAAGTGTATCCAAAATACCATTTATAAAAACACTACTCTTAGGGGTAGAATACTCTTTAGCTATCTCCACATATTCATTAAGTGTAACCTTTACAGGAATACTAGGAAACTTAAGAAATTCTGTAATTCCCATCTTAATAAGGATAGCATCAATTTCAGCAATACGCTCTGTATCCCACTGGGGAGTTTTTTCCACTAAATATTGATGAAACAACTCATCATTTAATATCGTCTTCCTTAAGAGTTCCTTTCCAAACTCCTTATCAGACTCATCTTTGAACAAAGGGGGAAGGAGATTTGCTTCTTTTCCCTGTGAAAGTCCCTTAAGAAGCTTTACTATCAAGGTATTCACTATAGGAAAATCGTCACTCCATGTAATTTCCTTATCTGATAAAAAGTCAAAAAGTTCTTCATTTGGAGCAATCACTTCTGTGTAAAGTTCCACCAAAAATTGTCTATCTTTCTCAAAAGTCCTTTCAAGAGCCATTTGTCTTCTATATATTTTGCTCTCTACTAACTTATTGTATAAGATGTTCACATACTCATTATAGGTATACCAAGATAATTTCTTTTCCTGTTCAATTGCTTCATTCAATTGCTTATTAGTTATAATAAGTTGTAATGCTTTATTCTCAGAAAACAAAGTATGTGAAATGTCCTCATTACGGATAAACTTGCTTTGGAAGAGAAGCTGCATTTGCTTAGAACGCTCATAAAGGGCTACCCACAAACCCATTAATATAATATATAAGCTATACATATTATCCATACTTGCTTGCAGGAAAGTTTCCTGACGCTGCAAGTTATGATTTTCTTCCTGATGCAGTGCATAAATGCACTGCATTACCTTTACACGAATGTGCCTACGTGTGAGCATAAAGAACTTTAATTAATTGCAAATTTACCGGCAAAAGTACATATTTATTTTTATATAACTCTTACTTTTTTCTTTTTTTTACTACAAAAATAGTATCTCGCTGATTTTTAATAAGTAGTACTCTAATAAAGAATAGGAGACAAAAAGTTATTAACAATCTTATGTGGAAAAAATAAGTCTTTTGTTTATAAGTATTTATGACATCATCCTCTTTTTTTGTTGCAAAACCCTACTTAAAGTTCTAATTTTGCACATAATTTTTTCACTATGACACAAACTGACATTGGCCAGATAGAGACCCTTATCCGTGAGGGTCACAAGCTAGAAGCGGTAAAGCTCTTGATGGAGACGGCTCATTTAGGTCTCAAGGAAGCCAAGGACATCATTGATGACTTTTTCTTAGGCAAGCAAACCGACCTGCAAGCAGCGGTCACTCAGTCCAAGACTCGCTCCTCGGAGAACTACGAGAGCATCAGTGCCACCTCTGATCCCGATGGATCCAATGTACATTTCTTTTACCAAAAAGGCAATGTTAAGGAAGAGGTAACCCCAGGTCACCCTATGTGGGAGCGTGTCAGAAGTTACTACACCATTGCTTGGGATCAAGCCCCCGAAGAGGTCAATAAGGCACGCGAACCTCTCTTCAAGGCTGTCTTAGATTTGGAAGCCAAAACTGGCTACATTCCCAAGAAAGGAACCCAAACCACCAGTTCCACCGAGAAAAAGGACTCTTTATTCATCAAGAAAAGCCCCTTTGACTTTTTTAAATGGTACTTTTACTTTTTCATCGCCGCTATTATAATCTATATAGTATATCTAATCATTGGTGATTAGTGCCTGTAGGAACAAAGTCTGTGAAAGCGGAGTATGTGAGGCAATTCGCCCTCTCCTCATTATTCATTAATCATTATTCATTAATTATAAAAAAATGGGAATATTTGACAAAAGAGAAAATTACAAGCCCTTTGAGTATCCAGAAGTGATGAAATTCGTGGATATGATGCACCAGACCTTTTGGGTGCACTCTGAAGTAGAATTTACCGCTGATATACAAGATTTTAAGTCCAATCTCAGCTTAATAGAAAAAGAAGCCGTAAAACGTGCTTTATTGGGGATTGCACAGGTAGAGGTAGCTGTAAAAACCTTTTGGGGAGACCTCTATGACATTTTCCCAAAACCAGAATTCAACGGGCTGGGAGCTACTTTTGCCGAATGTGAGTTTCGCCATTCAGAAGCCTATTCACGATTATTGGAGGTATTAGGCTACAACAATGAGTTCGAAACACTTCTGGAAGTACCCATCTTCAAAGAAAGAAATGGTGTGCTTAAGGAATATTTGGCAAAGAACCGAGAGAATGCTATGGAGCGTATCCTTTTCTTTACCTTAATTATTGAGAATGCCTCCCTCTTTAGCCAGTTTGCAACTATCCTTTCCTTTACCCGCTTTAAAGGATATATGAAGAATGTAGCCAATATTATTGCATGGACTTCCATAGATGAGCAAGTGCACGCCAATGCAGGCATCTATATTCTCAAGACTATTTTCGAGGAAAATCCAGAGTTCCGCACTAAAGCAAAAGAAGAGGCAACTCAGTTCATTCGCGAATATATTCTCTTGGAGGATAAGATGCTGGACTGGATTTTTGAGGAAGGTGAACTAGATTTTTTCACCAAGAAGGATTTAGCTAATTATATGCGCTATCGCTTGGATGATGCCCTTACCCAACTGGACTTAGGCAAACCTTTTGGTATCACGGCTGAAGAAGCAAAACCCATGCTGTGGTTTGAGGAAGAGGTCTTCGTAAACGAACTTGATGACTTTTTTGCCAAACGACCTACCGCTTATACTAAGCACGATAAAAGTATTACCGCTAATGATTTATTTTAGTACTTAATTAATAACAAAATCTAATCTTTTACCAAAATGCATCTAACCAAAGAAATCAACCAAGAAATCAACCTTATCAATACCGACTACTTTACAAAAGGAGAATATATCTATATGGCAATGGGGCTGGTTGGCAATCACCGTGTATGTATCGCTGTCGCCTATAAAATAGACTATTGTATTAAGAAAGCCTTACAATTCACAGAAGTAGATCCTAATGTAAAGTTTACTCATATTAACAAAGTGAAAGTAGGAGAGAAAGAGGCAGAAAAACGGTTTGAATGGGAATCTTGAAAAACTAATTTATTTTCCTGCAAAAAAGTTTGGCTATTTTTGAAAAAAGTCTTACTTTTGCGCCCAAATTTAATTAATTAAAAGCAACCGAATATGTATGCAATTGTAGAGATGGCAGGGCAACAATTCAAAGTTAGCAAAGACCAAAAAGTATTTGTTCACCGCTTGGAAAATGCCGAAGGAAGTGAAGTTATCTTTGATAGAGTACTTCTTTTGGATCAAGATGGAACCATTACCATTGGCGCCCCCGCTATAGATGGAGCTTCTGTGCAAGCTAAAGTTTTACGTCATGTAAAAGGAGACAAAGTTATTGTTTTCAAAAAGAAAAGACGCAAAGGTTATAAAGTAAAAAATGGACATCGTCAATCTTTTACTGAAATCATGATAGAAGAAATTCTTGCCTCTGGTGGAAAAAAAGTTTCTGCAAAGGAAAGTAAATCTAAAAACACACCAAAGGATGATCTTAAAAAAGTAGAAGGTATTGGTCCTAAAGCTGCTGAAGCCCTAGTAAAGGCAGGGGTAGATACTTTTGACAAACTCTCTAAAAAATCCGTGGAAGAAATTCATGCCATCCTTATGGAGGCAAGTAATACCTTAGCCCACCTTGATCCTCAAACATGGGCTCAACAAGCTCGCCTTGCTGCTGATGGCAAATGGGACGAACTTAAAAAATGGCAAGATGAACTTAATGGAGGAATTGTAAAATAATTGTATAACCCACTTGAATATCAAGTACTAAATTAAATAATATGGCTCACAAAAAAGGTGTCGGTAGTTCTAAGAATGGTAGAGAGTCACACTCTAAACGATTGGGTGTGAAGATATATGGAGGTCAACTTGCGGTAGCAGGTAACATTATCGTTCGCCAAAGAGGAACTGTACATATAGCTGGAGAAAACGTATATATGGGTAAAGACCATACATTACATGCCGCTATAAATGGAATTGTAAGATTCCAAAAGAAAAAGAATAACAAATCTTATGTCTCTATTGAACCTTTAGCAGAAGCATAAGACTTAAAGTAATTTCTTTTTAACAAAAAAGCAGTGAGATTTATTCCCTCACTGCTTTTTTTATTATGAAAAAAAACGTAAATTTGTAGCTCTAAATTTATATAAAATGAAAAAAATAAGTTTCCTCATCGCTTTATGTCTCCCTTTTGTAGGATTCTGCCAGAAGCAAACAATAGCGACTGACCAAGCCGCTTATAATTATTCCTTACGGGTTAAGCGCTTATATGACTTGCGCTGGATAGAAGGAACCGATAATTACATGTACTACAAGGATGGCAATTTTGCTATTTTTGACAACAAAGGAGTAGAAGCAGCCTCTATTAATGTTAAAAAATTATCTGAAACATACAGTTTGCAAGGATATCCCTCCATTGTTTATGTAGATAGTAATCAATTAGTAATTACAAATGGCAACAAATATCATATCTATGATTATTTAATTGAGAAACCCCTCTTTACCATTACACTTCCTGAAAAAGCAGAGAATGCAGAATATAATCATGCACAAAGAGCTGTTGCCTATACTTTAGATAATAACTTGTTCGTAGCCACAACTTCTGAATCACGTATTCCCATTGCTGTTTTCAAGGATGAAAATATTATCTCAGGACAGTTCATCCACCGAAATGAATTTGGTATTCAAAAGGGTATCTTCTGGTCTCCTAATGGAAACTATATTGCTTTCTACCAAAAAGATGTCAGTCAAGTAACCAATTACCCTCTAGTGGATATAACTACCACTCCTGCTTCCCTAAAAAGTATTAAATACCCTATGGCAGGAGGAAAAAATGAAATCGCTAAAGTAGGTGTATTTGATCTTTCTAAAAGAACTACTTCTTATCTTAAAGTAGATAACCACGATGCCCATTTCCTTACTAATTTAGCTTGGACACCTGATGAAAAACAAATTCTTTTAGCTGAAGTCAATCGTGGTCAAAATCACTATGATTTAAATACATACAATCGTGAAACAGGGGAAAAGGCACAAACTCTCTGGCAAGAGAGCAATTCTCGATGGGTAGAACCTGAAACAGCCGCCATCTTCATCCCTAATAAGCCTAACGAATTCATCTGGCTTAGTGAGAAAGATGGTTTTATGAACCTCTATATAGGTGCTACCAACTCCACCAAATCACGCCAGCTTACTTCTTTCAAATGGGTTGTTCAAGAAGTTTTAGGATTTGATACTAAGGGGGAAACTGTATTCATTAAAGGAACAGGAGAAGATCCTCGTGAAGGACATATTTATAGTGTAAACATCAAAAAAGGAACTGTAAAAAATATCACCCCTAAAGGAGGAGTCCATAATGGAATGCTAAGCCATAGCGGACGCTATTTATTAGATATCCACAGTGCCTTAAATACCCCCTATAATGTCTCCTTAGTGGATATTCATAAGAACACCTCTAATACCTTCTATCAGGCAGAAAATCCTTTTGAAAAATATGACTTAGGAACTGTAGAGTTTCTTACTCTCAAAGCAGATGATGGCACTCCTCTGTATGGAAAAATGGTAAAACCTCGTGATTTCGATCCTAATAAGAAATACCCCGTATTAGTATATGTATATGGAGGACCTCATGCTCAGTTGGTTGTTAATGAATGGGCAGGAAGCACTTATACATGGATGTTAGCCATGGCTCAAAATGAACAATATCTCATCTTTACTTTAGATAATCGTGGCTCTGAAAATCGTGGATTTGCTTTTGAAAGTGTAATTCACCGTAATTTAGCTACTTATGCTATGAAAGACCAATTAGTGGGAGTAGAGTATCTAAAATCTCTTCCTTATGTAAATAGCAATCGCATGGCCGTCTATGGTTGGAGTTTTGGAGGATTCCTTACCTCTTCTCTCATGTATCGTTATCCAGGCGTTTTTACTACCGCAGTCGCAGGAGGAGCTGTTATTGATTGGAAATACTATGAAGTAATGTACGGAGAACGCTATATGGATACTCCCGAAGAAAATCCAGAAGGTTATGAAGATACTCGTGTTACCAATTATATTAAGAACTTAAAAGGAAATATCCTTTATATTCATGGATATATAGATGATACCGTGGTTCCACAAAACATGTTAGCAATTTCCTTAGCTGCTATTAAAGAAGGAAAGGTCATAGACTCCTTCCTCTACCCTCTGCAAAAACATAATGTACAGGGGCCTAAACGTATTCATCTTTCCAAAACTATTGTTGAATATATTCTCAAGAATAATGTAGAAAAGGCTAAAAATTAATTTTCTTCATATTTGACCTATGTAAAGAGGCTGTCCCTGTTTGCAAGGACAGCCTCTTATCTTCTATAAAATTAATTATGATTCTATTTATTTAAAGGCTTGTTTAAGATCCCCTTGCAAGTCCTCAATATCCTCCAAACCTACAGAAAGGCGGATAAGGTCGGGAGTAACTCCAGTAAGTGCCTGATCAGCCTCACTCAACTGCTGATGGGTGGTACTGGCAGGGTGAATGATAAGTGACTTAGTATCACCCAAATTTGCTAATAAGGAAAATATCTTGACATTATTCACTGTCTTTTTGGCTGCCTCAAATCCACCTTTAAGTCCAAAGGTAACCAAACCACTCTGTCCTCCTTGCAAATATTTATTGGCTAATACTCTATAAGGGCTATCATCTAATCCAGGATAATTAACCCATGCCACCTCAGGCTGTTCCTTAAGCCATTTGGCTAAGGCAAGTGCATTCTCACTGTGTTTCTTCACTCGAATAGGAAGGGTTTCCAAGCTCTGTAATATTTGAAAAGCATTGAAGGGACTTAATGTGGCTCCTAAATCACGTAACCCTTCAATACGTACCTTAGCAATGAAAGCCAAGTTGCCCAAAGCCTCATGTAGTACCAGTCCGTGGTACCCCGCAGAAGGCTCTGTAAATTCAGGGAACTTACCACTACTCCAATCAAAATTACCCCCATCAATGATAGCTCCTCCAAGAGAAGTACCATTACCCCCAATATATTTAGTAAGAGAATGAACCACTATATTAGCTCCATGCTTAATGGGATTAAGTAATATAGGAGTAGCTACTGTATTATCTACTATTAGAGGAATTCTATGCTTATAAGCTACCTTAGCTATAGCTTCTATATCTAAGACATCTAATTTTGGATTTCCAAGACTCTCTATGAAAATAGCTCTAGTATTCTTCTGAATAGCCTTATCAAAATTCTCTACCTGTCTAGGGTCTACAAAAGTAGCAGTAATCCCTAAGCGTGGCAACGTTACATTGAAAAGGTTATAAGTCCCTCCATAAAGACTATTAGAGGAAACAATATGATCTCCTGTACGCAAAAGTGTCAAAAAAGCAGTGGTAATAGCTGCCGCTCCCGAAGAAGTAACCACAGCTCCTACACCACTCTCTATGGCAGCCAAGCGTTGTTCTAAGACATCATTGGTAGGGTTGTTTAGTCTCGTATAGATGTATCCAGGAACCGAAAGATTAAACCTTCCTGCAGCATCATCTGCATCTTCAAATACATAGGACGTTGTCTGATAGATAGGCACCGCCTGAGCACCCTGGTGTGCTAATGGGGCATACCCTGCATGTAGGGCATTGGTAGATTGTTTAAATGTTGTCATACTTTTATATTTTCTATTACAATGATTAAATTCTATTTTAAATTTCAGTTGTGTTTTTTTATTCGTAAATAAAGCACAAAGATAGAAAATATTTTTTATATCACCAAAGGAAAAAAGATTTTTTTTATAATAAACAAAATATACTTACCTTTGTATCTCTATAACCCTATAACTCAAAGTTCATGAAGTGGTTTTTACTCTTATTAAGCACTGCCCTTTACGCCAATGACGGAGCTTTTTTCGGTTCGGGCAATCACTTGGTTCCTATCATGGAAACTGATATTTCCGTACAGAAAGAAATTCTATATCTCAAAAAGATACAGAACAAATATATAGAAGTCTCCGTCTATTACGAGTTCTTCAACCCCAAGGAAGACAAGGAAATCACCGTAGGCTTCGAAGCCGAAAGCCCCGATGGCGATGTAGATGGTGCCCCTAAAAACGGACACCACCCTTATATGTTTGATTTTACGGTAAACCTCAACAATGCCTTCCTCCCCTACCAAATCGCCTATATAACCGATTCCCTCTATGCCAAAGGGGGAAAAATAAAGAGCATAGACCTCAACACCTTCGATGGAAATAAGGACGGCAATTATATTGATTTCAGGTACGTCTATCACTTCAAAGCCAAGTTCAAAAAGGGCGTGAATATCCTAAAGCATACCTACAAATACAACATCTCTGGCGGCATCGCCTACAACTACCACTTTGACTATATCCTTACTGCCGCCAACCGCTGGGCGAATAAGCGCATAGACGACTTTACCCTTATCATTGATATGGGTGCTTTCCAAACTGCCTCCATAGAACGCACCTTCTTCAAAAGTGGCAAAGAATGGCTTCTCAGCGGCATAGGGAAAATCACTGAAACAGCCCACAAAGGACCTGGAGACGGTACCGAGCTGAATACTACCAACTTCTATATACAGCAGGGGTTACTCCTTTTCCAAAAGAAAAATTTCACCCCCAAGGGAGAACTCCATATCTATGATTGGGCACTATGGGTACATCAGAATGCGGGCTTCCCTATTGACTACCCCTTTACCATTGACCTACCCAACTTCAAATACGAAACAGAACCCAAAACAGAAGAAGAAAAGCGCCTCCTACGCAACCTACCCTTTGCCCGCCGAGGCTATATCTTTAAGGACAAGACACTACAAGCCTTCTATAACAAACAGGATTGGTACCAGCCTAACCCCAGCTATATCCCTGAAGTCGAACACTTGACCCCAAAGGAAAAAGAGCTAATCAATAGCCTAAAATAAAACTGATGATGAAAGAAATACTCATAAGTAGCGATGGTAATTATGAGTATTTGGTCGCTGAAATCTATATTGAAGGCAAATATATCGCGCTTGTTAGCTACGATGAGGATCATAATTTTTTCGTAGAAACGCCTACCATTAATCGAAGCAATGAGGAAATAATAACCCATAAGGTAGAATACAATACCTTTATCGAACTATTAGAGGATGCTAAGAATAGTTTAAAAGGAAAATATACTCAAAAAACTTAAAAAATTAGAAAAAAACACCTAACAAAGAAATTAGAAAAATCTAATTGTCAGTTATGAAAATAGAAGGATGAGAATGCCATGTGATTTCATCAAGATTTACAATGATTAAAATAAAAGAAATCACAAGAGGGCAAATTATCGTTTTTTATAAAGGCCAGTATTACAAAATCTTAGGAAAAGGTTTGTTACTGACCGAAAGGAATAGTTATAGTTATGTCATCTATTGTAATTCCATAGATAATACGCTTTTCCTTACAGAGCAAGAGGCTATATTACAAGTTATTATAGATTATTTCTCAAACAAAGAACAAAAGGTAATATGTGGATAAAAAAAGAAATAACCTTCCAAAATTCAAAACTTATTATCGAATTGAATTTTACTTATCATCGTTGGTCTCTTTGAAGTGGCTTTTACTTTCTGCTTAAGCAAAGGAAAAGAAATGTATATTCTTCCTCACTACGCTGATAGACTCTGTAATGGGACTAAAATCCAATAGCCAGCAGTCAGTGATAGACTGAGAACTACTTTTTTGAAAATTTTTACTTTTTATTTTTTATCTTTCACCTAAAATTTGGCATGTTTTTTGTCATTAGGAAGGCGAAAAATAAACTTAATGAGAAAGATATTTATTATCACCAGCATGCTATGTTCTTTTATGAAACTATGACACAAATTAAGCTCCCTCAACCCAGCGTAAAGGGTAGCATAGGCCAAATGGTTGGACTTACCGAAGTGGAAGTGAGCTACACTCGTCCTGCCAAACGAGGAAGAAAAATATTTGGAGGACTCGTCCCCTATAACCGCGTATGTCGTACAGGAGCCAATGAAAACGCAACTATCTCCTTCAGTGAAGATATCTCTATTGAAGGGAAAATACTTTCCAAAGGGAAATACGCCCTCTATACCAAACCCGAAGCAGACAAATAGACTTTCTACTTCTATAAGAAAAATGATAACTGGGACGTTCCTCAACCATGGGAAGAAAGCCAAATCGCCCTACAAGCTGAAGCAAGACCTATTCCTTACCCTATGGGAACTGAGTACCTGACTATAGAACTAAATCCTATCAATTATAATGACGGAAAAATAGTGGTACGCTGGGATAAGACCTTAGTAGAACTTCCTTTCCATACCCATATACCCAAGAACAATCAATGGAGAACATAGCCGACAAAATCACACCTAACTCCTCTGCTCGTGATTACTACGAAGCGGCCAACTACCTGCTTACCTCCAACGGAGACCTCAACAAGGCTAATGAGTTCATCACCAAGTCCCTAAGCATGCAAACCGATGCTCCTTACTATATGTATCGCGCGCAGGCTGTGATTCTCTCTCGCTTAGGAAAAACCAAAGAAGCTATCAAAGCTGCCGAAACCTCTCTACAAAAAGCCAAAAAAGAAGGCAATGAGGACTATGTAAAAATGAATCAAGACTCCATTTCCCAATAGAAGAAGAAAAGGAAATGATATTAATGACTAATATCTTAGTGTATGAGTTATTAGCCATTATTTATACATATCAATATCTATCCAAGCATTAAGCCTATGGAGTATATCAAGTATTTTGTTATCAAAAACTATAGCAGGGCAGCTCTCCTGAGGACTCATTTCTACACAAAAAAGTAATTTTGAAGTAAGAGCAAACGCTTTAATAAAGGAAGCTAATTCTTCCAAACAAGGCATTACCTGAGCGGCAAACACCTCCAAATTATCTTCGATAAGAAGAGTTTCGAGAGGAGCAAAGTTATATTCCCAAAAAGTTTCCTCACTGACACGATATTTTAGCTGGTCTCCCTTATAAGCAGTTTGAGTAGGTAGAAAACCCATGATATTGGTTACCTTATCCACATCAAAATAGTCTCCATATATACAAAAGGAAAGGCGAATAGTGGTTGGCTGGTATTTCATTAGTTGGTTATTGGTTATTTACTGACGACTGATTTTTGATTCCTATTCTAACATAGGTGCGCTTATCAATATCTTCCGAGAAGTATCTGCATATAGTAGGCATATACAGATACCCATCATTACTAAAAAACTCAGGTTCTTTTTCATCATAATCAAGTAGCCAATAATGAGGCTCCAGAGTAATAAGTTTTTTAAAAGTAAAAGAACGCTTCTTTTCTACTTTATAGAGCGTTAGGATTATTGAAAAATAATCGCTATATACATCTACTACATACTTGCCATCAGGTGTGGGGAGAGGATTGCGCCCCATTTCTGTCTCTACTCCTGTTTGCTTATCTATAAAAAGAGCTTCCCAGCTTCTGTAGACAACACGCGACACTACATATTGCTCTAAGTCAGGTATTTCACCTAAATAGAGATAAAATGTAACTTGTGTATCTTCTGTAGGCCCTTCATCTACGAATGTTACTATTTGCTTTTTACAAGGAAGGGTCATTACTCCTGATTCTTGCTTAATGGCCAAGCTATCTTTCTTGAGAAAATTATAACGATGCTTGAGTGCTTGCTGATACACCTGCCGAGGTATCCTTTCTATCGTAAAAAATTTACCAAAAGTAGTAGTATCTGATATTTCACCTCTTCCATCGTTGATAGCCTCCAAAAGCTTCTTTTCTGTAATATCAAGTAAATCTTCTACAAGTGGCCATTCTGGTTCTTTTACAAGTATATCCTCTTCTACCTTTTGTTGCCTTTGAAAGAGGTTACAGCTGGTAATACTTAGTATTAAAATAAGAGAGATAAAATATTTCATAGATTAGTTATAATACTGTTTACGGATTTCTAATTCTTAATTCCTATCTTGATATACATTCGTTGTTTGTTAGGATTATTATGCTCGTCAAAGAAATTATTCACCACGTTCATAGGCGCATACAAATAGTCATTTTTACTAAAGAAAATAGGTTCTTTATCAAGATCATAGACATCCCAGCTCTTCGTATATCCTTCTACTAAGGTGTCTATTTTCAGCGGTTTTATATGTTCTATACGATACAAAGAAATAAGCCTATCCCTATCATAGTAGTCCCTACCTATATTGATGATATACCTCTTATCAGCAGAGAGAAAGGGAAATTTCTCAAATCTTCTTTTCTCCCCCGTGGTCTTATCTATCAAGATATAAGCCAATGATCTTTCAGTATCTTCCAATACCACATACTGATCAATAGCAGGTATATTGCCTAAATAGGTATAGATCATATCAAAATGTTTATCCGCAAGTTCAGATATATCATCTTTTAGATAAACCGTCCTCTGTTTGCACACAAAAGTAAGTTTGCCTTTCTTTTTTACAATCGCAAGTGTATCTCTTTGAAGGAAATCTACTTTATTTTTCAAGGCTTCTTGATATTCTTCAGAAGAGACTTGATTTATATTCAGACACTTAGAGATAGTATCAGAAATATCTCCATAGATACTCTCTACAAGTACCTCCCCTGTCATTTTGGACTTCAGGGCTTCCCAATCTCCCATGTCTTCTTTTTCCACATAGCCTCTTTTCGTTTTATAAAGTTCCTTTCCTTCGGCTATAATCTCCAACTTATCCCCCATTATGCAAAAAAGCGATGGTATAGAGTCTGTCAAACTAGCATATCTCGTTGTTACATCTTTAATCACATACAACTCTTTCTCCACAGGCACAAACACTTCATCTTTCCAGAAACTCGCCACACTTTCCCCTGCCGGCTGTTGTTTTTGGAAAAGGTTACAGCCAGCAAGCAATAGTGTTAAAATAAAAGAGATAAAGTATTTCATAGATGAGTTATAATACTATTTACTAATTTCTAATTTCTAATACCTATTTTAATATATTCTCGTTGATTGTAATTTTCTTTAAATGTTATAGATATATACAGATAGTTGTTTTTGCTAAAGAATATTGCTTCTTTTTCATTGTAATCAATTGTCCAATATTGAGGGCTAACAGTAATAAGTTCTTTTAAAGTGAATGAGTTTGCTTGTTTTACTTTATAAAACATTAAAAATGTTCCCAAAACATCGCTATGCGTCCCTATTACATAGTTTCTATCAGGTGATAAGAGCGGTTCGCCTTCCATTTTAGTCTGATTACCTGTTTGTTTATCAATAAAAAGGGTTTCTTGATCTCTATAAACAGTATATCTCACTACATATTGATTTAAATCAGGCATTTCACCTAAATAATCATATCTTTCAGCATCTCCAAACTCCTCTGATGCTTCTGTATCTTCAAATGTAATAGTTTTATTTTTACAAGGAAGCTCAATCACACCTTCTTGTTTTTCAATTCTTAAATTGTCGTTAGTGAGAAAATAATAGCGTTGTTTCAATGCTTGTAGGTATTCCTGCTTCGAAACCTTTTCTATAGTAAAATATTTCCCAAAAGCCTTAGTATCAGAAGTGTCTCCCATTGTCTCTAAAAGCTCTTTTTCTGTAGGTTTAACCTCTTTAGCAGAAGTTTCTGTTTGTATTTGAGGTTCTTCAGTAGGAGCAGCACTTTCCTCTGCCGGCTGTTGCCCTTGAAAGAGGTTACAGCCTGCAAACAATAAGATTGATACATATAGTAGTAAGATTCTCATTTCTTAATATATTTTTTAGTTCCTTTTTCTACTAATATCTCTTTATAAGTTCCACTCTTTGTATAAAAAGTAAAGATTATAGCCGTCATTACATAATCCTTACAACCTTTACAACACTTTTTTATAAGATTATCTTCCAAAATGTCTGCTACAAAAATATGATCTCCTTGTTTGAACTCAAAAGCCGTATATTCACGATATAGGAGAAAATCATCCCCATTAGGAATACAACAATAACGGTCATATACTTTGCGCCTCATCTTCTTATCAAGATGTTTGGCTATATGTTCATCTATAAAAAACTGACTTCCCTTAAAGCAACCTTCTATTACTGAGGCTTTAAAAGACTTGCGAACATAGGTTACTTTTTCAATTGCTTCAGTAGGAATCTTCTCATCAAAGCAAATTCGCTCCCCATCTACAAAGGTAACACACCGCTGCTGACTATAAGTATTTCCTACCCATAAAATCCCTAAAAAGTAAAATATCCATCTTGCCATAGTAACTATTATTTTATTTTGATTCTCAAATACTTACAAAGCTCACCTGGTTTATCGTATTGATAACTATCAGAGAGATCCATTGCCACATATAAGTACCCGTCTTTGCCAAAGAAAGTAGGTCGTTTTTTATCATTTTCATAAGCAATCCAATAGCGAATCCCTGCCACTGTCACAAGCTCAATTTTAAAAGGGTCCTTGCTTAGTACCTTATATAGTGCAATAGCCGTAGGACCTCCCATTTCTGTCTCCCCAAGAGTAATGATATACTTTCCATTGGGCGAAAGGTATGGGTAACTATCTATTTCTGTTTTATGACCTGTTCTTTTATCTATAAAAAACTTATCCCACGTTTCGTCATAAGTGCCTGCTATAAGGTATTGGTGTATTGGTTTCATATCGCCCAAATATTCATATTCTTCCCTATCTGCCTCTGGTTTTAGTGCTGAATCCTTAAACTCAACAAGAGTATCTCTACAAGATAGTGTTAGAATCCACTTTTCCTTCTTAATAGAAAGAGTGTCCTTTACTAAAGGAAAGTATCCTTCACTCAATGCTTTTTGATATTCTTCGTGAGAAATCAAATCAATGGTAAAATATTTGGAAAGAGTAATCCCTTTTTCTTCTTCTATAGTACCATCTTCTTGCTTCTTACCTATTAAATAAACATCTTCTAAGCCTTCCTTAAAGCGGATATCCTCATAGCTTCCCATATCTTCCTTGCGGAGATACCAATCCCAATTGCTTTTTATCTTATAGAAATGCTCCGATTCCGCTTCTATCTTAAAAAGATTTCCAAAAGAATGCACCTCCTCTTCGGGATCACTATGAATATCTGGTACTATATATCGCAGTGCTGTAGGAACAATCACATACAACTCCTTCTCCACTGGCACAAAGACCTCTTCTTGTTGTTGCTTTTCCTCTACTACAGCACTTTCCCCTGCCGGCTGTTGCCCCTGAAAGAGGTTACAGTTGGTAGATAATAATGTCAAAAAGAATATGATAAAATGTTTCATTAGTTGGTTATTTGTTATTAATCAGTATTTCACGATTCATTCTCACTCAGCGTAATGATGAATTGAGGGGGCATAACGAAAGACTTAGACTCCATTCATTTTTTTATTATAGGGCTATAAATAGGATCTTTGGGTATTGTTCTCTGTTTTTTTTCCTCTGTGTATTCCTATTGCTTTACTATTTTTATTTCCGTAGTAAAGCTTTTTGTTGTTGAAAAACAAGAACTTATATTTCTCTCTTTACTACTCCTTTACTACTTCCACCCATTTAGGTAATGAGCGTGTGCCTATATTTTTAATCAAATTCCTTTCTTTAAGATTTTGAATCATATTAGAGAGTCTTCTTTTTTTCTGTTGATCTGAAAGATAATTAGGAAGTTTGTTTAACAATAAGGTGTCTATTTCCTTTCGAGTAGCAAAGCCATGTGTATTTATATGTTTGAGAATAAATGTTTCTAATATTTCATTATCTAATCCTTTATTAAGTGTATATTCTGCTTTTTCATCCAATATAGTAGCTATTTCTTCTGAGATATAAAATTGAGGCTTTCTACCTTCTATCAAATGTTTTTGTTTAAGTCGTTTTATAGCATTGTCGCTAATGGGCTGATTCTTCTGAACTTTATCTATTAGAATCACATCTGTAAGTTCTAACAAATCTCCCTGCTCTATCAGTTTCTTTGAGTAATTTTCATCAATATAATGACCATATATTTCCAATACCACTTCTTTGTCTGTACTCTTAGAATGATCAGGAAGAGGGAAATATCTTTTCTTTTGTGACAAAAGCATTTTATAGATACCATACCCTACTGAATCTATCATATTGAGATTTACCATAGCATTCACTAAGAATTTATTTCTATAATGTTTAGGTGTTTTATTCCCTAAAAAATAATCTTCAGCTTTCCCTTCAAAGAACTCTCCTGCATTCTCAAAGATAAGTTTGTTTATTTTTTCAGTTACTATAATTCTTGAATTAAGAAAATAGTCTTGGTGTGCAATACAATTATTCAAAGCCTCAAGTATTACCTTATTATCATATTTCGGAACTTCTACCGAAATAAGTTGATTATCAGGAAAAAATCTATAAGGAATATTTCTGATACGCTCTAACACTGAATTTACAGTAAGAAAAAGAGGCATTCCAAAATGTTCGTAGGCTTTCTCTTCTGTATCCAATTTCCAAGTAATTTGAGCTACCTTTGGAGAAATGAAATGAGCAGCACTTGCCTTACCCAATAGAATAAGAGCTGTATTAGTGATTTTTCCTTCTATTGTTACATTTAGTCTATCTAAAAAAGTAGTATCTGTCCAAGAGTCTATTTCATCATAAAATGGCTTATTGCTGTTTTTCTCTTTATATAATTGCCTAGCTTTTTGTATAGCTTCTTTTCCTAGATCATCTATCGTGGCTCCTTCTACTATTTCTGCACTCCAATCTGTATGCGACAATAATATTTTCCAATAGTGATCAGGATATTTCTTTAATTCTGTAAGTGACGAACTTATTCGTATCCATGCTATCTTTTCAAATTCTACAGGAGTATTAGAGGCTTTAGGCACACGAAAGATCTCCAGTTTCTTCCCTTGATAATCACATACAAAATGTTCGAAGTATATTGATGGAGATAAATTATGGCGTATATAAAAATCCAAATCACTTCCTTTCTCTTTTCTATTAATATAGCTAAAATTGGTTCCTACCACCTCCAATGAACTATCTTTTACTCCAAAAATAAGATACCCATATGGACGATGTGCTAGGTTTGCAGCATTAGACAAGGCAGAAATATATCTCCCTAACCGTTGATTATCTGTAACATCCCCTTCTTTAAACTCTAACCAACTGAGTTCTCTCCCTTCTCTCAACAGGTCATCTACTAATTTTATAAGCTCTTGATTTTCCATGACTTATTACTATTTTATTAATCACTTACAATTCATTACCAACGTGGAATATGTTGAGTCTGCTACTTTATTTTGATTCTTACATACTTACAAGGCTTATCCTCCTCTTTATAATTATGTTCATAGCTATCTAAAGCATCCATGGCAACATACAAGCACCCATCTTTGCCAAAGAACGTAGGTCTATTTTTAGATGCTTCATAGGCTATCCAATAGCGAATCCAAGCGGATACTACAAGTTCGATAGTAAAAGGGTCTTTGCTTAACACCTTATATAGCGCAATAGCAGTAGCCCCTCCCATCTCGGTCACCCCTAAAGTGATGATATATTTTCCATCAGGCGAAAGATAAGGGTGGCTTTCTATTTCTGTCTTGTGCCCTGTTCTTTTATCTATAAAAAACTTACCCCCAGCCTCATAGTAGTAACCTGCTATAAGATATTGGTGTATGGGCTGCATCTCTCCCTCGTATTCAAAGACTTCCAAATCATCTTGGAGCGTCATTTCTACATCCTTAAGCTTAACCACAGTATCGCTACAAGGGAGTAAGAGTATCCCCTCTTTCTTTTTTATGGCAAGTGTATCTTTTAGCAAAGGAAAATATCCATTTTTCTTTGCTTTTTGATATGCTTCGTAAGAGATTAGATCAATTGTAAAGTATTTGGAAAGGGTAGTCCCCTCTTTTTCATCTACAAAAGTCTCTCCCTCCCATTTGCCTATAAAATGGACATCTTCTAATACTTCCTTGGTGAATTGGATATCCTCATAGCTTCCCATATCTTCCTTGCGAAGATACCAATCCCAATTGCTTTTTATCTTATAGAAATGCTCGGATTCCGCTTCTATCTCAAAAAGATATCCAAAAGAATTCACTGCTTCTTCGGGATCACTATGAATATCTGGTACTGTATATCGCAGTGCTGTAGGGCTAATCACATACAACTCCTTCTCCACTGGCACAAAGACTTCTTCTTGTTGCTGCTTTTCCTCTACAACAACACTTTCCCCTGCTGGCTGTGCTCTTTGAAAAAGGTTACAGCTTGCCAATAATAATGTTACGAAGGATATTACAAAGTGTTTCATGGGTTAGTTATCTATTATTTGTCAGCATTTCACCATTCATTCCCAGTGTGGTGATGAATTGAGGAGTAAGTTACAAATTGGCGCTTGTTAAGACCTATTCATAATAGGTAAAGTTTCTCTCTATAAGATAATCTAAACTATCTCTAAAGAATTTAGCTTCATAGATGCAGTTGTTATACTTATCATATTTGTAAATACTTTTACCTATAGTTTCTATGGCTCTCTTTCTTATGTTGTAGACTTTGGAAAGTTCCATCGTACAATTCCCCTTTTCATCATAAGTATAATAAACGCCTTCTTGTAGCTTTCCATCGGGAGAGAATTCCTCTTGCTGGGTCGTTTTTCCATTTTCTTCTCTCCAGAAAGTAATACTTTTAAGCGCCTCTTGTACATAAGTATATCTTTCTTTCAATTTCTTATCCTCATAGCAATAAGAAGTAACCACTTTGACATCCTCCACACCTGTGTATTGCTCTTCTACGAGATTACCATTCGCATCATAGATATAATAAGTGATGATCTCATTTTCCTTTCTATCTTTTTCTCCTGAGTGAGTTTCGTAAGAAGTTTCCTGCCACACTTTTCCGTTAGAGAGATAGGCAAAGGTACCAAAATAGTGTCTGTTTCCTTGTTCTATCCTTTCCTTTGTAAGAAGTTGTCCTTTATCATCATAGGTATAATAGGTTGTTGTATTCTCTTCTTTATTGGTCAGATTTTTGTATTCCTCTTGGGTTTGGGTCAGATTTCCTTTGGTATCATAAGTGAAAGTCATTTTAGCCTGTAGTTTATTTCCAGCATACACTGAAATACTTTCTTTTTGGTCTTTGTGATTGAACTTAGTAATATCCTTGAATACATTCGTTTTTTTCTTATCAAAACTCGTGTTCATAACCGTTTCCCTCAAGGCTACTTCTTTCCCTTTATAAGTATACGTTTCTAAGGAATGTGCTACTTCCTTTTTGTCTTGATATTGGAAACTTTCTATACGTGAAGGTAGCCAAAGATTGTTATAAGTAAAAATCCGTTTGTACTTTACATTGCCCAAGGTATCAAGTGTTTGGTACTGAGTAATATTGCCTTCTTTGTCAAAGCTATATTTGCAATGTTCGTTCTTGCTATTGGACTCTTCATCATTAGGGAGTCTTTTCTTTTCTACCCCTTCGGATACTTCTTCGCCTATATAATAGATTCTCTCCACGGATTTTACACGCCCCTGAAGTGTGCCTCCAAAAGCTTCTAATTGTTCCTCCGTATATTTGCCTTCATCCTTCTCTTGTGCAGAAAGAGAAAAGCAAGCACAAAAAAGTAATGTTATAAAATAGTGTTTCATGGTTAAAATAGGGTTTAAAGCGGTATCTAAACTAATGGGTTCTTTCATAATTCTGGTTTTAACAAATATGGTTTATTCTTCTTTGTCATCAAAAAGCTACACGCTATTTTTTTTATAATAGGTACAAGCCAAACGCTCACACCAGCGAAGGCTTTTATTTTTCTGCAAATATACAAAATTAATACCTAAATAGGCGAATTACTTCACCTACTCCTTGATCAGAGCATTTTGATATTTTGGGGTTATGTATTAAAGCCCTACCACACCCTTAGTTCCTTACCAACTCGTAATAGGTCGGCGTATATTCTCCCAAAAAGGAGCTAAATATTCATTGTAAAAACACAACTTTGTTAAGTTGTCTCCTTCAATACTAATTCCTAAAGCAGGGATAACCATCCAATGACCATGATATAATACTTTCTCGGTGCTTATAAGTCTTTGTATCATTCTCTCCGAGAAAATCCATGTTTCACATATCCAACTGTGAGCACTTGCTGGCTTTGTGGGAGAAAAAATATAATTTGCTTACATCGAACTCACGTTATTTTAATGTTATTTTTCTATACTCTAAAAGTCTCTTGTCTTTAATGTCATTCCCTCTATCAAAAACTAATTGAAATCCTTCAACCCTAATTTTCCCAGAAGGAGTCATAATAATAGAATCTTTGTTTTTCATAATTTCAACTTTATTCCCAAAGAATCTTTTAGGAGAAATATCTATTTCTATATTTTTTTCTCCAATTAGGTACTTTTTTACCAATATATGAAAGTTATAAAAATCTGTGCTACAATAATTATAATTATCAATTATAACTAAAGGATATTTTTCTTTAGAAAAAGATAAAAAGTTATCCAACCAAGTATTTTTATCTTTTCTTATTTCTAATGGCTCTTTGTTTAAAATAAGTCTATATTCCATAGTATGATTATCTCCTTCTGAGGGTGGAAAATTTGCCATAAAAATAGCCTCTACCTCATCCCACTTAATAATTAGGTCGTAAGAAGATAAATGTAGCGTAAAAAATGAATCATTATAAGATATTCTTCGTCTACTTTTATAAAATTTATCAGATATTGGGACTCCTTTATTTAGTGTATATAATAAAAGAAAGAGAATAATCAATATAATAAAAAGTATAAAAGCAGCAGCATATTTTTCTATCTTTATCAAAAAAATGAATACTAAAAAAAATATGAGCACAAATAATAGAATAGTTGCATTAAAAAGTATCATAAAATATATTCTTTACCCGTTGTGCATTTTAAATGATAGAGGCTTTTAGGTTATGAGTTTCTCTATATAATATAAACCTATTGATATATTGTATCAAGGTTAAAGATGTTATCCTACTGAATATCCGTGTTTTAGAACCTTCAAATAATTTTGCATAATTACGTTTTATCATAAATTAATCACATAATTGGGAAAATAAAGTCTCTATCCGTTTTCGTTTTTTAAAATCAAAATGCACAACGGGTTGTCTATCTATTCCTCCTCGCCTATACGAATTGCACTTTTGAATAGTCTTTTATTACAATAGTAAGCTTCTCTATAGTACTACAAATTTGTTTTTCACTAAATAGTCCTTCTACTTTTAGCAAATTTGTTGCTACCTCTTCTTGGTAAGAAAGTTCTTTTATTTCTTCAAATCTTTTCTCTGGATATAGAACTTTTAAAATATAGAAAAAGTCAAAGGAAACCTTTTTCTCTAATAGTTCTTTTGTTGTAACTGCTATTGATAAAACACCTTTCTCTATTGAAAAATTAAAGATAAGCCCTACTTCTGGATGGATACAGGTCAAAGATGAAAACAACAAACCTCCATCTTCGACAAGTTCATTTCTATACCCTTTATCATATAATAGGCTATATTCTTTACGTATTTTATTTCTTATATGTAACATCATTCAGGAATATAATCTTTTTCCCATTACACCTAATACCTTTTGTAAAAGCCAAACGAATGGCAAGCTTACTACTCTCCAATATATATTCGCACAGACTGCTATAATTTTCAAAATTAGGTTCTAATACATAAAAGTTCTTATCATTCAGTGGCACATAAAAAGCCTCTTCTACTTTTTTAGAAACCCCATACGAAGCCTCCTTCTCATTAGGTATGGCAACAGAAATAGAAAACTCAAATTCCTTATCCGAAGGGTAACGCATTGCCCGTTTAAAGACACCTATTCCATTAGTGGCGCGTAGAGTTACCCTTATCAAAAGCCTCCAATCCTCTAAATCTGCAACATTAACACCCCAAATAATAGATTTTACATACTCATTTAATTCCTCTCGCACAGAGTCTATATCCACATCCTCACTCAAACGAGGGATTTCAATCTGTAAACAAACTTTAACTTCTTCGGAGGTGATTTAAAAAGTATGATGAAGTAAAAAGTTGACAATTAGAGCAAAAAGTTGTATTTTTGTTGTGTGAAAAT
>NZ_JAYKBU010000014.1:0-68306 GCF_035282625.1 Capnocytophaga sp. G2 | reverse complement strand
CCGGGGGCAATATTCAGAACAACAAAACCTTACTCGAAATCTATACCCAAAAATTTAACTTACTAACGGAACTTACACAGTGCCAGATACCTGTAATGTCCCCAGAAGAATCATCATTCTTTCCACAAGAGGAAAATAGCAAGACTATAGAAAGCCATTACTCCTAAAAAATTCTTTTCGCAAAACTCAATTTCTTATTTTTATGGGAAGAAGATAACATTTTTTTACTTTATGAAGAAAAAGTTTATAATTTTTCTTATTTTTGCACTCATTATGGAAGCCATTTTATACAAATACTTACCTAAAGAATCGGTGATTCCTTGTTTTGAACTGATTAAGCGTTTGGGAATTTATCTAAAGATTGTTAATGAGCGACAAAGCCGGCATGGGGATTATCAACAGTTATCCAATGGACAGCATAAGATTACCATTAATGCCAACCTGAACAAATATCGCTTTCTGATGACTCTAATCCATGAGATTGCACACTTGGTGGCTACCGAGAAATACGGAAAGCAGATAAAGCCTCATGGCAATGAATGGAAGAGCACCTATCAAGCTCTGATGAAGCCTTTTTTGCGTCCTGAGATATTCCCTACAGAACTTCTCTCTTACCTTGTGATCCACTTCCAAAACCCTTCAGCAAGCAGTGATACTGATGTGCATTTAACCTTAGCCATGCGCCAATATGACCATGAGGAACGTGTAAAATATTATGTGTTCGAACTCCCCACAGGTAGCTTATTTTGCAGTGATGACGGACGTGTGTTCAAAAAAGGCAGTAAGAAAATTAAGCGCTATGAGTGCACAGAAGTCTCCACGGGCAAACGGTTTGTCATACAGCCACATGCCTTAGTAACTCCTCTTGAGAAGGATATGCTATAACTCATTCTTAATAGCTAATAAGGCTTCTTTTACCTTATTAAGTTTTTCAATAAGTTGCAAGGTAGATAGAAGTTCTTTAGGTTTTTCTTTGATCTTTGCCTTAGCCCCCTCTAAAGTATATCCCTGCTCCTCTACCAGGTGATATACTAAGCGAAAATTCTCTATATCCTTCTGTGTATATCGTCGTGTGCCGTGAGGATTCTTTTTGGGGGAAAGAATATCAAATTCCTTTTCCCAGAAGCGGATCTTGGAAGTGGCTACTCCAAAAGCCTTAGCAAGTTCTCCTATAGAAGCATAATACTTAGTAAAAGGAGTTTCCATTAGTCTAATGATTGGTTGCCTTGTGTAGATTGTTTTAACATTTCTGCATATTCTTCAGCCGATAAGCTCCCATAATAGAAGTTAATCGGATTAAGGTGTTCTCCATTCTTTTTCACTTCATAATGTAAGTGAGGAGCTTCAGAACGTCCTGTACTTCCCACATAGCCTATTACATCCCCTCGCTTTACTTTTTGTCCTGGTCGCACATTATATTGGCTTAAGTGTGCATAGATAGTCTCATAGCCATAACCATGGTCTATACGGATATGTTCACCATAACCTGAAGAATTACTATCGGCACGGGAGACTGTACCATCCCCTGTGGCATATACAGGAGTCCCTGAAGGAGCTGAGAAATCCATTCCGTAGTGGAATTTTCTAACCTTGGTAAAAGGGTCGGTACGGAAACCATAGCCTGAAGCCATGCGCTTAAGATCTTTGTTCTGTACAGGTTGGATAGCTGGTAAGGAAAGTAGGAGTTTTTCTTTTTCTTTAGCAAGGGCAGCTATGTCATCCAAGGATTTGGATTGTACTGCCAATTGTTTTTGTAAAGATTCCAAGCGCTTAGTCATATCAATAAGCAAAGCTGAATTACTAAATTTCTCCAAATATTCATATCGGTTAACCCCTCCGAAACCACTCTTACGTTGTTCCTCCGGAATAGGAGACATTTCAAAATAGGTACGATAAAGATTATTATCCCTATCCGCAATATTTTCAAGAACTTCCTCCATCTGTTGCATTTTCTTATTCAAAATGGCATATTGTGTTTCATTCTCCTTAAGTTCTCTTCTGAGAGAAAGCTCCTTAGGGGTTTGCATAATATTAATATTGTAGAGAATCACTACAAATATCAATGCGAAAAGAAAAGAAGAAAGAAAAAAGAAGAAAATATGTTTGAGCCGTCTCTTTCGGTTACTTATTTGCTTAAAGGACAGTGTTTCAGAGTCATAATAGTATTTAATCTTCGCCATGATTGTCTTGTTTTATGTACTATATATCCTGTTGTGGGGGCAAAAATACAATTTTCCAAGAAAAGAAAAAAGTATTTTAAGATTTTTAGCTAATCTGATGATTTGTCCACTCGCTGGTGTGCTGACATGCTAATTAATCAATTATTTTTAGTATTTTTGCACTTTATTTGATTAAACATTATGAAGATATTTTCTTACAATGTCAATGGCATTCGTGCTGCTATGAGTAAAGGATTTGTCCAATGGCTTTCTGCCGCAAGTCCTGATGTAATATGCTTGCAGGAGATAAAAGCCTTAGAGAGCCAAATAGACCTCCTTGCCTTAGAGGAGGCGGGTTACCGCTACCATTATTTTCATTCTGCAGAAAAAAAGGGTTATAGTGGTGTGGCTATCCTCTCTAAAAAAGAACCTGAACATGTGGAAATAGGTACAGGTATTGACTATATGGATAAGGAAGGACGTATTCTCCGTGCTGAGTATGGGGATCTCTCTATCATGAGCCTATACCTTCCCTCAGGCACCAATATTGACCGCCTTGATCATAAGCTACAGTTCATGGCGGATTTCCAAAAGTACATTAATACACTTAAGAAGGTACACCCTAACCTTGTCATCTGTGGAGATTATAATATTTGTCATGAAGCTATTGATATTCATGACCCTATCCGTAATGCTAACGTATCTGGTTTTCTTCCTGTGGAACGTAAGTGGTTAGATGATTTTCTCAAAAGTGGCTTTATTGATAGCTTTCGTTTTTTTAACAAAGAGCCTCATAACTATTCTTGGTGGAGCTATCGTGCCAATGCAAGAGCTAATAATAAGGGGTGGCGCATTGATTATTGTTTAGTGGCTCAGCCCTTGGAAAGCCGTATAGTAAGAGCAGCTATCCTACCTGAAGCCAAACATAGCGATCACTGCCCTATCTTAGTTGAAATAAAGTAGTCCTATGAAGAATAAGGAAATAAAGCACTTACTGGTGATACGGCTCTCTGCTATGGGCGATGTGGCTATTAGTGTCCCTGTACTTACCGCCTTCTCGGAACAATACCCCAAAGTACAACTGACTATCCTTACTCGTCCGCTCTTTGCCCCTATGTTCGCTCACTTACCACATACTACCTTATTCCCCATAGAGGTAAAAGGAAAACACAAAGGAGTAAAGGGGCTCTATCACCTTTTCAAAGAACTTAGAAACAGACAAATACAAGGAGTTGCTGACTTGCATAATGTATTAAGAACAAATATACTAAAGTTCTTTTTTTCCTTTACCCCTATCCCCTTCAAGCAGATTAACAAAGGTAGGAAGGAGAAAAGAGCCCTTACCAGAGCTAAGAAGAAGGTTTTCTCCCCCTTATTACCCACTTATAAGCGTTATGCTGACGTTTTTAAAGCATTAGGGTTTCCTCTTTCTTTGGATTCTCCTTATTTTGCCCCTAAACCTCCTCTTTCTCAAGAGATAAAAAATCTGCTATCCAGCACTATAAATATAGGAATTGCTCCTTTCGCTACTCACAAGGGAAAGGAATATCCTTTTGATCAAATGAAGGAGGTTATTATAGCGCTCGCTGAAAGATATCCTTTAGGGAAGATCTTCATCTTTGGAGGAGGTAATCGGGAAAAAGAATTGGTAGCCTCCCTCCCCTCTCTTGAGAATATAGAGAATATAATAGGTCGCTTTTCCTTTGAAAAAGAACTCTCCCTGATAGCACACCTGAGCCTAATGCTTGCTATGGACAGTGGAAATGCCCATTTGGCTGCCATGTACGGAATCCCCACCCTTACCTTATGGGGGGTAACTCATCCGTATACAGGTTTTGCTCCTTACGGGCAACCTCAAGAGTATTGCCTGCTTGCCAGCAGAGAGCTTTTTCCTTTAATTCCCACCTCTGTCTTTGGAAATAAATACCCTAAAGGATATGAAAAATCTATAACAACTATTTCTAACCAAGATATATTAAAAAAAATAATCACCATTTTAGAAAAATAAACTATTTTGTTTTCCTACTTTTTTTATATTTTTGCTTTTGAAAAAATCTAATTTACTTTTATGATACATTTCTTTTATGAACTTCCTTTTGAATTACCGAATGAGGAAGCGGACTACCAGCGTTGGGTGCAACTAATCATAGCCTCAGAACGCAAAAAGGAAGGAGATATTAATTACATCTTCTGTAATGATGAATATCTACACAAGATCAATGTAGATTATCTGCAACATGATACCCTGACTGACATCATTACCTTTGATTATGGAAAGGATAACACTCTCTCAAGTGATATTTACATCTCAGTAGAAAGAGTAAAAGAAAATGCACAAGAATATGGTGTAGATTTGCCTACAGAACTCCTCAGAGTCATGGCTCATGGTATTTTGCACCTGTGCGGTTACAAGGACAAAACTCCTGAGCAATCCCAAGAAATGCGCCAGAAAGAAGAAGAAAAGATGGCTCTATTTTTAAAATAAAAAGGAAAACCTTTGAACAGTAGTTCAAAGGTTTTCTAATAAAAATATATTAAGCTATAAAAAATTTAATCCTTCATTCTCTCCACATAAGTTCCTTTTTCAGTCTCTACCTTAATACGGTCTCCTTCATTGATAAAGAGAGGCACATTTACGATAGCTCCTGTTTCCACCGTAGCAGGTTTTGTTGCATTAGTTGCTGTATTTCCTTTTACTCCAGGTTCCACATGTGTTACTGTAAGAATTACATTAGCAGGCATTTCTACAGAGAGAGGAGTTTCATCTTCTGCATTGAAGATAATCATTACTACTTCTCCTTCTTTTAGCAAATCGGGGTAATCCAGCATATCACGACGAATATGTACCTGGTTGAAGTCCTCCACATCCATAAATACCAACTCATCTGCCTCTGGGTAGAGGTACTGGAAAGAACGTGTTTCCACCCGCACATCATCTATTTTATGTCCTGCTGAGAAAGTATTATCAATAGTCTTTCCTGTGGTTACACTCTTTAGTTTGGTTCTTACAAAGGCAGGACCTTTGCCTGGTTTTACATGAAGAAATTCGATGATTTTGTAAATGTCATGATTGAAACGAATGCACAATCCTTTTTTAATATCAGCTGTACTTGCCATATTTATTAAATATATTTAATTACTTATTATTTTTTAAGGCTTCCTACCATATCCTCTGGTCTTACCCAAGCATCAAACTCCTCAGGAGTTACATAGCCCAATCGGATGGCTTCTTCGCGGAGAGTAGTACCATTCTTATGGGCTGTATTGGCTATTTCAGCAGCCTTATAATAGCCTATCTTTGTATTAAGCGCTGTAACAAGCATAAGACTTTTGTTCACCAATTCCTTAATGCGTGGGTAGTTAGGTTCAATACCTGATACACAATGTTGCTCAAAACTCACACAAGCATCTCCTATAAGTCGTGCGGATTGTAAGAAGTTGGCACAAATCACAGGCTTGAATACATTAAGCTCATAGTGTCCCTGAGTAGCCCCTACACTGATAGCCACATCATTTCCCATAACTTGGGCAGCTACCATAGTTACTGCCTCACACTGGGTTGGGTTCACCTTTCCTGGCATAATAGAGCTACCAGGTTCATTGGCAGGAATCAAAATCTCTCCAATACCACTGCGAGGTCCTGATGCCAACAGACGAATATCATTGGCAATCTTGTTCAAGGAAACAGCGATTTGCTTAAGTGCCCCATGGGATTCCACCATAGCATCATGCGCAGCAAGAGCTTCAAACTTATTATGTGCTGTTACAAAAGGAAGCCCTGTAAACTGAGCGATATATTTGGCAACCAATACATCATATCCTTGAGGGGTATTAATACCTGTTCCTACAGCAGTCCCACCTAATGCTAGTTCACTAAGGTGTGCCAGTGTGTTTTTTAATGCTTTAATGCCATGTTCTACCTGAGAAGCATAACCAGAGAATTCCTGTCCTAAAGTAAGAGGTGTTGCGTCCATCAGGTGAGTACGTCCTATCTTGACCACATCCTTGAAGTCCTGTGATTTCCTCTGTAGGGTTTCTTTTAACTTCTCAAGACCAGGCAGGGTACATTCCGTCACCATTTTATAAGCTGCGATATGCATTCCTGTAGGAAAAGTATCATTAGAGGATTGTGACTTATTCACATCATCATTAGGCAAAAGGATTTTCTCTCCTTCCCCTATTTTTCTTCCTACAAGCTGTTGAGCTCGGTTAGCAATCACTTCATTCACATTCATATTGGACTGTGTGCCTGAGCCTGTTTGCCAAATAACCAAAGGAAACTGGTCATCCAACTTCTTTTCTAGAATCTCATCACACACTTTTGCAATAAGGTCACGTTTCTCTTGAGAGAGAACCCCTAATTCACAATTAGCGTAAGCAGCAGCTTTTTTTAGATAGGCAAATCCATATATCACCTCTTTAGGCATGGAGGCAGGAGCTCCTATTTTAAAATTATTGCGAGAGCGTTCTGTCTGTGCTCCCCATAGCTTATCTGAGGGAACCTTTACCTCTCCCATTGTGTCTTTTTCTATACGATATTCCATGGCATGAAAGTATTTTTATGATTTCTTTTTTATATCAAAAGAGTACTTCCTTTGACAAGACAAAGGTATATATTTTTTACAAAACTACCAAATTTTTTTCTCATTATGTATTCCATTGAATAAAAGGACATTCAAAATATTTTTATCTCATAGGGAGGAAAATCCAAAAGAAAGTAGTACCTTTGTCAAAAAATTATAACAATGAAATTCTTTATAGACACTGCCAATCTGGCACAGATTCAAGAGGCTGAACACTTAGGAGTATTGGATGGCGTTACAACCAACCCTTCCTTAATGGCGAAAGAAGGTATTCGCGGAGAGGCAAATATCCAGAAACATTACAAGGATATTTGTCATATTGTTCAAGGAGATGTCTCCGCTGAAGTAATCGCTACCGATTACGAAGGAATTATCCGAGAAGGAGAAATCCTTGCAAACCTTCATCCTCAGATCGTAGTAAAAGTACCTATGATAAAGGATGGAATTCGGGCTATTCGCTACTTTTCACAGAAAGGAATTCGTACTAACTGTACCTTAGTTTTCTCTGCTGGACAGGCTCTTTTAGCAGCCAAGGCAGGAGCCACTTATGTTTCTCCTTTTATTGGACGTTTGGACGATATCTCCACTGATGGATTAGGTCTGATTGCTGACATTCGCCTTATCTATGATAATTATGGCTATAACACCCAAATACTTGCAGCTTCTGTGCGCCATACCATGCATATTATAGAATGTGCTAAGATTGGAGCTGACGTAATTACAGCCCCTCTCTCAGCCATCTTAGGACTTCTCAAGCACCCACTTACCGATATTGGCTTGGAAAAATTCTTAGCTGATGCCAAAGGATAGACCCTATAGAAAAGGGTGCCCTTCTTTCTGAGGCACCCTACACTTTTTACTTTAACCGAAAACAGATGTAAGTAATCGGTTTTCCCTGCGAAAGATATTGTTTTTCATAGGTAGTTTGTATAGCTAATACTTCAGCAGGAGCCCCTTCATTTCGGTAGATATGATGGTTGGCATAAAGTACCTCTTGCCCCAGTCCATGAAGAAGTCCTAAGGTATATCCGTGTAAATATTCACTATCCGTTTTTAGATGAATTACCCCCTGAGGAGAAAGGATTCTTTTATATCTCTCCAAAAACTCCTCATTGGTAAGCCTATGTTTGGTACGCTTATACTTTATCTGAGGATCTGGAAAGGTAATCCATATTTCGGAAACCTCATTAGGAGCAAAAAGCATATCAATAAGTTCAATTTGTGTCCGAAGGAAAGCTGCATTGGTAATACCTACCTCCAAAGCTGTTTTGGCTCCCCTCCAAAAGCGTGCTCCCTTTATATCTACCCCTATAAAGTTCTTACAAGGATTTCGTTGCGCTAAATTCACTGTATATTCCCCTTTGCCACACCCCAATTCCAAAACTATAGGGTGCTCATTTTTAAAAAAATCTCTTGCCCAAGAGCCCCTTAATGGAAATTTTCCAGCAATCACCTCCTCCCTGTTGGGTTGTATTACATTGGCAAAAGTTTCATTCTCTTTAAATCGTTTTAGCTTATTTTTACTTCCCATACAATTTCATAAATCATCTATAAATCTTCTGCTTGTTCTATCAGCAAAGCTATATCCATCACAGGCACTATCGTTTTTTGTTGATTTTTCACTCCATCGGTAAGCATTGTATTACAAAAAGGGCAAGCTGTAACAATAATTTCAGGACATACCTGCAAAGCCTGTTCTGCACGTACATTATTAATTTCAGCAGTTCCTTTCTCCGCCTCCTTGAACATCTGAGCTCCTCCTGCCCCACAACAGAAAGAATGAGCTCTATTCTTCTTCATCTCTACAATCTCAGCTTCTAACTTCTCAAGAAGTGCCCGTGGAGCTTCATACTCTCCGTTCCCCCTTCCTAAATAACAAGGATCATGAAAGGTAATACGCTTTCCCTTGAATATACCTCCTTCCACCCTCAAACGACCTTCTTCCAGAAGTTGCTTAAGCAATTGAGTGTGATGAAGTACTTCATACTTTCCCCCTAATGAGGGATATTCATTACGTAAAGTATTGAAACAATGTGGACAAGCAGTTACTATCTTAGTAATTCCATAATTATTAAGTGTTTCTATATTAGTCAGCGCCTGCATTTGAAAAAGAAATTCATTTCCAGCTCTTTTGGCAGGATCTCCAGTACAACCTTCTTCTGATCCTAATACGGCAAAGGAAACTTCCGCCTTGCAGAGTATTTTAGCAAAGGCTTTGGTAACACGGCGAGCACGTTCATCAAAACTCCCCGCACAACCTACCCAAAAGAGAATTTCTGGTTGCACTCCCTGAGCACTGAGCTCTGCCATTGTTGGAATATGAATAGGTGTATTCATTCTCTTTTTTGAGTGCAAAATTACGAAAATAATAATTAACGATTCATGATTCATAACTAATTTTTTAATATACTCAATATCAACATTATAATCTATAATTAAGATAGAATCCTCCTATGAACTTATAGAGGTTTAATGACTATACTATTCAATAATTACCTTACAGAACAGGCAAATTACATTAATTAAATAGTTTTTTGTACCTTTGCGCCGAGTTTGAAAAGGCTCCTCTGATGAGTTTGTGATTTTTTACTAAATCTTACTTTATATCTATGAAAAAACGTGTTGCCTTCTACACTTTGGGTTGTAAGCTAAATTTTGCTGAAACAGCAACTATTGCTCGTAGCTTTGAAAACGAAGGATTTGATAAGGTAGACTTTGAAGAACCTGCCGACATATATGTAATTAACACTTGTTCTGTTACTGAAAATGCAGATAAACAATTTAAGCAAATTGTACGTAAAGCCTTAAAACATAATGAAAATGCTTTTATAGCTGCCATAGGTTGTTATGCTCAACTTAAACCGGAAGACCTCATTGCAGTAGATGGAGTGGATTTGGTATTAGGCGCTAAAGAAAAATTCAATATCACTCAATATATTGATGACCTTACCAAGCTCAATAAAGGACAAGTACATTCCTGTGACATCAATGAAGCCGATTTCTATGTAGGAAGTTATTCCATAGGTGACCGTACACGTGCTTTCCTAAAGATACAAGATGGCTGTGACTACAAATGCACCTATTGTGCCATTCCTATGGCACGAGGTATCTCCCGTAGTGATACTATTGAAAATATCTTGAAGAATGCTAAAAAAATATCTGAGAATAACATCAAAGAAATCGTACTTACTGGGGTAAATATAGGGGATTATGGAAAAGGAGAATTCGGTAATAAGAAGCATGAACACACTTTTTTAGAACTCATCCAAGCGCTGGATACAGTAGAGGGAATAGAACGCTTACGTATCTCCTCCATTGAACCTAATCTGCTTAAGGATGAAACCATTGCTTTTGTTGCTCAAAGTCGTAGCTTTGTTCCTCATTTCCATATTCCTTTACAAAGTGGCAGCAATGATATCTTAAAGAAGATGAAGCGCCGCTACCTCAGAGAACTCTACCAGAATCGTGTGGCTAAAATCAAAGAGGAAATGCCTGATGCCTGCATAGGAGTAGATGTTATCGTAGGTTTTCCTGGAGAAACAGATGAGCATTTCTTAGAAACCTATCATTTTCTTAACGAACTGGATATCTCTTACCTACATGTATTCACCTATTCCGAACGTGACAATACCGAAGCCGTAAAGATGGAAGGAGTTGTTCCCAGTGAGATACGCGCCAAACGAAGCCGTATGTTACGTGGACTCTCAGCAAAAAAGCGACATTATTTCTATGAAAAACAATTAGGCACTACCCATAAAGTACTCTTTGAAAGTGATAACAAGGATGGATTCATGCACGGATTCACAGAGAATTACGTAAAGGTAAAAACACCCTGGAACCCTAATCTCATTAACACCTTGCAACCTGTGGTTCTAAAGAAAATAGACTCTGATGGCATAGTTACTGTGGAATTCTTAAATACTTAAACCCTATATGGTTATACTGGAAACACCCATTGAACACCTAAGAGGAGTGGGCACCCAGCGCGCTACCCTACTCAAGAATGAACTTCAAGTAGCTAATTATCAGGATTTGCTACACCTGTTTCCTACGCGATATATTGATAGAACACAATACTATAAAATACAGGATTTAAGAGACTCCTCTGCTGAAGTACAGATTATTGGACGTATTATTCACCTTAAAACAGTAACTGGAAAAAATAAAAGACAGCAGAGACTTGTGGCTACCTTTACCGATGGTACTGCAAGTATGGAACTTATTTGGTTTCACCCTTCTCAATGGCTTAAAGATCATCTATTACTAAATGTGCCTTATGTGATCTTTGGCAGATGTTCCCTCTTCGCAGGAACTTTTTCCATGGTACATCCTGAAATGGAAACTCTTGAGGAACATCAAAACACGCTGCAAGGAAATATACAAGCGGTATACCCTTCTACTGAAAAACTTACTAAAAGAGGTATTACCCAGCGAGTAATGCGCAGGCTCTTCGAGACTCTCTTTCATGAAGTAGGTAAGGACTTCCAAGAAACCCTACCTAATGAAATGCTCCAACCATTACGATTGCTTCCAAAGGGAGAAGCCCTCTTTCAGATTCATTTTCCTCAGTCACAAGACCTTTTAGCCAAAGCACAGTTCAGGCTTAAGTTAGAAGAACTCTTTTATATACAATTACAACTGATACAGAAAAATTATCTAAATAAGAAATTGAAAGGGTTTCTATTCCCAAAAGTAGGAGATTATTTTAATACTTTCTATTATCAATATCTTCCCTTTCCACTAACCGAAGCACAAAAGCGAGTAATTAAGGAAATCCGTAATGATATGGCAACAGGAGCACAAATGAACCGCCTCTTACAAGGAGATGTAGGAGCTGGAAAAACCATCGTAGCACTTTTTGCTATGCTTTTAGCCTTGGATAATCATTACCAAGCTTGTCTTATGGCACCTACAGAAATCCTTGCACAACAACATTTTCAAGGTATATCCTCCTTATTAGCTCATACAAATGTACACATTGCCCTCCTTACAGGAAGTACAAAAACTAAAGAAAGACACCTCATTCATCAGTCACTGGAAAATGGTCAACTACAAATAGTGATAGGTACACACGCCCTACTGGAGGATAAGGTAAGGTTTCATAACTTAGGCTTAGCAATTATAGATGAACAACATAGGTTTGGAGTAGAACAACGCTCTAAACTCTGGCACAAAAATGAGCTTCCGCCTCATGTGCTAATCATGTCCGCCACACCTATCCCCCGTACCTTAGCCATGAGCTTATATGGTGATTTGGATATTTCTGTTATTGATGAACTTCCTCCTGGAAGGAAACCAATCAAAACCATTCATCAATATGATACCCATCGGGGGAAAATATATCAATTTCTTCATGATGAAATCACCAAGGGACGGCAAATATACGTAGTCTATCCCCTTATAGAAGAATCCGAGGCTCTTTCTTTCAAGAACCTTACCGAAGGCTACCAGCAACTCTGTAGCGCCTTTCCTGCTCCTGAATATACCATTGCTATGGTACACGGACAGCTCAAACCTGAAGAGAAAGAAGCCCAAATGCAACTCTTCCAAGAAGGAAAAGCCCAAATCATGGTAGCTACTACCGTCATAGAAGTAGGAGTCAATGTGCCTAATGCTTCGGTCATGCTTATAGAAAGTGCTGAACGCTTCGGGCTCTCACAACTCCACCAACTCCGTGGACGCGTAGGACGTGGGGCTGAACAAAGCTATTGCATCCTGATGACGGATGTAAAACTCAGTCATGATTCTCGTACCCGTATGGAAACTATGGTCGCCACCAATGATGGCTTTCAAATCGCTGAAGTAGATCTAAAACTCAGAGGACCTGGTGACCTTATGGGCAAACAACAAAGTGGCGTTCTTGCCCTAAAAATTGCCGACTTGGTCAAGGATGGAGCACTCTTGAAAGTCGCTCGTGATTATGCCACTGACCTGATCCACATAGACCCTGAACTGACCGACCCCTCTCATGTAAATGTTGCCAATACCCTTTCCTTACTTAAAAGAAACAGAGGTATTTGGAATTACATCAGCTAATAGAACATAAAAAAGGCTTTCTTATGGCAATTGACGAACCTACGTTAAATTTTTGCTTTTTTAGAAAAAAAATGCGTACTTTTGCACCGCTGAATATGGTAGATTTTTTGACCACATCTCTATAATCAAACTTAAAGAATATGGAATATTTAGATTTTGAGCTTCCTATTAAGGAACTTGAAGAACAGTTAGATAAATGTATTGCCCTCGGAAATGAAAGTAATGTAGATGTTTCTGATACTTGTAAAAAACTCACTAAACGATTAGACCAAGTAAAAAAAGATATCTATGAAAATCTTACTCCTTGGCAGCGTGTACAAGTATCTCGGCATATTGACCGCCCTTATGCCCTTGATTATATTCACGCACTCTGTGGTAATACCTTCATAGAACTTCATGGAGATCGTACTGTAGGAGATGATAAAGCAATGGTGGGAGGCTTAGGAAAGATTGGCAATCAATCCTATATGTTCATCGGACAACAAAAAGGGAATAATACCAAGAGTCGCCAATATCGCAACTTTGGGATGCCTAACCCTGAAGGGTACCGAAAGGCATTGCGCCTAATGAAATCCGCTGAGAAATTCAATATTCCCGTGGTTACCTTTATTGATACACCTGGTGCTTATCCTGGTATAGAGGCTGAAGAAAGAGGACAAGGAGAGGCTATCGCTCGTAACCTGTTGGAAATGTCTCGATTACAAGTACCCATTATCGTCTTTATCATAGGAGAAGGAGCCTCTGGAGGAGCCCTCGGTATAGGAGTAGGAGATAAAGTATTCATGCTTGAAAATACTTGGTATTCCGTAATCTCTCCTGAATCCTGTTCCTCTATCCTTTGGCGTAGTTGGGAGTATAAAGAGCGTGCTGCAGATGCCCTTAAACTTACTGCTAAGGACATGAAGGCTAATGGACTCATTGACGATATTATCAAAGAACCTCTTGGAGGGGCTCATCGAGACAAACCGGCTATCTTTGAAAGCGTTAAAAAAGCTATTGAGGATACCTATAAAAAACTCTCCAAACTCACTGTGGAGAAACTTGTGGAAAAAAGAATGGAAAAATACACCAGCTATGGTGTTTATAAATAGAAACACAAACAATTATAAGAATATGAAATGGTTTAAAATTATTTGTATAATCCTCTCTTTAGGAACATTGGCAAGCAGTTGTGGTGCTTTTCAGGGACATGCCTGCCCACATAGTAGAAGGTGCTAACTTAAATACTTAACGAATGTCAGCTAAAGGTCGTGCTTTTCTATTAAATTTTCTCTGTTTTGGAGTTCTTTTTATCCTTATCCGATGGGGAGTGCTCTATTTTTTTCCTAATCTCACCTACATGATTGCTTTCCTTATTACAGGAATTCTATCCATCATATTAGCCCCTCGATTTGCTGCCTTTAAAAAAGAGGAAGGTAAGGAAGTCATTCTCATGAAATGGATTTTCCTTAAGAATATACGAGAACTATAATTAGGGTAATATCATGCAAATCCAATTGAAAAAATTAGGAAAGAAGAAGATAAAAATCATTGACATCAGTTTGGAAAAACACCCCAAAACTTTACGGGAGCTAATTACTGAATGTGTGAAGAGCGAGGTCAGGCGCTTCAATGATTCTCGTGAGGATACTTCTCTCCTGCCCTTCCTCAGTGCTAAAGAAATAGGAGAACAAGCCCAAGCGGGGAAAATTACCTTTGGTGAGAAAGAGAACCGACAACTTGCCGACCTAAACAAAGCCATTGATACAGCAATGCTCGCCTTTACCGATGGACTTTTTGCTGTATTTATTAACGAGGAAGAAATTCAAGACCTGGACACTCCCATCCATTTGACTGAGCAAAGTACACTCACCTTCATTCGCCTTACTTTCTTAACAGGGACTTATTGGTAATAGTTTCTCTCATCCCCTGCGGAGTAATCCCATATTTGCGCTTAAAAGCAGTAGAGAAATGTGAAAGATATTCATACCCACACTGCAAAGCTACCTCACTGATGGACTTTTCTGTATATAACAAAAGTTGTTGGGCAAGATGCATTTTATAATCATATAAATAGCCAAAAATAGTATTACCAAATACTTCCTTGAATCCGTAACACAATTTCTTCTCATTGAGTCCAACTTCCCGTGCCAATTCACTTATAGAGGGAGTATGTTGCAAATCACTAATGATTCTGTCACTTACCTCATGTATCTTATCTATATCTGAATGAGTTTTACAATATTGATAGGAATGATCCGCTATTTCTTCTTGAAATTGTAATAGAAAGAGTTCTAACATTTTTAAATCGGCATAAACCTTAGCCCCTTTCCCTAATAAATGGCTATTCTTGAGTTGTTGCAATACATTCATCATCTGAAAAGAAGTTACAAAGCATTGCTCACTCCTAAGAAAGAAATTACCTTCTTTCTGGAATTTTTGATATATATTAATAAAAGTTTCTGGATATTTGCATGCCATTTCTGCAAACTGCGCCTCGCTTATTGCTATACTGATTACCTCTACATTATCTTCCTTGAAGAACCTATCCTTCCCCAAACATTCTTCTTTGCAAAAGAATACATTATGAGCTCCCGCTCTCGCATAGTTATTCATTGCTTTCCCTACCTCTACATAAACCCCTCTTCTACTTCTAATTAAAAAATAGAACCGCACTGAAGGAATAGCCATTTTCCCTTCAAAAGTATAATCATCCTTCACTTGTGCTCGCCACGAATAATAATTATACTCTCCTATGAGCTTAGCATCTATAACAAACTCACCTGCCTTATTCTTCATATATCCATAATACTTATCTATATCTGCTTCTGTACGCATTATAGGTATTTCTATCTTAGTATTTCCCCCTTGTGGTACCTGTTCTTTTATAACTTTCATCTTGATTTGCTATGGAAATTAAAACTTTTGCTAAGGAAATGAAACTCTTTCCTTTTGATTTATTGTAATTTTGCGCGTTCTTAGTATTTAGAACAAAATTAAATAAAAATTCTGGAATATCAAAATTTTATTTACATGTTGCCAAAAAGAATCCTTTTCATATTATTTTTTCTTTTTTCTATTCCTTTTTATAGTCAGAACAAAGGTACCCTTTCAGGAAAAGTCATCGACAAAACCACTGGAGAACCTTTAATTAAGGCTGATATTATCATTAAAGAACTAAACTTAGGCACAAGTGCCGACGAGAAAGGAAACTATCAAATCCATAATCTTCCTTTGGGCACTTATATTGTATCCTTTTATTATCTTGGTTATCAGACTGTAAATAAAAAAATTACTATTAGTGGGCAAACACGCATGAATGTTTCTCTTAAAGAAGAAAAAAAAGAAATTGGAGAAATGGTATTCACTGCCAAAACCATTGCTCATCAGAAAAAAGAAGAAGCTATGCCCGTTACTGTGATTGATATATCCAATATGCGAGGTACCGTAAGCAGTGTACAGGATATTTTAGTAAAAACAGTAGGAGTTACCTTGCGCTCCTCAGGAGGAGTGGGCAGTAGCTCCCGTATCTCTGTCAGAGGACTGGAAGGTAAGCGTATCGGCTTTTTTATAGATGAACTCCCTTTAGCAGAACAAACGGATTATATCGATATCAATGATATCCCCATTGATATGATTGACCGTATTGAGATATATAAAGGAGTAGTCCCTGCACGCTTTGGAGGTTCTTCCCTCGGTGGGGCTGTGAATATTGTTATTCGTGAATATCCTGACAAATATGCTGACTTAAGCTATAGTATTGAATCCTATAACACTCACAAACTACAAGCTGTTCTCAAGCGGAACCTTAAAGAACGTGGACTCATTTTTGGTATAGGAGGAGGATATACTTCTTCTGATAATAATTATACTTTTGATTCCCCTTACAGAAAAGGCTTACGCATCACTCGTAACCACGATAAGTTTCAAAAGATTATCATCGGTGGTAGCCTTAAAGCAAAAAAATGGTGGTTTGATGAAGTAGAATTAGAACCTGTTATCGTAAAAACCTATAAAGAAATACAAGGAATAGAATATGATATACGTGAGGCTCATAGCAAATCCTTAATGGCAGGACTCTCTAACAAATTAGAAAAAGACAATTTCCTTACTGAAGGACTTAATTTTGATATGTTCAATGGGGTGGTATTCACTCGAATGAATTTCATTGATAAAGCTACTCGCCGTTATGAATGGGATGGTTCTTCCTTTCCCACTACCTCCCGTTATGGTGGTGAAGTAGGTTATAATTATCCATCAGATTCCGATGACAAGAAACTTTCTTTTATTAACAAAACCAACTTAGAGTATATCCTTAATGAACGGCATTCTCTCAATTTCAATTCTGTACTTTCTATAGCACATGGTAAGCCCAAGGATGACCTTAAGAAATTAAGTTTAGGCAAGCAGGTGAATTTTGATTCACAAATGCTCAGTTGGGTAAGTGGTCTTACCTACGATTTCCGTACCTCTGATGATAAGTTTCTTAACTCACTTACAGGTCGTTACTATCTCTATACCATGCACACTCAAATGACTCCTCTCTTTGTAGGGAACCAGTATGAGGTAAATCTCAACAAAAGCAATTTCGGTCTCAATAATGCTATGCGTTATCGTTTTCTTCCCTCTCTTATGGGAAAATTTTCTATAGGATATGATGTGCGTATCCCTTCAGAAAGTGAACTCTTGGGGGATGGTATCGGTATTATTCCCAGTGGGGAACTTCTCCCTGAGCGCAATACCAGTGCTAACTTAGGGTTACTTTTTGACCTTGTAGGAAAACACCCAACAAATGCACAGGTAGAAATGAATTTTTTCTATATGCACCTGAAGGATATGATACGCTATACCGCCGGACTCATCGGGGCACAGTACCAAAACTTTGGCGAAATGCGTACTATAGGGGTAGAATTCGAAGCTAAAGCAGATGTACTCCCTTTCCTCTATGCTTATGTGAATACTACTTATCAGGATTTAAGAGATATACGTGACTATGAAACTACAAGTACTGTTCCTAATCCTACCAAAAACAAGCGAATGCCTAATATTCCTTACTTAATGGCAAATGCTGGAATAGAGTTCCACCAAGAAAATCTCTTTGGGGGCACTGGACAAAATACACGTATTTTCATAGATGGTACTTTCATAGAGGAATATTTCTATGATTTTGAAATGACGCAACTTGACAAGCGTCGTATTCCCCGTAGCACTACCTTTGATATAGGTATAGAACATAGCTTTTTCAATCGCAAACTCTTTATCTCTGGCAAAATACGTAATCTCACCAATGAGAAAACACTCTCTGAGTTCAACAAACCTCTCATGGGTATTAATGGAGGAATAAAACTTAGAGTCATATTTTAAATAAAATTATATCAATATAAAAATGAGATTTTAACTCACTTATACAAATAAATAAAAGTTAATATATTATGTACTCAAAATTTTTCTTAACAGTATGCTCTTTAGCACTACTTAGTGTCTCTTGTAAAAAAGATGACAATAACAATCCTACAAACCCTACTATTATCTCCAAAAGTTCAGGTAAGTATCTCTTAGAGACATCCACTAAGAATGGTGACGGTATGAGTGGCAGTTCCTATTTACAGCTTTTCAATAACTTATCAGGAGAAATAGATAATTCAAAAGCCGAACAAACAGAATTTGGTTCTTCGGTACAAGTAATTGGTAATGAAGTCTATATCTTCGATACCATGAAAGGGGTCGGAGGGGTTACTCTTTGGACATATAATCCTACTGACCAACGACTTACCAAAAGAGCTCATCTTGATACTCCTGCAGGTTCTATGATAGGACATCTTGAAAAGGTAAGTGATACCAAAGCCTATCTACCGCTCTATACCCAAGGCGTAGTATGGATCATCAATCCTAAAACTATGCAGAGAACAGGGGAAATTGCGCTTAATTCCTATGCTCATGGGGACGCTAGTCCGGAGCCTGCTATGGGACTTATTCGAGACGGCAAATACTACCTATGCCTTAACCAAATAGACCCTGCAAAAAGCTGGCAGCCTTATGCTGACTATCAGCAATGTGATGTGGCTATTATTGATATCCAAACCGATAAGGTGGAGAAAATAGCTTCCGAAAAAGTTACGGGTCTTACTTTCCCTACACGTCCTATGTCTCAATGTAGTGGCATGATCTTCACCAATGAAGTAGGTGATCTATATATGGCTACAGCAGGATATTTTGGATATAACCTTAATAATACCAAGTGTGGATTTATTGCTCTTAACAAGGGAAGCAATGAGTTTGATACTGCTAAATCATGGGATATCTCTACGACTACTATTGAAGGCACTTCCTATAAACCTGCTGCTGTTTATAACTGTCAGTACATAGGAAACGGAAAGGTTGCTGCCTATGTAGGTATTACAGAACTCAATGGTGATAATGCTTATACTGCAAAAAATTCAATGGCAGTACTCATAGACCTTAATGCAAAAACCATTAAAAAAATAGACGGCATTCCTCTTACTGATGGGCATAGTATTTACATAGGTAAATATAAAGATTTAGTAGTATTTGCTGCCTTTGGTACAGATAAAATAGGACTCTTTAGCTATAATCCTACCACTAATACTACTGAAAAATTGCTTTCTACTATAGGAAATGCATCCTTTTTCCATGCATTTTAATTAAATCTTAATGTGCCAATGTCTGTAAATCTCTCATTGGTACATTATCTCACATCTATTTACTATTTTCTCAAGATAGAATAATTTTTAGCAAGAAAATGAATACAGAGAACCTACAATCTTTAGGAAAAATACCTGAAACTATGCTCATTACTTTATGGGCTAAAGCTGAAGAGTGTCACTATAAGCAACCTTTTTTGGTAGATGAGAAAGCTCAAGAAATGATTTCTCAGATAGATTATGATTTTTCTAAATTCAAAAAATCCAAGTTCAGTCAAGCGGGGGTTTGTCTCAGGGCAAGCCTTATAGATAAGGAAGTTCAAGCCTTTATATCAGACCATCCCGATGCAGTGGTTATCCAGCTAGGATCCGGCTTGGATGCTCGTTATGAGCGTATAGGATGCCCTAATGTAACCCATTGGTATGAGCTTGACCTCCCTGAGGTGATTGAATTGCGTAAAAAATTCTTCCAAGAAAGTGAACGAAGGACATTCCTATCCCTCTCCTTATTTGACTCTCAATGGATAACTCTTATAAAGGCTCCCCAAAAACCCATCCTTATCATTGTAGAAGGTGTTCTTATGTATTTTGAAAGAAAGGATATAAAAGCCTTTTTTGAGACTCTTTGCCATGAATTAAATGAGGCTGTTTTTCTTTTTGATATGTTGGCTTATGCCTTAGTAGGACATGCTAAGGTACATGATTCCTTAGGGACTATGGAAGAAAATCAGCGCCCTGAATTTAAATGGAGTGAACTCAATAGTCACACCTTGGAGGCGTGGAATCCTAAGATTCATATAGAGAAGGAATACTTTATGAGTGATTTTAATAAAGGACGCTATCCCTTCATCTTCAGAATGCTATACAAAATTCCCTATTTCTACAGAAGATTTAATCAGAGAGTGATAAAAGTGAAAATAGTAGAAAATGAAGAGTAAAAAATCCTCTCTCCCCTTGAAAGGGAGAAAAACCTTTAAGAAAGAGGCTGCCCTTTTCGGACAGCCTCAACTCGTTCTAACGCAGATGCGAAGTACAAAAACTTCAAATTTGCATGTAACCCCGCCTAACATAAAGCCTCTATCAGGCAATGTTATTTGTTCTGTTCTCTTATGTAAGGCTCATTCTCAAAGTTTTTGTAAATATATTTTTCTGCAACATTCATATTAACGCCCAATGTTTTACATGCTTTTTTACATTCTTGATAAGCTTTTATAGCCTTATCTCTTTGGTTGGTCATGTCATAACAAAAACCTAAATTACGCCAATAATATACTACAAAAAACCAATGCTTTTCTTTTGGTAATTCATTTAATTTTTTGGTAATGCTTTTCGATATTTTAATCGCACCGAAATAATCTTTTTCTAAAAATCTAATCCACGCTTTCTCAAACTGCAATACTGCTGATCTTGAGCGTTGAGATTCCCATTCAGCTACAACGGATATAGCTTTTCTTATATTTTCAACAGGTATAATATTGGGGTTATCATCCATTCCTATTCCATGAATCAGAGGAACTAATGCATTTTGATACAAGACATCTATGGAAGAAGTATCTGACATATCATAATAACCTTTTGCCAAATCATTTTTAATAAATCCTATTATGTTTGAGGTTGGAACTATTGTTTTTAAAGGTAATAACTTCTCAAAGTTAACTAATTGCACATCTTCTTGTTTTGACAAAGCAATATCAAAATAGTACTTATGTTCAGCTCCTGTAAGTATCATAATGCGTTTCCCTTTGTTTTCGGCGATAGCAGTGTTGATTAATTCCATCATTTTGGCATTCCGCAACTCCGAATATAAATTCATGCATCCGTCCCCATACACACGGATTGATATAGTATACATCTCTCGGATGTAGTTGTTGTAATCTTTGCCGTTGAAAAACTCATATCCCATTTTATTATTTTTCCAGATGCTATCCATAGTGCCATATTTCTCTACGAATGCCTGCATTATGCGATTGTTCTTTACTAACGAATCGGCTTGTTGACTTTTTGTTTTATAATCATCGGTTTTGATATATTTACTCCTTTCAGCACGAGCATCCGATAGAGTTTCCCACCAATCAATCGGATAAACTTTCTTATTATTATCAAAACCATATATTGAAGCTATCATCATTTCTTTGAGGTAGGATTGCTTTCTAAAATAAGATGGTGGTATTTCTACACAAATTACATCAGGATTGTAAGTGCCTAAAATATTCAGAATATCTTGATATGAATAATTCGGATTATTACTGTGCCCACTATGAATTGTGCCGATTACAAGCACTTCCGTTTTTGTTTGAGCTTTCGTTTCTGCAAGAAAACAGAATCCCATTACCATAAATAGAAAAATCTTCAAAAATTGGTACTGTCTCATATCGTTGCTTTTAATGTTGCCTAACGTTTTGTCACTTGGCACAGTGGCGGATTTCGGAACACAAAACTGTCTTTAAATGCCCAATGCCATTTCTAATTTGACAGTTTAATGTATCTATAAAATAGTCTGAGAATGGATGCTTTTTAATAATATCTTTTTTAATTCCGTTGTCTTTTGCAAAATAAGCCGAGAGTTGGTTGCAGTTAGGTATTACTCCAAAGCCATTGAAGTCTTTTCTTTCTGCCTCTTTTTTCTTCACTTATTTAAACCCATAGTAAAACTGTCAGTACCACCGTAAAAATAGCAATCAGAGGCCAGCAGAACTTTAACCACTGATTATAGTTAACATTTACCATAGCAAGCGATGGTAATGTTACTCCTGTAGGAGTGATAAGTGACATAATTCCTATACCAAAAAGGTAAGCACTCACCACCTTGTCTCCTCCTATACCTACTGCTGTAGCTAAAGCTCCCATAATAGGCATGGTAAGCACTGCCATTCCTGAAGAAGAGGCAATGAACAAACTCAATACTCCTAAAATTAGCATGACTATAGGTAAGAATACCATAGGAGACATTCCTTTTACAAGTTCAGTAGCATAATATAATATTGTTCCTGATATTTGTCCCTCATTCAATATAAAAGATACTCCTCGAGCAATTCCAATAATAAAAGCTACCCCTAATAAGTCTCTCGCTCCTGCAAGAAATTGTTCTACAAACTTCTTTTCTCCCGAGCGTTGTAAAATAGCAATTATAACAGCGGATGCCAAGAACAGACCTGTCATCTCCTGAAACCACCATTTCCATTGGGATACCCCTATAATCATTACCACAAAAGTAAGAGCAAATACCAATAACTGTATCTTAGTGGAGAGTTTCAATTCAGTAGTTCCTTTTGCAATATTAGAAGTATAGATTTCAGGAAGTTCTACACCATATACTAAGGATTTTTCAGGATGCTTTTTTACCTTTTCAGCATAATAAGTGATATAAATAATACTAATAGTAAGGCATAATACCAGTGCAATAGCCCGTATGGTAAGCCCCGAAGTCCAGTCCACCCCAGCTGCATCGGAGGCAATGATTACGGCAAATGGATTGGAAGTAGAAGCCAATGTTCCTACATTAGCTCCTATGAAAATCACCGCTAACGGTACCAAGAGGTCATAACCTGCAGCTAAGAAAATAGGAACTAACATAGGGTAGAATGCTAAAGTTTCCTCTGCCAAACCAAAGGAAGTACCTCCTAAAGCCATAAGTGTTGCTAAAACAATTATCAGAATTCCTTCTTTCCCCTTAAAGCGATGAGCTAAATAGCCAACTCCTTCATTAAGAGCTCCGGAACTATTGAATACCCCTATAAATCCTCCTATAAAAAGTACGAAAAGAATAAGACTTACCGCTTCGTATATTCCCTTAATAGGAGCAAAAAGAATTTCTACAAAGCCTTGAGGAGTTGCCTTTCTCTGCTTGTACGTATTGGGAATAGAAATAGGATTTTTTATCTTCTGGTCAGTGAATTTGCTAAGTTCTATAGAAATACTACGCTCAGAAAGAGCCTGCTGTGTAGCAGGTACTTGATAAAGAGTATCCGCACTTTGAATAACAAAAACATTCTTATCCTTATCATATTGGAGTGTATCATAACCTCCAGCAGGTAACAAATAAGTGAGTGCTGCTGCCAAACACATTACTATAACAAGGATAGTGTAGGGAGTGGGGAATTTCATTTTCTTCATCTTCATGATTTTTAATTCCTGCAAAAGTAGTTAAAAAAATACAATTTACAAAATTATTACTACATTTTTTTAAGACAATTGATTTTCAGCAAATTATTTCCTTTACATTTTTTTCAAAAAAAGAGGTCTAAAAGTTTGTAGATATAAAAAAAAATTGTAATTTTGCACCCGCAACTGTGAGTTAATTACAGTTCATCGTATAGTGATTTTATTATGATTTAGGAGAGGTGCCGGAGTGGTAACGGAGCAGATTGCTAATCTGTCGGCGGGTAACTGTCGCCTGGGTTCGAGTCCCAGTCTCTCCGCTTTTTATCTTATTTTTTTCGGGGTGTAGCGTAGTCCGGTTATCGCGCCTGGTTTGGGACCAGGAGGTCGTAGGTTCGAATCCTGCCACCCCGACTTTATTTTTGTGGCATAGTTAATTTTTAAATTAAGGTCACGTAGCTCAGTTGGATAGAGCATCTGCCTTCTAAGCAGACGGTCACAGGTTCGAATCCTGTCGTGATCACCTCTGCGGGGTGTAGCGTAGTCCGGTTATCGCGCCTGGTTTGGGACCAGGAGGTCGTAGGTTCGAATCCTGCCACCCCGACAATTTCTACTCAAGGGTTCCTATTCTTATCTTAAGAAATTGTACTAACTTCTGCAGAGCCCTCCCCCTGTGACTTATATTATTCTTTTCCTGCCGAGTCATCTGAGCAAAAGTTTTCTCATATCCTTCTGGCATAAAAACAGCATCATAACCAAACCCTCCTTCTCCCTTGCGCAAGTGGGTAATTTCACCCTTAATAATTCCTTCAAAAGTATGCATCTCATCATTTATACAGAGAGCAAATATAGTCTTGAACTGGGCTTCCCTATTCTCCTTATCTCTCATATTCTTGAGCAATAGGTCTATATTAGCCTGGTCATCCTTCATATCCCCTGCATACCGAGCAGAATATACTCCTGGTGCACCCTCAAGAATACCTACTTCCAAGCCTGTATCATCAGAAAAAACATCATAACCGTATCTTTCTTTCACATATTGTGCCTTTTGGATAGCATTCCCTTCTATAGTAGGTGCCGTCTCAGGAATATCCTCTAAGCATCCTATCTCATCCAATGTGAGTAACTCTATCTCTCGAGGAAGCATACTTTGTACTTCCTTTAATTTATTTCTATTATGGGTGGCAAAAACTAATTTCATTATATAACTTACTGAATACCTACAGTTGTCATTATCTTTTCCACTAACGAAGCTCCTAACGCTTTTTCATCCTCTGGATAGGTAAAAAGTATCATCTGCAGGTTTTCTCCTGTGATAAAAAAGAAACTTTGATAGCGCATTTTTCTTGTCTTTTGCGCTTTCTTTTCTGTAAAAGATCCAAATACTTTATGCCCTGCTACTCCTTGTGTAGCCGTGTAAGGTTCCTCTTTGATGAGAATATTCTCTCCATTAAAATGTTTCTCTAGTTCCACCTCTATCATCTTAAGCACCATCTCTTCTAAAGAATTCTCACTCTGTGATTTCTATTGTTCATCGGCTTGTGTCTCTTGTTGTGCCCTTTCAATGGCAAGTTCTTTTATATAATCCTTTAAGCTATTGCTAATAAGCATTATAGAAAGTTCATCCTTAGGATTAATATAGACAAATTTATCTGCTTGATTAGTACTTTTCTCACGCTTGAGTACCTGGGGAGTGGTAATAGTTATTGCTGGATAACCATAGGAACTTGTATACCAATTCTCCATACTAATTTCTTTATTTTTTCCTACAGTGAAGGCATACCATGTACAGGCAATTAAGACAAGAAGTAGAACACTGGCTACAGAAGCAATTAAAAGATATCTTTTACGTCTTTTATTACGTTGATCCTCGGACAATTGCTTTTGATAGATATCCTGCAAATCTTCCTCTTGAGGAGTATCAGGGAGTCCTTCATTGGTCTTTACAACTATTGTTTCTATAGATTCTCTATCCTTCTCTGCCTCAAAATCTTCAGGTTGGGACTTAGCAAACTTCACCAAATCCGCCTTATGTAATACTGTTCTAAGTTCATTGATTACATCAGAGGAAAGATGTAACTTTCCAGCATCCAAGAATACTTGTAATTTGGTAAGAAGTTCGTCAGTAGTGCTCTCTGTTGCTGAGATATGTATTTCTTCTTCCAAATACTTTCGGACAATATCTGTAAGGACAGAATAATATTCCTTATGATTGGATTCTATGAGATAGCGAGAGTCCTTTAGATTCTTTAATTTCAACAAAGCCCTATCAAAGGGAGGTAATAAGGCTATCTCATCTTTTTCTTCCTTTCGCCTTTTTCTAAGAAAAAACCAATAAATACTAAAAATGATTCCTGAAATGACTACAACTCCCATCAACCAATACCAAAATAAAGATGCTTTCTTCCCTTTCTTTATTTCAATAGCTGGTTTTATATCATAAAGGGGTTGTTTGAGGGTATCTACAGCAACATTTTGTACTATAAAATGCAAAGAATCTGTTTGATATACCTGTTTATTAATATCTATATGTAAGGGAGGAAGGGTATAATGTCCTGAATCAAACTGGGTAAGGGCATATTCCTTTATCAAGCGAAATTTTTCTCTCTCCTTAAAAGTATCTATAGGAGCTTCCGTTACCACCTCAAAAGGAGCAAACTGATTAGCATCAGGAAAAGATACTCGTGCAGTAGAATCTGTTTCTACACTAATTTTATAGTGAATCTGTTCCCCTATTTTTATCTCATTACGATCTGGTGTAGCTGAAATATTCACTTGTTGTCCATAAAGACAAATAGGAAAAATAAAACAAAATAATAAACTAAACTTCATGTTCATAATCAGGCTCTATATTTGAAATATCCTAATAATTTTTTGGTATAACTCTCATCTGTACGACACTGAAGTACTCCAGCCCCTAAATGACGGAAAGTAGTTTCAAAATAAGAGACTTTCTGCTGATAATCCTTTGTATACCTGTCACGCACAGCTTTTGAAGTAGTATCTATATATGAGAGCTGTTCACTTTCGGCATCCTTAACTAAAATAACTCCTACATTAGGTAAGCTTGTTTCCCGCTGATCATAGAGGCGTATTCCTGTAAGGTCATGCTTACGAGCTGCTATTTGCAAAGGTTTTTGGTAATCTTCGCCTATAAAATCTGAGAGCAAAAAAGCAATTGTTTTTTTCTTCATCACCTTATTAAGAAATTCTAAAGCATGGGCGATATTAGTACGTTTACTTTGAGGTTGGAATTCAATAAGTTCACGTATAATGCGCAAGATATGTGATTTGCCTTTTTTAGGAGGAATATAAAGTTCTATCTGATCGGAGAAGAGTATAAGTCCCGTTTTATCATTGTTTTGCAAAGCGGCAAAAGCCAGAGTAGCTGCAATTTCCGTAATAATCTCATTTTTGAACTGCTGCAAAGAACCAAAAAATTCACTCCCACTAACATCTACTAAGAGCATCAAGGTCAGTTCACGCTCCTCTTCAAATACTTTTACAAAGGTCTCATTATAGCGAGCCGTTACATTCCAATCAATATTACGAATATCATCTCCATATTGGTATGGACGCACCTCACTGAAGGTCATTCCACGTCCTTTAAAAGCAGAATGATACTCTCCACCAAAAATATTATCACTTAATTTTTTGGTCTTAATCTCTATTTTCCTTACTTTTTTTAATATCTCTTTTGTATCCATCAATTTAATGAATAGTGAATAGTGAACAGTAACTGCCCATTATTATTGTTTCAAATATCATGCAAAACTACAATACTTTTTCTAAAAGTTTTTCTAAAACGAAATCTTTTTTTATGAAAAACGAAAAATTATCATTCAATTAAGAATTTTACTTTTTTTTTATAATTTTTTTATATAAAAATAAGAGGCTATCTTTTTCAGACAGCCTCTTTTAAATTTCATATTTTTTTACTCATTAATAGCCCTGATCCCTGGAAGTATTTTTCCTTCCAAACTCTCAAGCATAGCTCCTCCTCCAGTGGATACATAGCTTACTTTATTTTCAAAACCAAACTGCTTTACAGCAGCCACTGAGTCCCCTCCACCTACTAAGGAGAAAGCTCCTTTAGCAGTAGCTTCTGCTACATATTCTCCCACAGCAATAGTCCCTTTGGCAAAACGAGGCATCTCAAATACTCCTACAGGTCCATTCCATAGAATAGTTCTAGAAGCAAGGATTACTTTCTTAAAATTCTCTAAAGATTTTTCTCCTGCATCCAAGCCTTGCCAACCATTAGGAATCTGGTCAATAGCTACCACTTGTGTAGAGGCATTATTATTAAAATCATTAGCAGCAACCACATCTACAGGTAAGTGCACTTGTACTCCTTTTTCCTTAGCTTTCTTAAGAATATCCAAAGCCAAATCCAACTTATCATCTTCACAAATAGAGTTTCCTATCTGACCACCTTGCGCTTTGATAAAGGTAAAAGCCATTCCACCTCCAATAATAAGATGGTCTATCTTGTCCAAAATATTCTCTATGATAGTAATTTTTGAGGATACTTTAGAACCTCCCAAAATAGCTGTTACAGGTCTCTCGCCTGTTTTCATTACCTTTTCTATACTTTCAATTTCCTTAGCAAGGAGATACCCAAAATACTTATCCTTAGGAAAAAATTTTGCCAAAACAGTAGTAGAAGCATGGGCACGGTGTGCGGTGCCAAAAGCATCATTCACGTACACATCACCAAGCTTAGCAAGCTTAGCAGCAAATGCCTCATCTCCTTTTTCTTCTTCGGGATGAAAACGTACATTCTCAAGGAGGAGTACCTGACCTGCAGGTAAGTTTTTAGCCGTATTCTCCGCTACTTCACCTATACAATCCGGGCAAAAATGGGTAGGTACACCAAGTACTTCACCTATTTGTTTTACCAAATGAGCAAAAGAATACTTATCATCCTTCCCTTTAGGACGTCCAAAGTGTGAAAGAAGAATAGCACTTCCCCCATCGTTCACAATTTTTAAGATAGTAGGCTTAGCTGCCTCAATACGTGTGGTATCTGTGATTTCATATTGCTCATTCACAGGAACATTGAAATCCACACGTACCAATACTCTCTTGCCTTTGCAAGAAATATCATTAATGGTCTTCATATATGGTAATAATTTAATCCTAATTTATATTTTAAATTCGTGCAAATATAGGTTTTTTTCTTGTAATATATAGCGGTTTTCACAAAAACTTTTTCTTAATTTGTATATAGTATGCATATAGTTTGCATTAGTCAGTCGCCCTTTTTCTTGCTTGCACTTTCCCTTCCCTTGTATCCACCATCCATTCATACATAATCCCTTCAGGAAGTTCCTTATAGTACCTTATTTTACGGATATGGGTAAGATAGGACTGTTGGGCAATAGCACGCTTATGATCATCGGTTATAAGAGTAATAAAAGTACGTTCAGGATAGGTTAAAAGGAGTAAGAAATCTGCTTGACCGTAGTCATCTGCCCAATGAAGGACAGTGGCTTTTTCAGGTAAAGAAAGGGAAAGAGCATGGTACTGCTTTTTACGCTTTTGGAAGTCAGTACGAACAGCATGCACTATGTAAGGTTCCTTATACAAGTAACTTAGAAGAAGTTTTTTCTTAAGGTAGTCCTCCCCTTCTATACGTTGGCGCATCAGGGCGAACTGCTCACGGAAGTATTTACCTATAAGCTTGGCACGCTCCCGGTGGGTTATTCCAAAACGTGGGTCATTAGGAGCTATCTGCTCGGCAGCCAGTACAGTGATACTCCCGTCGTAAATAGCAAAGTCTCCCTTAGGCTGTACTTCTGAATTACCATGTATATATATTAGAGTTAGGGGCTTTTGAAATTCCTCAGCCAACAGAAAAGCTCCTTTATGGAAACGGTGGATAACATTACTCTCCGAGCGTTTGCCTTCTGGGAATATCATGGCAGAATAACCATCTTCAAAGTTCTTTCTGAAAATATCTACCCCTTTTTCTATCCCCTTAGAAGCAGGATAGAAATTCATTGCTTGTACATATCTTCCAAATACTGCAGAATGATATACCCAATCATTAACCATATAACTCACACGTGGAGTAAGCATTCCTATAGCAAGCGTATCAAGCCATGAACTATGATTGGCTATCAATACAGAAGGATAAGAAAAATCAATAGACAAAGGATTCTCCACTCTCTTTCGTACAAAAGGATTGGAGTACAGTACAGAAGTAGTAAATTTCGCTGCTAAGTAGCGAAGCCATAGGGTTTTCCCTTTGGGTAAAAGTTTCAATAAAAGCCAACCCAAATTAGAAAAAAGTACCGAAAATACCACATAGTAAAGTATGGATATGAAACTATTCAAGAATATACGTAAAGAGATAGGAGATAATCCTCGCTGGGGTCGCCTAAAAATAAAAAACTTAAAAAGAGAAGGGTAAAAGACAAAAGTAATCATTAAAGCAGAAAATATCCCAATGAGTGATACTGATGCAATAGATTTCAAAGCTGGATGCTTAGCAAAAATTAGCGTACCAATAGCCAAGAAGGTAGTAATGGAAGCAAGTAGCACAGAGACCTTATATACAGGAAGCTCATCCTTACCTGTGGAATAGTCTTTCTGCAAGGCACAAGTCATAAAAATACTAAAATCCACTGAATGTCCCAGTACTAAAGTACAGACAATCATACTAAATACATTGAACTCCATTCCAAAGAGATTCATCAGGGCAGTAGTAACTACTCCTGTAAGAGCAATAGGAATAAGGGTGAGCAGAACAAGCTCTATCCGGCGGAAAAAAAGTAACAGAATAAAGAAAATTGCAAAAGAAGCATAGGAAGCCAATGCTAATATATCATCCTTAAGTTTACCTAAGAAAGTTTCACTAATATTCTTACGATCTATCACTATTGCAGGAGTCTTCTTCTCTATTTGCTGGATAAAAGCTTCTCGTTGTCCTTGAGTAAGTTTAACCAAATTAGCAATTGTATAGAATCCATTCTTCTCAGTAATAAAATCTTTAATAGGGATGGAGGTAAGATCTTCGTATGTTGTAAGATGGGTAATAAGTTCTTTAGGTTGTTCCAAATAAGCAAAGAAAGGTGCATACATAGAAGGTTTAAAACCTACTTTCTGAGCAGAAATCATCAGTGCTTGTTTCACTTGAGTGATTCTTCGGTTATTCCAAAAGGTTTTCCAATATACCAGACGCTTTTTTTGTTCACTCTCTGGAAGGACAATATTTCCTAAGGAAGAAAATTGCTTAAGTTTACCTTCTCTTTGTAATTGTTCTAAAGAGTGGTAAAGGCGGAAATTCTGTTCAAGAACTTCATTCAAGGAGTTACCATAAGCAGCCGTATAAAGGGATTTGTATTTGTTATCCGTAAGGGTTTCTATCTTATGTTGAGTCTTGGCATAACGCTCATTAAGATAGTTAATAGAAGCTATATCACCATTGAAGCGTACTTGTTTAAAAGCAAAAAAACTCACTATAATAAGGAATAAGCAACTTCCTACTATCCATTTATTCTGATGAAAAGGATAAGCTCCTACCCTATCAAGAAAAGTTTTTCGTATTTCTATATCTCGGTTTTTTCTATAAAAATGAGGAATCATCAATAAGGAAAGTAATGCCGAGACCATAATCCCTATACAGGCAAAAAAACCTAAATCACGCATTACCTCTGAATGAACAAAAAGCAAACACAAAAAGGAGATTGCCGTAGTAATACTACTTAAAAGAATGGGAACAGTAACCGAACGATAGAGCTCTTGAGTATCCTGTGTCGCCTTATAGTGAGTAAGAATATGTAAGGAATAGTCTATCGTAACTCCTAAAAGCACTGCTCCTAAACTAATGGAAATGGCTGAGATATGTCCCTTTAGCATATAGAGAAAAGCTAAAGCAGAAAGTACTCCAAAGAGCGAAGGAACAAAAGCTATTAAAGGGATTGTAATACTCCGATAAAAGAAAGCCAACAGCACATACAAAGCAAAAAGAGAGACAAGTACAGTGGTAAGAATATCAGTCTTAATCTGGGAAGCGTTGCTCACTGAAATAAAAGGAGCCCCAAAGAATTCACAAGAAGCCTTCCCTATATATTGCTGGTTAAGTTGTGCTTGGAGTCTCTCCAATTCCTGCACAAAAGCAGTATTATGCTCAGTATCATTCCCTTCATATACAGGATTAAGAAAGAAAAGAATATTCTTATGGTCAGCGGTAGTAAGATAGCCATCAAAAAGGGTAAGGTCAGTACCTATATTAAGATATTGAAGTTTCCCTAAACCTTTGAATGTAAGTGAAAAAGGATCTTTTCGGATAAACTTTTGAGTAACCATTCCTGCTGGAGTAAGCATCATACGGTAGTGAGCTTGTACTAAGGCTTCTAAGCTATCAGGTTGCATTTTCTGCTCCAGAACTTGATAATCCGTTTCTTCCAGAAATAAGGGTAAATGCTCATTGACAAATGCCCAAGTTTGATCTATCTCTTCTTCAGAGATAATACCCTGAATATCCGTAAAGTACTGAGGAAATTTTCGTCTGAGATTATCACAAAGAGTATCAGTAAGTTCCTGAATGTCAGCAAAGGAGCCTTCTGTTTCTTCACTTACAATCACCGAAATCTTATCCGCAAAATTCAGTTGCTTAAGTACTTTAGCTGTGAGAGAGGTTTTCTCATTCTGTGGGAGAACCTTAGTGATATCTTCTTCAAAACGCAAGTGTACAACTCCGCACAAAGCAATCCCCGCCCAAAGTAAGAGCAATAAAATGGAGAAAAACTTATGTCTGGAAACAAGATTAAATATTTTTACAAGCATTACTTTTGAATATTCATTACTTTTCGTATTTCTTGCATGAGGTCAGCTCCTCCTTTCAATAATATTTCATCAGCACAAGCCTCAGGGAAATTTTCTATATCATCTAAAGAAATCGTTTTTTTAACTTCTATAGCATGCTTTCCATCTAGGGAAAAAAGATTCCCCACGAAAGAAATCGTTTTTCCGTCAAGGGTTGCCTTTGCTCCAATAGGAGCCGTACAACCTCCTTCCAATCTTTTCAGAAAGCGACGCTCTATATTGGTTTCTATATCTGTTGGCTGATCATTAATAAGGGCAAGTGCTTCTTTAGTATAAGTATCTTCAGCTTTTGAGACAACCATAATAGCTCCCTGTGCAGGAGCTGGAGTCATCCAGTCCAGAGGGAAAGCATTCACCTCCTTCTTATCCAAACGTTCCAAAGCAGCAGCGGCAAAGATAGCCCCTTGCCAAGGACTTTTATGTAACTTCTCCAATCGTGTATTGATATTACCCCTGAGATTCTCTACTAAGTGAGTAGGAAAACGACGTAACCATTGGGCTTTTCGGCGCAAACTTCCTGTAGCTATGGTAGCATGAGTATGGGAGAGAAAGTCCAGATTCTCCTTGTACACCAGTACATCTTGTACATTGGCACGCTTAAGTATTGCTCCTTTTATAATTCCTTTAGGAAGAGTGGTAGGTACATCTTTCATGCTGTGTACTGCTATATCTATAACACCTTGTAGCATAGCCACATCAAGAACCTTGGTAAATACTCCTGTAATCCCCATTGTATATAAGGGAATGTCCAAAGTAAGGTCTCCTTGAGATTTCACCGGAACCAATGTAGTGGGATAGCCCAATGCTTCTAAAAGAGATTGTACTTTTCTTGCCTGCCAGAGAGCAAGCTCACTATCACGAGTACCTATGCGGAGCGTCTTTTTCATTTTTTCTTAATAATCGCCAAAGGTATTACTTTTTATTGACTTATACAAATAAACCGTTAATCATTAACAAATTAATCATTAATTTTGTATCTTTGCCATTTCTAATACTTTAAACTATGCATCTATTCGCCTTGGAAATTCTTAAGAAATACTGGGGATATGAGCAGTTTCGTACTACACAGGAGCCCATAGTAATGTCTATTCTTGAAGGAAAAGATATCTTAGCTATGCTCCCTACAGGAGGGGGAAAATCACTCTGTTTTCAAGTGCCTGCAATGATGAAAGAAGGGGTATGCTTAGTGATTTCTCCCCTTATTTCTCTGATGGAAGATCAAGTAAGAAGCCTTACAGATAGAGGTATTCCGGCTTTAGCCCTTACAGGAAGTATTCCTTACTATGAAATGGAACGACTGATGAACAATGTACAGAACAAAGTTTATAAGTTTCTCTATATGGCTCCTGAGCGTCTTGATAATGAAGAAGTAGAATTCCAATTAAAAGCCTCTCCTATCAATTATATAGTGATTGATGAAGCTCATTGTATCTCTCACTGGGGGAAGGACTTTCGCCCTGCTTACTTAAAGTGTAGAAAACTAAAAGACTGGTTTCCTTCCTTACCTATCATAGCCCTTACCGCTACAGCTACTGAAAAGGTACAAATGGATATTTTAGAAAACTTACAAATTCCTAAAGCAACTGTACTGAAAAGTAGCCTTATCCGTACCAATTTAGCCTATATGATTTACAAAATAGATAATAAATGGAGCCGATTAGAACGTATCCTACTGAAAAACAAAGAAAGTAGTATCATCTATGTAAGGAACCGAAGACTAAGCGAGGAATTAGCACAGCACCTCTGTGAAGAAGGATTCTCTGCCACTAGCTTCCACGGAGGACTTCCATCAGAAGAAAAAAGCAAACGATTAGGTATGTGGAGGTTAGATGATGTACAGGTTATGGTAGCTACCAATGCCTTTGGTATGGGAATTGATAAGCCCAATGTACGCACTGTCATTCACTGGGATTTACCCAATTCTTTAGAAGATTATTTCCAAGAAGCAGGACGGGCTGGTAGAGATCATCAAAAGGCTTTTGCAATTATCCTATACAATGATAGTGATGTTAGAAAGCTTTTAGTAGATACACAAAGAAGTCAGGTATCTGTTCCTTTTCTCAAAGAACTATACCCAAAACTTTGTAGTTACTTTCAAATAGTCTTGGGAGAAGGAGAAGGAACTACACATATCTTCAACTTAGCCGATTTTGCAATAAAAACACAATTAGATGCCCTAAAAATCTATCAAGGATTAGAAGTATTAGACCGTAATAGTGTACTCTCCTTAAGTCAAGCTTTTTTCAGAAAAGCAACTGTACAAATTCTCCTCTCAAGCCGAGAAGTCATCAACTATTTAGAGAGAAATCCTCAAGAAAAAGAACTCCTATTCTTCCTTATGCGAAAATATTCAGGTATTCATGAGCAAACCATCTCTTTTAGAGTAGAGAAAATCGCTATCAACTTACATACAACCGCCTTGCAGATACAGAAGAAGTTAGAGAAACTTAAAAATGACAGTGTAATAGCCTACAAAAGTGAAAATACTGATGCCGAAATCACTTTCCTTATGCCACGTGATGATGACAGAACCATTAACTATATCTCCCCTCAAATCAAATGGTATAATCAGCACAAAATAGATCAATGTAATGACGTATTAAAATATATTGGGCAAGACGAAAAATGTAATCAACGCTTCCTTTTGGAATATTTTGGAGAACAAACAAAAGAAAATTGTGGCATCTGCTCTCATTGCATAGAAAACAAACAAGAAAAACTTACCAAAGAGCATATAAGAACCATCTCTGAAGAAATTCTAAAACTCATTGCCCATCACCCTATGTCCTCTCAGGAAATCTGCCTTATCTCTCCTTATCATGAATGGGAGATTTTACATGTATTAACTCTTTTATTAAATGAAGAAAAAATAAGTGTTCTACCTACCAATCAGTATATTACAAAAGAATAGAGAACATTACATTCTTCAAACAAAGTAGTAACTGAAAAAATGTCAGTCTTTAACTTTATTTGAAAAAGAATTTTTGTACTTTTGTCAGCCAAAATAACTGTGGTATATTTTTTGATTAAATTGTTTGTTTTCTAAATTAATAAATACATTTTATGAGTTTTATAAGTTCATTAATAAAAATCTTTGTCGGTGATAAAGCCAAGAAAGATATGAAAGAGATTGCGCCATTGGTGGAACAAATCAATGCCCATCAAGCACAATACAAATCATTAAGTAATGATCAGTTACGGGCTAAAACCACAGAGTTCAAAGAACGCATTGCTAATGCTCGAAAAGAATATGAAGAGAAAATACAATCTCTTAAAGAACAAGCTGATAGCACTGAAGATATTGACCAAAAAGAAGATTTTTATACTGAAATAGATAAATTAAATGATGAGGCATACAAAGCTGGAGAGAAAGTCCTTAATGACATTCTCCCAGAGGCTTTTGCTGTCATGAAAGAAACAGCTCAGCGCTTCGTGGACAACCCCACCCTTGAAGTAACAGCTTCTCCTTATGATAGGGAGTTGGCTTCTATGAAGGATTACGTGACTATTGAGGGAGAAAAAGCTCTGTGGAAGAATTCTTGGGATGCTGCTGGAAAACCTATCACTTGGGATATGGTACACTATGATGTGCAACTTATCGGTGGGATTGCCTTGCACCAAGGAAAAATCGCTGAAATGCAAACAGGGGAGGGTAAGACCCTCGTGGCTACTTTGCCTCTTTATCTTAATGCTCTTACAGGAAATGGAGTGCATTTAGTAACCGTAAATGATTACTTGGCTCGCCGTGATAGCGCTTGGATGGCTCCTTTATTTCAGTTTCATGGACTTAAAGTAGAATGTATTGATAATTATCAACCTAACTCTTTAGGACGTAGAATGGCTTACGCTGCTGATATTACCTACGGTACTAATAACGAATTTGGTTTTGATTACCTTCGTGACAATATGGCACATACTCCTGATGAGTTAGTACAACGCCCTCATAACTATGCTATTGTGGATGAGGTGGACTCTGTCCTTATTGATGATGCTCGTACTCCACTTATCATATCAGGTCCTATGCCTCGTGGCGAGTTTCATGAATTTGATGTGTTTAAGCCTGCTGTAGAAGCCTTAGTGGAAAAACAACGCAAGCACCTAACTAACGTATTAGCAGAAGCTAAAAAGCTTATTGCTGAAGGTAATACCAAAGAAGGAGGAGTACTCTTGCTCCGTGTACATCGTGGACTCCCTAAGAATAAGGCTCTTATCAAATTCCTTAGTGAAGAAGGAATGAAACAGCTCCTCCAAAAAACGGAAAACTACTACATGCAAGATAATAACCGAGAAATGCCTAAAATAGACCAGGACCTTCTCTTTGTTATCAATGAAAAAAATAACCAAATAGAACTTACTGATAAGGGAATCAATGAAATGTCGCAAGGGGAAGATAAAAACTTCTTCGTAATGCCCGATATCGGTGCTGAAATTGCTAATATTGAAAAACAACATCTGCCCAAGGAAGAAGAAAATGCATTGAAAGACAAACTCTACCAAGAGTTTGGAGAAAAAAGTGAGCGTATACATACAGTAAATCAGCTACTCAAAGCTTACACTTTGTTTGAAAAAGACATTGAATATGTAGTTATTGATAATAAAGTCCTTATCGTAGATGAGCAAACAGGACGTATTATGGATGGACGTCGTTACTCTGATGGTTTACACCAAGCCATTGAAGCTAAGGAAAATGTACAAGTAGAAGCAGCTACACAAACTTATGCAACCATCACTCTACAGAACTATTTCCGTATGTATCGTAAGTTAGCTGGGATGACAGGTACGGCGACGACAGAGGCAGGTGAGTTCTGGGAAATCTATAAGTTAGACGTGATGGAGATTCCTACTAACCGCCCCATTGCCCGTAATGACCAAAATGATCAAATCTATAGAACCAAACGTGAAAAATACAACGCTGTCATTGAGGAGGTTGTAAGCCTCTCTCAGGCAGGACGTCCTGTACTAATTGGGACTACCTCAGTGGAGGTATCTGAACTCTTAAGCCGTATGCTTAAGCTACGTAACATTCCACATAATGTATTGAATGCCAAGCTCCATAAAAAAGAAGCTGAGATTATTGCAGAAGCCGGTAAGAAGGGAGTAGTAACTATCGCCACCAACATGGCAGGTCGTGGTACGGATATTAAGCTTACCGATGAGGTAAAAGAAGCCGGAGGATTAGCTATTATTGGTACTGAAAGGCATGATTCTCGACGTGTGGATAGGCAGCTTCGTGGTCGTTCTGGTCGTCAAGGAGACCCAGGTAGCTCCAAGTTCTTTGTTTCCTTCGAGGATAATCTTATGCGCCTCTACGGAATGGAACGTGCTATCAAATTTCTTGACCGCTTAGGACAAGGACTTAAAGAAGGAGAAGTACTAGAACATCCCGTTATTACACGAAATGTAGAAAGAGCACAAAAGAAAGTAGAGGAAAATAACTTTGGAATACGTAAGCGTTTGCTTGAGTACGATGATGTAATGAATGCGCAGCGTGAGGTGATCTACAAGCGCCGTCGTCACGCCCTTTATGGGGAACGCTTACAGGTGGATATTGCCAATATTATCTATGATACTTGCGAAACTATAATAGAAAGTAACAAACCAGGTAATGATTATAAGAACTTTGAGTATGAATATTTTAAATACTTTGGAACTGAACCAAGTATTTCTGAGGATGATTTCCACAGAAAGTCTCTCAAGGATCTTATCAAAATACTCTACCCACAGTTGCTCTCTCTATACAAAGAACGTAGCGAGCGCAATGCCGCTATTGCATACCCTGTTATTAAGAACGTATATGAGGACAAAAGTAATCAGTTTGAACGTATTGTCATTCCTTTCTCTGATGGACAAAAAGGTCTTAATATTACCACCGACCTCAAAGAAGCTTATGAGACAGAAGGCAAACAAATTATTGTGGACTTTGAGAAGAATATCTCCCTTGCTATCATAGATGATGCATGGAAAACTCACCTCAGACAGATGGATGAACTCAAACAATCTGTCCAGTTGGCTACTCATGAGCAAAAAGATCCTTTACTTATCTTCAAATTTGAAGCATATAACTTGTTCAAAAGTATGGTAGATAAAGTAAATAAGGAGATTGTAGCCTTCCTATTCCATGCACAACTACCTACCCCTGAGAACTCCGTACAGGAAGCTCATGAAGTAAGACGTGCTCCTGAACATCTGCAAACCTCTAAGGAAGAGATCCTTAATTCTGATGAACTGGCACAAAGAAATAGAGAAGCCGGAGAACATGCTTCTCCTGCCCCACAAGTAACTGAACCTATCATCCGTAGCCAACCTAAAATAGGACGAAATGATAAGGTTACTATTCAAAATATCCTAAATGGAGAAACTAAAGAAATGAAATACAAACAAGCTCTTCCTCTCTTAGAGAAAGGAGAATGGGTAATCAAACGATAGTTTAACACAGTTTTTTCATAACAAAGAAGTAATCCTAAAAAGGATTACTTCTTTGTTATTAATATTATTCATAATCAATAATTTATACAGTATTTAAAGTCATTCTTTCTAAATTGACTCCAAAAGGGAATTATAATAAGAAAATATTTCTATAATTATTTTGGAAAAATATTTGGATAATTAAATTTTTATATATAAATTTGCGCTGTAATTGGACTCCTGTATTATTAGGTCAAGTACAATTCTTATTTACTTAAATAAACATAAAAAATTATGAAGAAACTCTCCTTCCTCTTTATCTTTCTATTACTGTTGGCTTCTTGTGGAAAGAATGCGAGCCAAAAAGATAGTGATCCTTCTCTTTTCAGAGAATATATTACTGGCTTCAGTTCTGGAATTATTTCTGCTGATAGCCCTATTGAAATTGTCCTCACAGAATCTTTAAGTGAAGAGAAAATTCAAAATATAGACATAGATAAGCTTTTCGAACTTTCTCCTAAAGTAGAAGGTAAAGTAATTATTGATGGAAATCTTATAAAATTCAAACCTAATGAAGCTTTACCTCACAATCAAGAATATTTTGTTACCTTCCACCTAAAAGAACTTTTCAAAGTAAAAAAGAACTTAGAAAAGTTTTTCTTTCATGTACGTACTCAGAGCCTACAATTTGAGGTAAATATTCAGGATTTACAATCCTATGATCAAAATTACTATTTTCTCAATGCAAATATAGAAGCAAGTGATAATCTATCTCCTGATATAATTCCTAATATAATAAGCGCTTCTATTGATGGGAAAAAATTAACGATTAAAGCTTTAGCTAAAGATAAATCCACCCAAATTCCTATTATTATTGATAGTATTCCCACTCCCAGTACAGAGACCCAAACTCTTAAAGTACAATGGGATGGAAGTTCTTATGATATAGAAAGCAGTGGAGAAAGTTCCCTTAATATTCCTCCTAATAATGCTTTTGGAGTAGTACAACTTTTGCTAAATGAAGGAGAAAATAATTCTTTTAACATTGACTTCTCTGCTCCTTTAGAAAAAAACCAAGATTTTCGTGGATTGGTTGCTGTAGAAGGGTATGAAGGAGATTTTAAGTTTTCTACCTCTGGCAATACCCTAAAAGTATATGCTGATACTAATTTCGAAAATGAAGTAAAAATAAATGTATTTCAGGGTATTAGAAGCCAATATGGAGAAAGAATGAAATATGATTTCTCTGGGAAACTAACCTTTGACCCTATCAAACCACAAGTGCGCCTAGTACGTAATGGTATTATCCTCCCTAGTTCTCAAAACTTAAAAGTTAATTTTCAAACTATTAATCTGAAGGCTATAGAAATTAGTGTTCTACGTATTTATCAAAGTAATGTATTACAATTCCTCCAAGAGAATGACCTCAATGGAGCCTCTCGCTTAAGAAGAGTGGGAGCTACTATCGCCCGTAAGGTAATCCCTATTCGCTCTATCACCAAAAACTCCCTCTCCAAGTGGAACACTCATGCATTGGACTTATCCAAACTTATAACTCCCGAGCCAGGAGCTATCTACCGAGTAAAGATAGACTTCAAAAAGGAATATGCCCTTAATTGTAATAATAGCAAAACTACTATCAAAGAAGAAGATCTTTTGATAGCTGATGAAGATGGAGACAATGACTACTATGATTATGATGACGACTATTACGATTATGATTGGGAAGAAAGAGATGACCCTTGTAAGGATAGCTACTATTATAACAAAGCAGTAGAAACAAATATCTTAGCTACTGATTTAGGAGTCATTGTCAAAAGAGGGCAAAACAATGATTATACTGTTATAGTTAACAATATCATCTCTACAGCTCCAGTAAGCGGGGTTAAAGTAGAGTTCTATGATTTCCAACAACAAAAACTTTCAGAGGCTACTACTGACAGTGAAGGTAAAGCTACGGTAACTACCTCAAAACGTGCCTATTTTGTAGTTGCTCGCAAGGATAATAACACTACCTATGCTAAGGTGGATGATGGTTCTTCTCAATCTGTAAGTAACTATGAAGTGGGCGGTATGGAATTAGAGAAAGGACGTAATGGATACATCTATACCGAACGTGGTGTATGGCGCCCTGGTGATAATATCTCTGTAGGCTTTATATTTAATGATTTCGCTAATAAGCTCCCTGAAAATTTACCTATTAAGCTAACTTTCTCAGATCCAAATGGAAAAGTTGTACAACAGTTAGTGAAAACTTCAACTCCTGATAATCACTATCTATTTACCTTAAAAACAAGTCCAGAAGCGATAACCGGCAACTGGTCTTGCCAAATTAAAGTAGGTACAACAACCTATAGCAAAACCATTAAGATAGAAACAATTAAGCCTAACCGACTTAAAATTAGCAATAGTCTGTCCGATAAGTTTATTTCCAATGATGGACAAAATGCATCCCTACAAGTGAATTGGCTACAAGGAACCCCTGCCAATAATGTAAAAGTAGAAATTACAGGGAAATTATATCCTAAACCTAATCCTTTTAAAGGATATGAAAGCTATACTTTCAATAATACCTCTTTTTCTTCTTCCTCTGAGGAAATATCTGTATTTGATGGAAGAACTGATGAAAAGGGAGCTGCCTCTTTCTTTTTTCAACCTAAAAGGCTAGAAAATGCAACTCAAATGCTCAAGGTGAATTTCCTTACCAAAGCTAACGAACAGGGAGGTGATTTTAGTACTGATGTTACCTCAGCCACCTATTCACCTTTTTCAAGTTATGTAGGGATAAAGGCTCCTAATGATAATTATTATTATGAAACAGATAAGGTAACTAAGTTTCAAACCGTAATACTCTCTCAGAATGGAAAGCCTCTTGCCAATCATAGAATTAAGCTCTATGCCTACAAAATAGACAAAAACTGGTGGTGGGATGTTTCTGAATATAATATTTCTAGTTATAACTCCTCTGATTCTAGAACACCTGCTTTTACAACAGAAGTAACTACAGGACATGATGGAAAAGCCTCTTTTAATATACAAATTAAAAAATCTGAAGCTGGAAGGTATTTCTTCTTAGTAGAAGATATTGAAAGTGAACACGAAGCAGGTATTGATGCTCGTTTCTATTCTTGGGGAGAACCTTCAGAGAACACTGGTACTGAAGCTACTATGCTTATGATTGCAAGTGATAAGAAAGATTACAAAGTAGGAGAAAAAGCTACACTCTCTTTCCCTTCTGATGCTGGTGGACGTGCTCTTATCTCTGTGGAAAACGGAAGTAAAATTCTAAAAACCTATTGGGTAAATACCCAAAAAGGAAAAACAACTTATCAAGTGCCTATCACTGAGGATATGGCTCCAAATGTATACCTATATGTAACACTCCTACAGCCACATGCACAAACTAAGAATGATGCTCCTATTCGCCTATATGGAATAGCTCCTATTTCTGTATATAATCCCAAAACCAAGTTAGAACCCGTGATAGAAATGCCTGGAGTACTTCGTCCTGAAAAACAAGTTACCATTAAGGTAAGTGAGAAAACAGGTAAGCCAATGACCTATTCATTAGCCATTGTTGAAGATGGGTTGCTTGACCTTACTCGGTTCAAAACCCCTAATGCTTGGAATACTTTCTTCGCTAAAACAGCCTTGGGAGTAAAAACGTGGGACATTTATAATGACGTTATTGGTGCTTTTGGAGGAACTATTAATCAAATATTCAGTATCGGAGGTGATGAAGATTTAGGAGGTGGTAAGGCTAAAAAAGCCAATCGCTTCAAACCTCTGACTATTGTACAAGGTCCTTTCACTCTTAACGGAGGAACAAAATCACACCAGATTACATTACCTAACTATATTGGTTCTGCTCGTGTAATGGTCGTAGCTTCTGATGTGAAAAACAATGCTTTTGGTAGTGCTGAAAAAACAACCACAATTAAAAGTCCTATCATGGTCTTGGCATCGCTTCCAAGAAAAGCTGTTCCTGGAGAAAATATCACCCTCCCTGTTACCGTTTTTGCAAATGAAAAGCAAATAAAAAATGCTACTATACGAGTAAAAACTAATGAGAAGTTTGGTATAAATGGAGATACACAACAGCATATTTCTTTCACTGAACCTTCTGAGAAAATGGTTTATTTCAATTTAAAAGTTAAGGAAATAGGGGTAGGTAAGATTACCGTTGAGGCAGTCTCTGGAGGAGAAAAATCTACTTATGAAGTAGAGATGGATGTATATAATCCTAATCCAAAAATATACCAAGTAAAAAATGTAATTATACAACCCAACTCCTCACAGAGCGTTAATTTTGAAGTGTTTGGAGAAAGAGGTACCAATGCTAGTGTGTTAGAGGTATCTTCTTTTCCAGGCGTGAACCTATCCCAACGTTTGAAATACTTGATAGAATACCCTCATGGTTGTGGAGAACAACTCACCTCTGGAGGATTCCCTCAATTGTATTTGTCTGATTTTGAAAATCTCTCTACTAAGCAACAATCAGAAGTACAGTATAATGTAAGTGCTACTATAAAGAAACTCTCTGAAAATCAATTACCAAATGGAGGTTTCTCCTATTGGCAAGGTTCTGATTATGCTGATGAATGGGTAACTTCCTACATTGGACAATTCTATATTGAAGCAGAAAAGAAAGGATTCTCTCTCCCTATAGGAAGTAAATCCAAATGGATTAATTATCAAAAAACGATGGCTCGTAATTGGGTATATAATGGTTCCTATTCTACATTCAATCAAGCTTATCGTCTCTATGTTTTGGCTCTAGCAAAAAGCCCAGATATGGCTTCTATGAACCGATTAAGAGAATCCTCTAATCTTTCCAACGAAGCACTCTCTCGCTTAGCAGCAGCTTATGCCATTGCAGGACAAAAGAATGTAGCCGAATCATTATTCCGAAAAGTAACGTTTGATAATTCCTCTGAAGACAGCTATTATGGGTATGGATCACCAATGCGCAATCAAGCTATGTCGCTTGAAACAGCATTATTATTAGGAAAATCACAAATTGCAGCAGAATTGGCACTAAAAATTTCTGATAAACTTTCCTCTAATGAATGGTTAAGTACACAAACTACTGCGTATGGACTCTATGCAATGGCTCTTTACGTGACTAAAAATAAAACTGGTAAGTCCTGGTCTGCCTCCTACAAAGAAGGGAAAGAAACAGGAACACTTACAAGTAGTTCTACAGGATTTGCTTCAAAAAATCTTTCTAATAACATCGGGAACCATCAAGTAAGTGTGCAGAATAAATCTGCAGTAACACTCTATGTACGTGTAGTTAGTAGTGGAATTCTTCCTGTTGGAAAGGAATTAACCCAACAGAATGGCCTTTCCATAACCACCCGTTATAGTGATAGAAATGGGAATATCTCTATAGAGTCCTTACCTCAAGGGACTAGCTTTACCTGTACTATCTCAGCTACCAATACTACACAGAGTGCAGTCTCCAATGTGGCTCTTACACAGTTTATTCCTTCAGGTTGGGAAATTATTAATACACGTTTTACAGACTACGATTCCGATAATAGCAAATGGGATTATGCAGATATCCGTGATGATAGAGCCAATATCTATTTTGGGCTTAAAGCAGGGGAAACTAAAAGATTTACTCTTAAACTGAATGCCTCTTACAAAGGGCAATATTACTTGCCTGGTACTTTCGCTGAAGCGATGTATGATATCAAATATAATACACACAATGCCGGACAATGGATAAAAGTAGAATAGAACTCTATTTAAAAATATTTTTATAAAAAAAATATATTTTTGTAATTTAAATACACAGAATATGGTATCATTTGACAAAATCGATCTAATTCTATTAGACGAACTACAACGAGACAGCAAGCAATCTGTCAAGGAGTTAGCTAAAAAAGTTAACCTTTCTATCACTCCTGTACATGAGCGTATCAAAAAGTTAGAAGCTCTCAATGTCATACAAAATTATGTGGCTGTAGTGAATCCTAATGCCTTGGGAAAAACTTTAGTAGCTTATTGCCAAGTAAAACTTGTTCGCCATCAAGAGGGTTTATTTGAAGAATTTGAGCAATATGTTCGTGATCTTGATGAAGTACAAGAGGCTTATTATATGGCAGGTCCCTATGATTTTCTACTCAAACTTATTCTTAAGGATATGAAAGATTATCAAAACTTTGTTGTCCATAAAATTTCAAAATTAGATATCATATCTAATATTCGAAGTGCTTTCACTATACAAAGCATTAAAAACACCTCAATGATTAAGTGTATATTGGACGAAAATAGAGACGAAGAAGAATAAGATGCACTTTGCTATTGCTGGAAATATAGGCGCTGGTAAAACAACGCTAACTGAGCTATTGTCAAAACACTACAAGTGGGAAGCTCATTATGAGGATGCTTCAGATAACCCTTATTTGGATGATTTCTATGCCAATATGGAGCGTTGGAGTTTTAACTTGCAAGTATTCTTCTTAAATAGTCGCTTTAGGCAAGTATTGGATATTCGACAAAGTAAAAAGGATTTTATCCAAGACAGAACTATTTATGAGGATGCTTATATCTTTGCTCCTAATTTGCATGCTATGGGGCTGATGTCCTCAAGGGATTTTTCTAATTATCGCTCACTCTTTGAGCTCATGGAAAGTTTTATTCAGCCTCCTGACTTACTCATTTACCTTAGGAGTTCTATTGCAAACTTAGTCAATCAGATTCAAAAAAGAGGACGTGAGTATGAAAATAGTATTTCCATTGAGTACTTGAACAGACTTAACCAATGTTATGAAGATTGGATTGATACTTATGATAAAGGAAAACTCCTTATCATTGATGTTGACAAGTTAGATTTTGTTCAAAACGAAGAAGATTTAGGAGATATTATCCAACGTATAGATACTTCTATACATGGGCTTTTCTAAAAATAATAAATAGAGGTTATTCATTTTGTAGATAATCTCTATTTATCTTATGCACAAGATAGTAAATAAGCATTCCTGTTACATAATCATAATTCTGTATACCCCCTTCTTGAGCATTTGCTTTAAGGAAGGTATCATAACTATTTTTAAAAACTTCTTCCATAGGATTTTCATATTGGCTCCAAAATTCATAGGCTTCTGTATAATTTTGTAAAACTCCTGGTCGTATTCTGTCCATATACTCTTTATGTTTCTCCACTGATATTTTTCTTATTTCTTTTAAACAGTAACGCAAAGCAAATAGAGTAGCACTATATCTGAAATAGGGCTCTTCATGGTCATAAGTAACCAAAAATCCTATAAAATTAGCCTCCTTCTCCGAAGCATATCCTAATTGATGTGCCATTTCATGGGCTACTGTCACAGGAAAGCTATATTGAGTTGCCAAAGCATTCACCTGTGCTTCTCCCGTAAAAGGATTTAAATAACCACTATACCCCATATAAGTAAGTATTTTATTATATAGGGAGGACTTAACACTGGGTGTATATAGGACAAACTGAGGAAATCTTTGAGAAAGTCTGTTATATCCCTGAGGCATTTTCTCATAAACCTCCTTTGGAGTAAAAGGCATCTTCACCGCTTGCTCCTTAGACAAAGCAAGGCGCTGGTGTAAGGCATTTGCCTCAGCAACAAGCCTTGTGGTAACCTGCTCCACCTCAGTTTCAGTATAAGAAAAATTCCAGCCCAACTGTACCGATAGCGGATGCCTATAATAGTTGAACCCCCAAAGAAAATAAAACAAGCTCACAAAGATAATGACTCCCTTCCCTACTTTTTTAAAAAAGTGAAGCGGTGCCCTACGTATTCGCCTAAAATACCTAATGACACAGTACACCACCCCTAAAGCAAGCCCCGTATAGAGGATATCCCCTACAGAGAAAGGAATCCAGCCTAACAAAAATCGCACTACTCGTCCTATATAGGGATAAAGCCCTGTGCTATACCACTGCTCAGTAAGTGCTGGCTGGGAACGGAAAAGCCCATATAATGCTATAAATAACACTATATAAAGGAGTTTTCCATAAGTTGTATATTTCTTTTTCATTTGCAACATAAAGAAGTAAAGTTATTTGCTTTTGTATCAAAACTTTGTAATAATCAGATTTTCAATTCATTATACGATTTCAAAAGTATTCTAATAAACTCTTCCAAATCCAATTCTTTATGGGTATCATTAGGATTGTTGTATATATCAATTATTGTTTTATCACCTTTTCTGAATATTTCAGCTATTTGATAATCAGAGGCTTGCTCATCATAAATATCTATATGAAAATCTTCCTTGTCTTCAGGAATGTATAGGGTTGCTTGCAATTTCATATTCGAATTATTTTCAAATAACTTTCAGCAAAACTCTTAATAGTTTCAGAGGAATAGTCCCCTCCTTTGGCATAAGAAATTCCCATAACTTCTAAAGCTATGGCTTGGCACTGCTTATCATTAATATTAATAGCTTTGCTATCTAATATTTTCCGAACAACAACCATACATTTTCGAAGGTCTTCTGTTGTAGCATAGGGAGGTAAAGTTATTTTCATTATAAAAAGATAGAAACATAGATTAAAACGGCTCTCTCACTATACGAGTTTTTATATTCGCCTTTTACTATTTGCCAACATAACCTGATAGGCATTGGCACCATCTCCATTGTAGGAAATGATATAGAGAATATCGTCTTCCCTATCATAATACACAAAATTATTATCCATATAAAGCCCTATCTCATACAAATCATCATAGGCATTTTTAGGGATAGGAACATCTTTACTATCAATAATGACCGTGATACTTTTGTAGTGATCAAGCGGTAGAAACTCATCATTATCCCGTCCTTGCACCCGCTTTCCGTCAATGATAAGTTCATTATACTCTTTGTGCCTTTTCTTGGTAATCTTGTGCTTGGTTTTATCAAATGGCTGTTTGGTAAGGGGCACGCTAATACCTTTCCCTGTAATGGTAAGGCTATTATCTTGTTCTTTAGCCCTGCCGAAGGAAAGTCTTGTACTTTTTTAAGACAACCCTTATGTACATACCCTTTATCTACATACAACCAATTAAAAGATATCTCTTCACCACTTTCATCAGATGTAGTATCGAAGAGGGTGTATACAAGTGTATTATTAGGCAAAGTACCTACAATTTTGCTTTTTACGTTTTCTTTAGTGCGAATGTTTACATAGCCGTCTTTGTCTTTTACTACGGCATAATCTCCGAAAGGACCTTGCGCAAAGACGTTGGTCGTAAGGAGCAGGAATAAAATAAGTAAGTGTTTCATATAAAGTATTTTTTCGCAGATATACTGATTTTTTTAACTTAGCTAAAGTTTTAAAGATGAGTTATATTGGGAAATTTATATAAATACTCTCTACTCTTCCTCTGTAGCCCAATCATAAAAACCGCTTTCTCGCAATTGGGCTTCATACTGCTGAATAGTTTTCTCATCGTACTTTTCTCTTTGGATAAACTTTTCCTTTTCAAAATAAATATCCATTGGGTTCAGTCCATAAAGTTGAGCGATGAGAGTCGCTAAATTCATATTAGAGTAATACTCGTGAAGCACATAAATCATTAGCCTAAAATCTGTTTCCTCTATCTTAGGGAAAGCCTTTTTGATAAGCTGAAGTGATTTCTCAAACCACACTTTTTCAGGGGCTACTACCTTATTCAGCCAGTCGGTATACCACATTTCAAAGGTGAGTTTTTCTCCCTTCTCGTTAAGCTCAGGCGATAGTCCGCTATAATCCTGACGACTATCGAGCCATATATAGCCTTTTTCTTTACCATTCACCACCAAAAGATAGGAAGCTCCGTGCCCTATATGGCATATTTGCAAGCAACCACTGATGCGCTTTGTATCCATATAGGATTCCACCTCCTCTGGCGTAGGGCGCTCACCACCGTCCCAATCAATACTATTAAGCCATTCCTCTTCATTCCAATGCTCGGTGTAAGGGAAAGGCGTAGAGAGGTCTATAGTCCGGTCTTTCCACATCAAATCTTCCGTTGCTTCTTTAAGGGAACGCAGTCCGTAATCGGGACCCACACAGCCATTGGCGATTTGGGTAATGAAAGTACGATAATCTGCAGGGAAAGTGATACGATTTTCTTTCTCTATTTTGGCTACTTTTGCTTCTTCCAATACGGGATTCATATATATACTGCCAAATCGTTTTAGCTGAGGAACCTCTAAGATGATTTGTATTTTCTTTTTGATTTCTTCTATATTCATATATGTTGAATTGTGCGAATAGCGCACGCTGTTTTTTTCTTTATCCTGCTAAAATAAAGGTATTTTATGGCAAAAATATTTTTCTTCCCTCAATTGACTGATAAATAACATCACTAAGACCTTGAGGATTTTCCCAAGCCATAGAATGACCTGCATTAGGAATTATCTTTACCTGAATATGTTCTGTTTGTAGTCTTTCCCAATCGGGGTCAGGCAAAGATTGTTCTCCAAAAATGAAGACTTTAGTAGTAGGAAGCTTATAAAGTATCTTCCTCCAAGTAGGGAATTGCCCCTCTACTAAGGAAAGAGACTCCTTGAAAATAGCTGTTGAGTTTGTTAGAGAAAGACTTTTTGCCCACAATCTGTTATTGTTTTGAATATTCTCCCTAATGAGCTCTTCATATCCAAATTTTATAAAATCCTCGTAGGAATAGTTTGCTATCTTTTTGGAAAAAAATCCTCCTCCATTGTCCAAATTGGCTTCACTTAGGAGCAATAACTTTACTTTTTTATCCAATTTTTCAGCTAATTTTATAGCTATTGCTCCTCCCATACTATGTCCGTAGATAACCAATTCCTCTAACTGTAGGTCTTCTACAAAGCTTTTTAGCAAGGAGGCATGGCTTTCTATAGTATAAGGGAAATCATCACTATAATCACTAAATCCTGAACCTAATAGGTCTGGAATAATCCTGCGATGTGCCTGAATACTCCCTGAAGCAACAGTGGGATAATCCATAGAACCACAGCAACCTAAGCCATGTATAAAGAGAATAGGGATAAGACTGCCTGACAAATCGTGATAACGCAGCTGTCCAAAGTTTGTTTGATATACTTGCATACACTTATATTTTTGTCAAATAATTAAAAGCTTTTCTACTTGAAATATTTTATTCATAACATCAGTATTGTCAAAAGAAAAAGAATATCCCTTTTTCTCTTTATCCTGCTACTCCAGACTCTATAAATACCAATTTTTGATTTTTCCATTTGAATCTCCAATAAGTAACGCTTTCCATAACCTCAAATACCTCCGTATCATAGACTCCCTTAATCTTATCATCATCTTGTACTTTTTTAGAATGGCCATCTTCAAACCACCCAATCTCTACTTCACTACCGTCTATAGATATATAATATTTGTTACTCCCCTTAAAGTTATCTACCTCTACGCTATAATACCCTTGATTTTTAATCCAATGAATATCATCTATATCTATTTTAGCAATGGTTTTACTAAAATACTCATTAGAGTTACCTTTGGGAATAAGACTATGCCCTCTCTGTACTTCTGCTTTTAAACTTCGCAATGCTTCTATGAGTTTTTCTCTATCAGCTTTTAGTATTGCCGTGCGTTCTTGAAATAGCTTCACATTTTGTTCTTCCACTGCGTTGAGTTTCACCTTACTATTGTCACTCACAGGCTTATACCACGGTTTTTCATTAAAGTAATTGCTTATTTCGTAGTCTTTAAACTTATAACCTTTGCGAGCGTAGAGGTCGTTGGTGAGGAAGCGCAATTCATCTATGCTCAATTTGCTGATTTGTTGTTCCTTAATCACTTGGGTGGCACAAGTGACGCAATCTTTTAGCTGTGCCGTAGCGTTTAGTGAGAACAACACTATTGATAATAAGTATAAGTGTTTCATTGTAAAGTAATTTTTCGCAAATATACTGATTTTTTTTCAACTTAGCTAAAGTTTTAAAGATGAGTTGCGAGAAATGAGTTGAAGGCTATATATCAAAGACATTAGCTTGAGACTTGTTTTTTATACATTTTATTGAAGATGCTCACTAAAAAACGCCTCCAACTTATCAAACGGAATTACTCCAGCTTGATTGTCGTAAAAATCGGTGTGACGTGCATTAGGGACAATTAGCAGTTCTTTTTTCTCAGTTCCAATCAACTTGTAGGCATCTTCACTCATATAGCGAGAATGGGCTTTTTCTCCTGCAATCATAAGGGTTGGTACCTCAATTTCGTTGGCATACGACAGTAGTGGAAAATTCATAAATGAAAGCAGGGTAGTAGCTGTCCAAACGTGATTGGAAACTGAACGCTCGTGGAAACCTCGTGGCGTTTTGTAAAACTCAATATAATCATTCAAGAATTCAGGTACTTTATCCGATGGGGTGTCGGGCATAGGGTAACCTGGAGTAGGGGTTACTGCCTCGGCATCTGTCCAACGAATAGCATTGAGCGAACGCTTCATTTCCAGACGCATTTCAGGCGTATTGGCATCAAAATATCCTTTACTGAAAACACGGGACATGTCGTACATTACCATGGTAGCTACTGCCTTGATACGTGTATCAATAGCCGTAGCATTGAGCGCAAAGCCACCCCAGCCGCAGATGCCGATAATTCCTATTTTTTCTCTACCTACAAAGGGTTGAATTCCTAAGCAATCTACTGCTGCCGAAAAATCTTCGGTATTGATGTCGGGAGATGCTACATTACGAGGTTCTCCACCACTCTCTCCCGTATAGGAGGGGTCAAAGGCTAAGGTTACAAAGCCTCTTTCAGCCATTGTTTGGGCGTAAAATCCTGAGGTTTGTTCTTTTACAGCTCCAAATCCGCCGCAAACAGCAAGGGCAGCAAGTTTTTTATCTTCGCTGTTTTTCGGGAAATACAAATCACCAATAAGGGTGATACCATAGCGATTTTTGAACGATACTTTTTTGTGTTCAACTTTATCGCTTTTAGCGAAAATCTTATCCCAGCAGCCAGCATTTACAGGGTTTTCATTATTTTTGTTCATATTGCTAATATTTTGGTTTATACAATTTTATTCATTATGAATGAAGATACCCTTTACTTTTGCGTATTTTTCTCAAATATAAGCCTATAGCCAAGTATATCAATGTTGGAATTAGACCAAAAAGAGGGGATACTAAAAGTGTTTTATCGGGTGAAATAACAGTAAATTCTTCTGAAATGAGAGGATTAAGAGCGTCTTTCATTGAATGCATCAAAACTAGCAATAAGAGTGAACGCGAGAGAAAGAAAATTTCGGTGTACATTATTGTCCAAACAGCAATAACCACAAAGCTCACCAAAACAAATAACTCTTTGCTATAAGGGAAAAAGGTTGCCTGATAAGCATCGTCTAAGAATATGAGATTGTATGGCAGGTGCCATATTTGACAGACGAATGCCACCACTACATAAATCACCCATTCGTTTTTGGTGAGTTGTTCCATTTTTACAGTGAGATAACCTCGAAAAGCCGTCTCTTCTAAGATATTTTTGATAAAAATGGGTAAGAAAGCAGTAGCAAAAACAGGGAGATAGGCAGCAACACTAAACTTACTCACATCTACCCAACCTAATAGCTTTCCAACAAACAGCGTTATACCAATAACCACGGGATAAATTGCAATAGCAAAGATATACCAGCGAGAGTTTTGCTTGAAACGAGGTTTTAAAGGGAAATCTTTCCAACCATCGCCACCCAAAAGGCGGAGCAAAATCATACACACAATAGGAGAAGCAATAAAAATCCCTGATCCTAGAGACTCTAAATTAGAAGATTCGCCAAGCAACTGGTTTACCCCAACGCCTATCCATCCGCAAGAGATGGCTACTAAGCTAAATAGGATTACATTCCGAAGTGTTTTTTTATTGGTTCTCATATTAAGGCAGATTTATTTTAATATTTCTAAAATTTTATCTTCGTCGTAAACAAGCATACCCACTGCGACCAATGAAGCGATACCGTGTGCTAACATCCAACCTTTAGCAATGTCATTCTTCAGCTCTTCATCAGATAGATTTTTGCATTCTTCGCTATTTTTCATTATTTCTACCACTCGCTCACTTTCCGGAAAAATGTCAGTAAGTTTTACATTGGTAACATTATCCATATAAAAAGCCTTGAATAGGGCAGGCTCGGTGTATGCCATCCACACGTATCCAAGTCCTAAATCCAAAAGAGTATTGCCTGTTTTTGAGTAACTGAGCACTACACTTTGCAGGAAGGGCAGTGCCTTTTTGCAGATTTCGGCTTTAAGGTCATCCATATTTTTATAGCACCAATAGATGGGCTGAGTGGAGCAACCTATTTGCTTAGCAATATTTCGGGCTGAAAGCACTGCAAAACCCTCTTTTCGCACCATTTCAAAGGCGGTTCCTATAATTACTTCTTGCGTTATTGTTGTTGATTTCGGCATAAAACTTTGTTATAACATCTGTAATATAACACCTGTTATTTTTTTGCAAAAGTAGTACAAATTTTCAAACCTGCAAATTTTTAATCAAAAAAAAGAGATAAAAATTTTAAAAGTATTTTCAATTTCTGTTTGTTTTTCTGTGTTAATATGAGATTTATTGGGGATTGTTTTTATGAAAAAAAAGAGATATCGGCTTATTATTATTCATTATCTCTCTTATATCCATCATATTTTACTCCTGTAATAACTTCAATCCATTGGTTAGAATACTCCTTTTACTTTTGAACAGTAGCTATTTGTGAAAAATCATTCTCAAGTTACAAAAAAACTTTACCTCTTATGGCAAGAAGTAAAGTTTATTAAAGTATTATCATAACCTTATATTAAATTCTAAAAGCCTTTCGGATCGGCTCTACATAGTCCAATTTCTCCCATGTAAAGAGTTCTACTTCTATGGTTTTAGTATTATGATAAGGAGAAGCAAATACTTTCTTTACCACTTCAGGGTTTCTTCCCATGTGTCCGTAGGCGGCGGTTTCGCTATAAATAGGATAACGCAACTTCAGTCGTTGTTCTATATCATAAGGGCGTAGAGAGAAGATTTCCCGAACCTTTTGAGCAATTTGGCCATCAGTAAGGGGTACTTTGGAGGTGCCATAGGTATTGACATAGACACCTGTTGGTTCAGCTACCCCAATGGCATAGCTTACCTGTACGAGCATCTCATCGGCTATTCCCGCGGCTACCATATTCTTAGCAATATGGCGGGTAGCATAAGCGGCACTTCTATCCACCTTACTGGGGTCTTTCCCTGAGAAAGCTCCCCCACCATGAGCACCTTTTCCACCATAGGTATCTACAATAATCTTGCGCCCTGTAAGCCCTGTATCACCATGAGGTCCTCCTATAACAAAAACTCCCGTAGGGTTGATATGGTACTTAATATTTTCATTGAAAAGATGGGCATATTTTGGGTATTGCTGTTTGATACGTGGAATGAGAATGTGGAGCATATCATCCTTTATCTTCTCCAACATCTTGGTTTCAGTATCGAAAGGATCATGTTGGGTAGAAATTACAATACTATCAATGCGTATAGGCTTATTATCATCACTATACTCAAGAGTTACTTGGCTCTTGGCATCAGGACGTAGATAAGTAATTTGTTTATTCTCACGACGCAAATTTGCCAACTCTCGTACAATAGCATGAGAAAGTGACAAAGAAAGAGGTATATAAGTATCCGTCTCACGCGTAGCATAACCGAACATCATTCCTTGGTCACCCGCCCCTTGTTCTTCAGGAGCCTTACGTACTACTCCTTGATTGATATCGGGTGATTGTTCATGTATGGCAGAAAGTACCCCACAGGAGTTTGCTTCAAACATATAATCACTCTTAGTATAACCTATACGCTTAATTACATCACGAGCAATCTGCTGTACATCAAGGTAAGTCTTGGATTTCACTTCTCCTGCGAGAATTACCTGACCGGTGGTAACTAAGGTTTCGCAAGCTACTTTAGACGAAGGATCAAAAGCGAGAAAGTGGTCAATAAGAGCATCGCTAATCTGGTCAGCGATTTTGTCTGGATGTCCTTCAGACACCGATTCGGAAGTAAATAAATATCCCATAAATAATAATTATGAGGAGATTACTGGTTTAGCATCATTTATCGTTTTTACGATGAGGTGGCAATCAGTCAAATCTGTCCTCGGTTAATACGGCGCAAAGTTACAGTTTTTCTTTTAGAAAAGAAACAAATAAGAGCACAAATTTCACAAGATTTTTTTTGCAAAAAAGTATATTTTTGTTTTGTGGGTTAAAAAAAATATCTTACCTTTGCACCGTCAAAAAAGGCGGGAATAGCTCAGTTGGTAGAGCGTCAGCCTTCCAAGCTGAATGTCGCGAGTTCGAACCTCGTTTCCCGCTCTGTTTCATATTGATTAATATTCTATCTTTTGCGGAAGTAGCTCAGTTGGTAGAGCGTCAGCCTTCCAAGCTGAATGTCGCGAGTTCGAACCTCGTCTTCCGCTCTGTAAGAGAATCCTTGTCCCATAAGATGAGGATTTTTTTATTTTCTCTTCTTATTATAGTATTTTCACAGTAATCTCTTCATTAATAAATACTAAGAATGATTTTCCTACTCTCCATCCCATTTGCTCTAGAACCTGAACATATCGCTTTAGCTGTGTTTGATATTGTGGGTGGTCATCTCCTGTCTTATAATCTATAATTATAGCCTCTCTCTTTTGCTCTTGATAGGCAACACGATCAGGACGTAAATATTCTCCTGCCTGGTCAAGCCATTCTCGCTCGTTATAAATAATATAATTACTTGTATAATAATCTCTTATCAAGGGATTCGTAACTACCTCCTTCAATTGTGAAGTAAGAGGATTTATTTGCGCTTCTGTGATTCGTCCTTCTATAAAAAATTGCTGTAATACTTCTGGAATATCAGCTTCAGTGATTATCTTTCCTAACATTTCATGTAGAAGGTTTCCTCTTTCTATAGCTTTTCCATTTTCTGTATTCCACATAGTTCCTGCATTTGTTACTATAGTATATGAAGGAGTCATGGTAGAACGTTGCTTGAAAGGAATATAAGTAATGGATTCCCGTTCATTTTCCTCTAAAGGAAAGAGTTTACCAAAAGTATAACGTGCTTGTCCTTCTTGCCAAACCCCTTTACTTTCTAAATATAATTTTAGTAATTCAGAGAGATTAGTAATCCTCTCTTTTTTGTTCTTCTTAGGCAAATCGCTAATAACGTATAAAACATCCTTAGGACGTGTCATAGCTACATACATTGTATTGATGGTATCTAGAAGTTCCATTTCACTTTGTTGTAGCACTATATTAGCATCTACCTCTTCAAGTCCTTCATAATCATCTATGAGCAAATGCTTAAACCCATTATATTTTTCAGGAGCAACTTCAATCCATAAAGTATCTTTAGCAGAACGCAATTTGTCATTCACATGAGTATAAATTACCACCGGAAACTCCAACCCTTTACTTTTATGAATTGTCATAATAGTAATAGCATCTACTCCTTCAGGAGCAGTAATGGCTAACTTATCTGCCTTTTCCTCCCAAAAGGCGGGAAAATCAGCTATATTACCATTTCGTATACTCTTATATTCATAAATTACATTGAGAAATTGAGAAAGATATGCATCTGAAGGCTTTGCTAAACCAAATACTTGAATAGCATATCCTATACCTTCATAGAAAGAATATAAATGAAAATATGATAAAGAAAAACCCTTAGCTAAAAAGAATACTTCCACTGGCTCATGTGCATATTTACTCATAAACATATGAATATCTGTGAGATTTTTCACTTTAGCATAGGAGAATAGTAACTCTATTTTTTCTTTTTCATTATTCTGATATAGAGAAATGGCAATCAGATGAATTAAAAACTGTATTTCAGGAACATTTTTGAGAAGCAAAGCTTCTGAAGAAATCACATTATAACCCTTTGAAGCTAATTTTTCAGCAATCTCAGTGCATTCTTTATTTCTACGAGAGAGAATACAAATATCCTTATCTGAATATCCTTCATTTTTTACTTCTTTTATATATTTCTCTATTGTTTCTATATAGATATTCTCTTCCTCTTCTGATTCTTCTGCTTCTTCCTCCAATGAGATATCGGTCGAAGTCTGTTTTTCTACAAATTCAATACTAACAAAACCTCCTTTAGCTCCCTTTTCAGGAATTTTTTGTACAGATTCCTCATAGAGCTTTTTGTACCTTTCACTCTGGAAAAGTGAAGATTCTAAAGCTACATAAGCAAACAAATCATTGTTAAAAGCAATCACTTCCTTCCCGCTACGATAATTATATTCCAGATTAACAACTTGTTGTTCTATATAAAAAGGAATCCTATCCTTATTATATAGGTCAATAAATTGCTCTGCACGTCCACCACGCCAACGATAAATGGACTGCTTAGCATCACCTACTAAAAGTAATGACCCATGTTGTTTGTTGAGATTTTCACTATGTACTGCATCAGCTATTAAGGGCAGCATATTTTCCCATTGCAAAATAGAGGTGTCCTGAAATTCATCTATAAAATAATGTTGATAACGTATTCCTATCTTTTCATAGATAAAAGGAAATGGTTCATTAATAATAGTCTGATGGATAATACTGTTAAATTCTGATATAGGCAGAATATTCTCCTGCTCTTTTATAGCAAGAATCTCCTCCTGCAAATTCTTTAATACTGCCAAAAGCGTCACATTTCTTGTTAGACGTTTATAAAACTGTTCTAACCAATAACTTTTTTTTACAGATTGCAATAAATCCGCTATCCAAGCTTGGTTTTCATCTAATAATTGAGCCACAACAGGTTCCTTTTTCTGTATATCTTTGGAGTATAAAGGTTTTTCTGCAATATCTGTAAACCAATTTCTATCAAAAGAATCCTTTTTAATTGCAAAGAACCCTTCATTTCTAATTTTTTCAAAGAAATTATATAAAGATCCTCTAATAAAATATTTTGAGGAAAGATGATGTTCTTGTGAGAAGGAAAAAAATTGTGCTGTTACCTCTTCTACTAACTTGAATAACTGCTTGGAGAGTTGTTTAAGTGTCTTTTTTAGATTTTCAAAATCCTCTAATTCTTTATCTTTAAGTTCCTGCACATAAGGATAATGATTTTCATTTGTAAGTAATCTGGCAATCTCAAAGAGTTCTTCTTCTATATCCCAACTCTTATCCTCTTCTATTTTATCTTTGGAGAATTCCAAAAGAAATTTAGTTAGCTTCTTGTTTTCTTCTGTTTTTTTAAGGAGATTCTCTATAGCCAGACGAAGTAGATCATCAGTTTCCAAAAAAACCTCAAAATTTGGATTGAGTTTTAGGTCAAAAGCAAAAGAACGTATTAGCCGTTGATTGAAACCATCAATAGTAACAATGGTAAAACCTGCATAATTATGAAGAATATAATTTAGTACCTTCTTAGAACGCTCTCTAAGTTGTTCAAAAGTAAGTCCTATTTCCCTAGCTAATTGTCTAAACATAGGGTCTTTAGACGGTTTCTTATCTTCCTCTTGTATTTCCTGATCAGAAGTAGAGAACAAAAGTAACTTATTGATGACCCGCTCTTTCATCTCATTAACTGCCTTATTGGTAAAGGTAATCGCCAAGAGCGACTTATATGCTTCCACATTTTTGGTAGCCAAGATAAGTCTAAGGAAGGATTTCACTAAGGTAAAAGTCTTACCACTACCTGCTGATGCATTATAAATTTGAAAACTAACTTCCTCCATCAAATCTCTACTTATTGTTATATAGGTTCATCGTAGTATCTGCCCCTGCTAAACCAAAGGAGAGGATTGCCTCACTAATTTTTTCTAATCGTTCAGGCAGTTGGGCTACTTCTTCCTCACTCCATCGTCCCAAAACATAGTCTATTTGGGTACCCTTGTCATAATTAGCACTGATACCGAAGCGCAAACGGGCATAGACGGTTGTTCTAAGCTCTTCTTGGATATTCTTGAAGCCATTATGTCCCCCATCAGAACCTTTTTTTTTGATACGGATACTTCCAAAAGGTAAATTAAGATCATCCGCTATCACTAAGAGATTCTCTATAGGAATTTTTTCTTTTTCTAACCAATATTTTATTGCCTTCCCGCTCAAGTTCATAAAAGTAGAAGGCTTTAGTAGGACAAAAGTTCGTCCTTTGTGAGAAAAAGTAGCCACATCCCCTAAGCGAGCAGTAGCAAAAGGAGCTTCTTTCTCTTGAGCTAAGTGTTCCACAGCAAGAAAACCTATGTTGTGACGTGTATAACGATATTCCTCTCCTATATTCCCCAGCCCTGCAATGAGATATTTTTTCATAAGTTATTGTTCCTTAGCATATTGAATAAGATTTTGCAACCGAAGAATTGTTTGTTCTTTACCCAAAATGGAAATAATTGAGAATACATCAGGTCCTTTCATCTCTCCCACCAGAGCCAAGCGAATAAGTGGCATCACCTGACCTAAGCCTAAGTTATGCTTAGTGATAAAGTCCTTAATTTGTGACTCTATATGAGCAGGAGTCAGGCCCGTCAGGCTATCCACCACACCTATCAGGGAGTTTACAATCTCGGCTGAATTTTCCTTCCATTGCTTTTTAAAAGCTTTGGCTTCATAACTATGAGGTGCTACAAAGAAAAAATGTGATAGTTCCCAAAAATCTGTAAGAAAAGTAGCACGTTCCCGTATAAGAGTAACAATTTGTGTAAGGGATTCCTTAGAAGCACTTATTTCTTTCCCAGCTAATACAGAAGAGAAATTCTCCACAAGGGTAATTAAAGGCATCTTCTTTAGGTATTGGTGATTGAACCACTTTATTTTTTCTATATCAAAGTGAGCTCCCGCTTTATTAACTTTTTCTAAATCAAAGAGGGCAATAAGTTCTGCCACTGAAAATAGTTCCTGATCTACTCCTGGATTCCAACCTAATAGTGCAAGAAAATTCACTAAGGCTTCAGGCAAATAACCATCCTCACGATAACCTTTAGATATATTCTTGGTTACGGGATCCACCCATTCCAAAGGAAATACAGGGAAGCCCATTTTGTCCCCATCGCGCTTACTAAGCTTACCATTTCCCATACCTGCAGGTTTAAGGATCAGTGGTAAGTGGGCAAATTGTGGAGCATCCCAGCCAAAAGCTCTATACATAAGCACATGCAGTGCCATAGAAGGTAACCACTCCTCCCCACGAATGACATGGGTAATCTCCATCAGGTGGTCATCCACAATATTAGCTAAGTGATAGGTAGGCATACCGTCGGACTTGAAGAGTACCTTGTCGTCCAAGAGCTTGGTATCCACTACTACCTCACCACGAATAAGGTCATGCAGGGTAAGGGTTTCTTGTGGCATTTTAAAGCGTACTACATAAGCATCTCCACGCTGCAATCTTTCTTTTACTTCCTCTGGAGAAAGAGAAAAAGAATTGGTCAAGTTCTGACGATTATGCCAATTATAGATAAATGTCTCTCCATGCTGTTCGTAGTTCTTTCGCTGGGCATCTAACTCTTCCGCAGTATCAAAGGCATAGTAAGCATCGCCTTTGTCCAAGAGCATTTGGGCATACTCGGCATAGATAGCCTTACGCTCGCTTTGGCGATAAGGGGCATGTTCTCCTCCTTTACCTACACCTTCATCATAAGTAATACCACACCAAGCAAGTGCTTCCATAATATAGTCTTCTGCCCCTTCCACATAGCGCACTTGGTCAGTATCCTCAATACGCAAGAGGAAATCCCCACCATGTTTTTTAGCAAATAAATAGTTAAAGAGGGCGGTACGCAGCCCTCCTATATGTAACGGTCCTGTAGGACTGGGTGCAAAGCGCACCCGTACTTTCTTAGCCATAAATTTATATGTTTATTGGACTGCAAAAATAGTGATTTTTAGAGAACTTGACAAATAAAAACAGACTCTATTAGAAATATTTATCCATCATATCACTGAATATCCTTTTAATAATTTTTCACTTAAAATATATGACTAAAGAATTCCAATAAGTTTAGAATGTAACTTAGTAGTTTGAGTATCTGTAAGGCTAGCTATATAGCAGGTAATAGAAAGCACACACTCATATAGGCTCTCTTGTTTGGAGAGATATCGTGAAGGAATCGTTTTGAGAATAATATGGTCATAAGAGGAGGTACTCCCTTGCCAATTATGATATACTGCTGTAAAATAAACTCTTAGCAGATGTTGTAGGATAGCATAACCTGCCAACTCCTTCTCTACTACTTGTGATGATTGATATATATTATTAATACTAAGATCAATGATATCATTTATTTGATTCTTATATTTACTTTTGTCCAAGAGAGCGGTGGTAAAATCCCCCCTAAGAAGGGACTCTTCATTTTCCTCAAAAAGAGTTGTTACTTCGGTAATAAGAGTACCAATAGAAAGAGCACGCAAATAGGCTATTCTATCCTGCTTATGGGCAAGTTGATAGTATTTATGAGTAATATTCTCTGGGGCAATTTTACTACCTCGAATAAGCTGTATAAGATACTCTAGAGCGTTATCTTCGGGAATCCATCCTAAGTTAATGCCATCTTCAAAGTCAATGAGAGTATAACAAATATCATCCGCTGCCTCTACTAAAAAGGCTAAAGGATGCCGTACATAACGCAACTCATCCCCTTCTCCCATGGGAAGTAAGGAAAGTTCTTGAGCAAGTTCATAAAAGAACTCCTTATTGGATTGAAAAATATTATATTTTTTATCAAAAACTGCTTTAGTAGGTTTCACAGGTAACGATTCCTTAGGATATTTGATAAAAGTCCCCAAGGTAGCATAGGTAAGACGTAAACCACCCTGTACGCCAGCACGGCTTTCGGTAAGGATTTTAAAGCCATTAGCATTACCTTCAAAATTACACAAGTCAGCATACTCTCGCTCAGAGATTTGTCCCTTAAGGATACTGCCCTCATGATAACGAAAGAAGTCGCCTATAGCCTTCTCTCCACTATGTCCAAAGGGTGGGTTACCTATGTCATGTGCCAAAGCTGCAGAAGCCACAATGGTACCAAAATCATTCATCTGATAACCTAATTCCTTAAGATAAGGATATTTCTGAAGTACTTTTGCCCCTATAGCACGGCCCAGAGAGCGCCCCACGACAGAAACCTCCATACTATGGGTAAGGCGTGTATGTACAAAGCCAGATCCTGAAAGTGGAATTACTTGTGTCTTGTCCTGTAGGCTACGGAAAGCTCCAGAGAAGACAATACGATCATAATCCACATCATAGCTTAGCCGAGTAGGGTCTTCCTTACTCCGCAAGCGAGTGTTCTTATCTCCTTGTTTGCGCAAGGAAAGCAAGTGTTGCCAGTCCATCATTTGTTCTAAGTTTGAGTTTCAAATTAAGTTTTCGCTTATTTACAATAATTTACCAAAGCTCTCTGCATATTTTGTAGGGATAAATTCAATAATCTGGTAAGAAGCTATTTGATGCTTATAAAAAGGATCTTGAGTAATGATCGCCTCTACTTCTCCTCTACTGTCTGCCTTACACAAAATCACCCCTCCTTGACGGGGCACTTGTGCTCCTGAAGCAATAAAATGTCCTGAGACGTAATGCTTATCTAAGTAAGCGCGATGTGCTTCTAAGTGTTTTTCAACCTCTGTAAGGTTTTTTTGATAGGTTAAAATAATAAGATACATATATTAATTATTAGTTATTAATAATTAGTCTTTGTTTTTCAGTTTTTGAGATACTTTTCACTGTTCCTTATTCACTTTTAAAGGAAAGGCAAAGATAAGAAATAATTTTGACCCCTCAATTTTTTATTCTAAAGATGGTATTCATTGTTTGCTTTTTCAAGCAGTGGTATTTGGTTACTTGTAGCACCTTTCCAATAGTTTAAAACTTATGTCTACTTAATATATCTCCTTATTAAGAGGAAAGACAGTACTAACATACATACATTGTACGGAAACGAAAAGAGCATCACCATATTGGCGATTATAAACATCTCAAAAAAATTATGGAGTAACCTATCTATGACATCAGTCATAGAAGAATAACCGACATAAGCCCAAAAAAAGACAGAGAATAAAACTGACATTTCTAACCAAAGCAAATAGAACTTTATATAGAAAGCAATGCTACTTTTCTTTACAGCATCCAAAAGATACATACTCAGCCCTAAGGCTATAGTAAATAACCCTATCAGGTGATAAGGATAGGTTGCATTATAACAATTCGTCCTGAAAAAACAAAAAGTAGCACAACCTCCCCCTAATGTTAATAGAGCATTTAGAACACTTGCTACAACAAAGAATATGATACAATATTTGATTTTATTTTTCATAATTATTTCACTCTTTGAAAATAAGTTTCTTTCTATACTGATAGACCCTAAAGGCAATGACAAACAAAAATAAAGGCAAAGAGGTGAGCACCCCAAAAGAAAAGAGAAAAGCTAGTATTATGAGTATCGCATAAACGACCAAAGTAATCACATCTACTAAAAGATAATAGCTCTCACGATGAATGTTATAATGATAAAAATAGCTTTCCCCCTCTTTCTTTCGCCCTAAAAAATAAGGAACTACAAAAAGAAAAATCAAAGGAAAGAAAAAGGCTATTTTACTCAATACTAACAAAAATGGATCATTTTCTACGCCAATACTAAATAAATAAACAAGAGAATCCCATATCGCATTATCAAACCTCTGTATAATAGAGACTATATCATCAATTGAATAAGCTGCTAAAGCCTCATAGGTACAGACAAATAACAACCATAGTAAAAGAAAAAAATACAAATTATTTTGGAGATTCTCATTCATTTTCCAAAATCTTTAATCTACCCTAAACATTCTCTACACTCCCCATAATGCTTGTTGTAATCGCTGAATTTGAGTATCTTCTATGTTATCCAAAATAGCCAAAGTATCTCTTGGAATAAAAATACATTTTTCCAAAAGGCTTTTCAGTAAGTTTTCCAATGCCAAAGTATATTCTTGATAAGTAATAAGCTCTTTTATCTGTTCAATAAATGATAAAACTAGTGAATCAGTTGAGAAATCATAGGTAAGGCGCTCTATAAACAACTTAGTTGTATAAGAAAGTATACTGATAGGGTCGCAAATTCTAATTCCTAATTTCTCTTGAATGAGAGTCTCTACTTCTTCTTTAGTTTTTTCCCATTCTTCTCCTTCTCTCATAAACTGTAACTCATTGATAACCTCCCACAGCTCATTTGTGGTATTATAGTCTCTGAAGTCTTTGCATATAAAATTGGAAGTATAATCTCCTACTTTTTTAGCATTATAGCCTTCTTTCCAAAGGGCTTGTAAGTCTTGAATGTAATAGACAATTGCTTTTATCTCTTCTAAAGTCATTTTATTACACTTAGTTTTTCAGGTTCATTAATAGGAATTCTTAGTTGTAAGCCAAGTTCAGAACGAGCGATTATATGTTTTGTATCCTCAAAATAGGCTTCCTTAAAATACTCGCTATTATCCAAAAACAAAAACCATAAGAGTTCGCTACTCTCTTTATGGATAATATAAATAAAACCATCTCCTTCCCAACTACATTCGCCTCCATAAATTTTATATTGGGCATTCTCTACCATAATTTTCGGATAGAGATTAGAGACATAATCCTCTTCGTTATAAGAAAAATAACTATCTAAGGACGATTTGCACAAAATTCTTAGGTGATACTTCTCTTTAATCCATTGTCCTTCCAAAACAAGCATATCACCATTAGGGTAAGTAATAGATTTGATAATAGGATAAGTGTAATTTTCAAGAATGTTTTTTATACGTGGATGCATATCTATCTTAGTTTTTTTATTAAATCCTCTGATAAACGATATTTGATAAGTACCAATACCCAAAAAGCTACAATAAGTAATGACTTGAGTACAATATTAAAAAGCGGGTGAAACGGAAAGTCCCAAAAGAAGGAACCTCCTATGGCTATAATACCAAAGAGGGTGGTCTGTAACGTTTCTTTATAAAAAGGCTGCAAGTTGTATTTGCGATAAACAAAAACCGACTTGAGTAGGTTATACGAACTAAAAGCGATTAGGGTTGCTAATCCCGCCCCATTGATGCCATAAAGTGGTATGAGCCACATATTCATTAAAATGGTGCCTATGACCAAAAAAACACCCAAAAACAATACGGTGCGATAGTAAGGTGAATTGAGTAATACCGCATTGCTGAAACCTACTAAGGCGTCCGATAGCTTTACTATCGATATGATGATAAGCACCGTGAGTCCTGTGCTGTAATCCTTATCAGGTAGAAGAGCATAACACTGCTGGGCGTTGACGATGATAAGCACACAAATCACCATACTCACAAAATAAGTATTCACGGTGCTACGCTTATACAGGTCGGATAGCTCTTTTGACTTGCTTTGATTCATAAATTGTGCCGTCAGAGGACTCACAATCTGGTACATACTCCTATACGGAATGACAATCACCGTAGCTGTAAAAATGGCTACATTGTACACCGCTATTTCGCCGATAGGCAAGTATTGGTTGAGCATAAACTTATCAATATCCATCAATACAGAAGCTATCGACCCCGATAAAATCACAAAAAGGCTGTACAAAAAGACTTCTTTCTTGTTCTTAGGCAACCCCCAAGCAAATTGCGGTCGACGTACATAGAAAGCGAAAACAAACATCAAGAGCATACGCAAGGCATAGACCCAAAATACGCCCCTTATCAGTTGGTGAAAGTCGATGAGCTGCAAATAAATGGCTAACAGCAGGAACATCACCCCTACCCTATGGAATACCTCTTTTAGGAAATTGCCAAAGACAGTTTTTAGCTGTACACGCGCCCACGCATAAGCAATTTCAAAGTAAGCCATCGCTACGGAAGTGAGGAAGATGAGAAAAACGTAATCGCGCACTTCTTCGTTTTTAGCCGAAAGCCATTGTGCAATCTGTTCGTACCCAATTACCCCGACAAAGGTGGCAGGCACAATGATGAGCAAAGGCAAAAAGCAAAGCATCAGGTTGAATTGCACTTGCTCTTTCTTATCTCGATAAGCAGTATAATAACGCACTAAGGTATTGTTCACCCCAAAGGCGACAAGAGGGGACAGAATGGTGGCAGTGGAAGTAACATAGCTTACCAAGCCATATTGCGCTTTGGAAAGGAAATAGGTAAATAAGAAAAGGGTGTTCAACGCCCCTATGGCAAACCCCAAATAGGTAGCCACTACATTCTTAAATGATTGTCGGAGTACGATGCCCATAATCTCTCTTACTATGATTTTAAATATGTTACTAATTTCTTTTCTACAAAATCGGTCATCGTATCAGCTTGTTTGATAACCTTGGGTTTGGCGTACTCGTGGGCAAAGCAAAGTATCTGCTGAGTGTCGAGATCATAAAGCAACTTATCGCCGTCGGCGTATTTCCAAAACTCTCCAAGCACTAAATAGTCTTTGCCATTGAACTCATCGGTATATAAGTCGGTAAAGCGAATTTCTACTCCCTCCAATCTGAGTTCGCCTATATGCTGGAAGAACAAAGTAAGTTCCTCAGAGAAGACAACACCCAAGTCTTGACTCTTTTGGGTAATCTCCTCCAAAGGAATACCTGCGGTAATAACATTATATTCATCAAAATCCTTCAGCACCTGCTTGGTGAGCTTGGGATATATAGATGAAAGTCGCTCCCAATCTTTTAGAGTAGCGGTTTGTGTGGGCATATCCTCTGCTCTTTCTCTTTTCTCTTTGAGTTCTTTAAGATGAGTAGAAACTGCGGCAACAAGCTCCGTGTTAGTAGACTCTGTAAACCATTTTTTTAGTGAGGTAACATACTTGCCTTTTAGTCCTACTTTCTTCAAATAATCAGGTAGTGCTTTGACATTGGTTTTTAGAAAATAAAATTCTATCATATTACGAATGAGGAAATCCTTGTTGAAATACATTGTTTTCCCACTCTTAATATGATCCATCTTGAGAATGGTAAAGTTCAAGAAATGATCATCCGTCAATGCTACTGGGACGATTTCCTCCAAGGTAACACCTACATCTTTTAGCGCTTTATGCGTATAATTCAGTACGGTAAAGTTCGGCATCTCTTCCTCGAATACCATATCTATCATAGAGCAAAGCCTATCCAATATTTGCTGATACTTTTCAGAAGCAATCAACTGTTCCAATTGCTCTTTGTCCTTTTGCTCCATTGACATAACTGTAATGTTTTAATTGTTTTACCCCTCCAACTCTTTTAGGTCTATCCCCAATACCTTACACCACGCTTGGGCGTTCTTACAGGTGGGATCTATACCTTTGCCTTCTGTATAAAAGGGCTCCCATTGCCAATCCTCACCCCCTGTGCAGCCAATAGTAGCGTAGTTCATCAGGAATTCCTTAAAATTATCAGCTATATAAAGCCCGTGATTCTCACTCCCATCGTGGCTGAGATACACTATTTTTCCATAGTTCTCAGGTTCTAACTCAATAGCAATATAATCGCCGTTGCCTACTTGGTGAAAGGACATTTTATTATGCCAAACACGGTCGTATTCATTATTGTAATCGGGATATACCTCTTTTACCCAACCTTTACGATCGTCCTCATAATCCAAAAGCAAATCCAATCCAAAAAGCAACTGTCCGCGAAAGATTTCAACTAATCCTTCAGGTAAAAAATCTTCGTTTTTTTCTAAAAATTCGTAAATACTCCAATAAAAATCCAAATGAGCAGTATTTTCCAAGATTACTTCTCGAAAATGCGAGGGCAAAGTATAGCCTAATTGCTCCTCTACGGCTTTCACTTCAGCTTCTGTAGCGGGTTTTGCTATAGTAAAAGGATCAGTTTCGCCACCAAGGGCTTTTATTTTGGTTAAATAGAGGTTTAAACGTTTTTTAAAAAGTTCAAAATTAAAGATTGTCGTCATAATGATAGTTATTTTTTTTTACTTAATGGTTTGTTTCTTCCAAAGTGTAATCCCAAGTGTAAATTTGTATTACTTAATGATATGTTTCCTTTTTAGCAACAAAAGATATAAGTAGTATAAAAGATAAATCCCTAAGATTATTATATCAAATACAGAGGTTTGTTCTCCTAATAATTGCCAACGATTGCGAAAGCAAAAGGTATAGACCTCTAGAAATACCATGGCTATAAGTGCACACCCCATTATAGAAACGGCTATCCTCTTGCGAAAGAATAGTACCATAACAACACTTATAGGCGGCAAGAATACCGTAATACCAAATAGAACAGCTAATAATAAAGGATAATCTTTGAAATAAATCAGTCCCCCTGCTCCAAAATGGCTACCAATATAAACTTCGTCGTAGGTCATTGTTTGATAAAAATCTTTGATACCCGCACAAGTAATCAGTAAAAACAGCATACTAAAAATCCAAATAGTAATATTCTTTGTCATTTTCTTTGTATTTAAATAGTTTTTAATAAATTCTCTCTAATTTCTTACAAACTTGTCAATACTCTACTCTCTAAAAGTTGAGGTTTGTCCTCCAAAGTGCAATCCAAAGTGCAAATTTTGCACTTTGGAATGAACACTTTCTAAATTTATTCTTTAGCTAAAGCTTTGTCCTTTAACTTTGCTTCACAAACAAATTGTCGTCCTTCTATGTTGTTTATTTTTACAGATGAAATAAAAGT